>JANWKP010000036.1 GCA_025451315.1 Nitrososphaerales archaeon | reverse complement strand
TGTAACCTCACAACCCCATGCCTTGAGAAATTTAATAGCCAAATGGCCCAAACCACCGATTCCAACGACAGCTACATGATTTGGTGGTTTTATATTATTTTGAACAATTGGATTAAAAACTGTTATTCCTCCACAAAATAATGGACCTGCAGTTTTAATATCTATATTTGCTGATAATGGAAAAGTCCATACAGCTTGACATCGTACTTTATTAGCAAAACCTCCATATCTACCAACAATCACATCTTCAGCTTTTAAACAACGATTATGATGGCCGCTATTACATTGGTCACAAATTAAACATGAGCGTGAACGCCAGCCTACACCAACATATTGACCAATTTGTAAATGTTCTACCATATTACCGATTGCAGAAACTTTTCCAATAATTTCGTGTCCAGGAACAAATGGATATTGTGTTATCCCCCATTCATTATCAAGCATATGCAAGTCACTGTGACATATACCACAATATTCAACATCAACTTCTACTTCGTCAGATTTTAGAGGACCAAGATCATATTCAAATGGTTCGAGTTTTCCAGCTATTTGTTGAGCTGCATAAGCTTGAATTTTCATACTATTACTTATCTTTACATGCTTAAATATTTAAGTATAGATAAGCGTAGGATCTATAAACTCAATACGTTAGATTTAAATTTTCTTTTTTAATCTCATAGACCTCGAAGTAATTATAGATAGAATTATTTAGATTTTAATCATATTAATATAGAAAAATATGATGTCTTCATTTATATTCAAAAATTTTCTGGTATTTATTATTACTAAGATTATTTTTTAGATAACATATTTTTTATTTAACCTTAAATATCTTGATATCAACGATTGGAATTAAATTAGTAGTAATTAAAAGAATCTACTCAATCTTTAAAATTAGGGCACTATCTGAATCACTGAAGCTAAACTGAAATATCAATATTAAAATGAAATGTCATACAAACACTTGCAATGTAAACATCAAAAATAATTAATTCAACGGCCATTATAAGTGGTAATTTGAGCTGTAAAGGATATTGTAGTAGATTTGGTAGCAAAAAAGGAGGAAAATACTCTTTATATGCTCAAAATTTTAAACGATGTACAGAGTGTGCTATTTATATAAAGTATGATGGAAATAGGTGTCCATGCTGTAAATATCCACTGCGGAATAGAAGAAGATCGTCTAACTAGTCTATAATTATATCATTTCAAATGATTTCAATATGAAATCAAAGGGGTTTAACTAATAAATAGAATTTTATTGTTTAGATACAGAAGATTTTTACACAATGAAGATTTACCATACTGTTAGAATTTAAAGGAATTAATTATGAGTATGTCATCTACTATAATAAATTATTTTAAATTAGTACGTATTCCCAATATTTTCACTACTGTTTCAAATATTTTATTGGGTTATATTTTCTTTACTAGCATAGACCATTTTGATTTTTATGTTATTTTTGAATTAATTTCAATATCTGCTTTTTTATATATCGGTGGTATGATACAAAATGATTATTTTGATATAAAAATAGATGAAAAGGAGAGACCATCTCGACCTTTGCCATCAAATAAAATATCAAAAAAAAATGCTTTAATTCTAATATACATATCTTTTTCGTACTCTATAATTATCTCATTTATTATAGGAGGGTATACACTTATAATTACTATAACAATGGTCACTTTGATTTTCTTGTATAATAGATTATTAAAAAATACAATTTGGGGTTGTATTAACATGGGGATTATAAGAAGCTTAAATGTTCTTTTAGGAGCTAGTCAATCAATCTTTTTTATAGCTGGAGGTATGTTTGATACACGGTTTATTATTCCATTATTATCAGAATTTTTGTATGTATCATCTATTACTATTTTAAGTTGGAATGAAACTAAAAACTTTTTCTTTGATCTTCGGAATAGTCTTCCATTCATAATTATTTATGTTCTCATATTTACAATAGGTATCTTTATAATTGTTGGTACATTTAATTATTCCATCTTAATTCCATTGATAATATTTTCTTGTTTTATAGTTTATTCTCACATAAGTTTGTTAACAAAAATCGCAACCACTCAAAAATCTGTATCTCTGTTAATAACTACGATCGTTATTCTGGATATCATTTTCATGACTGATATTATAGGAGTTTATTATAGTCTTATTTTAGCCTTAGTATTAATAATTCCTATCATTGTTTTATCGAGAAGGATCTATATGACTTGAGTAAATTTTATTTTATTTTAAGGACACTTTTCTTTGTCTGAACTATGATGAACATATTATTTAAATTACTCATTGTTTAAATCTGTTTATGATTCAACATGTTATTGTTATTGATATCGTTGGTTTAGAAGAAAAACATCTTAATTCTAGTTTACTGCCTACTATTTCTGCTTTAGCTGAAAAAGGAGAATCTTCTAAAATGAAGCCTGTTTTTCCTGCAGTCACATCTACAGTACAAACAAGCTTTTTATCGGGAGAATATCCCAATAGACACGGTATAATTTCTAATGGGTTTATGGATCGAAGTACTTATAATGTATTATTTTGGGAACAATATAGTAGTTTAGTACAAGTACCACGAATTTGGGATTTTATAAAAAACAAGAATCTTGATTTAAAAACGGCTGTTCTTTTCTGGCAAAATACGTTATATGCAAATTCGGATATTATTATAACTCCAAAACCTATTCATTTAGAAAATGAGATGAAAATGTGGTGTTATTCTAAACCAGTAGGTTACTATGAAGAAATAGTGAAACAAATTGGAGAATTTGATCTTTCTTCATATTGGGGACCTTTAGCGTCTCGCTTATCAAGTGACTGGATTACAAAAGCAACACAATATACCATAGAAAAAAGTAAACCAAATTTTATGTTTACATATATTCCACATATTGATTATTCTGCCCAACGATATGGAAAAGATAGTAATCAAGTTTCCGATGATCTAGTTTTGGCAGACAGTATTGTAGAAAAAATAATAGATTCAACAAAAAAGAGTCAAATTTACGAAAATACACAATTTATTATTTTTTCAGAATATTCTTTTAACGACGTTAATGGTGCAATCCCTATAAATATTATTTTGAGAAATAATGGCCTTTTAAATGTGAGAAAAATTGGAGACAAAGAATACGTAGATTTCGAATTTAGTAAAGCATTTGCGGTAGTAGATCATCAGATAGCTAATATTTATTTAAAATCTAATCAAGATTTAGAAAGAATCGTAAATATTTTAAAAAATAATTCTGATATAGATATTATAATAACCGGAGGAGAAAAGAAATTTTTTAATATTGATCATGAACGAGCGGGAGACATTATTGTTGTCGCTAATCGTGATAAATGGTTTAGCTATTACTGGTGGTATGAAGAAAAGATGGCGCCTTCTTTTACTAGGATGGTAGATATACACAGAAAACCTGGGTATGATCCATTGGAATTATTTATTGATTCTAAAAAAAGATGTATTCCTTTTGATACAAGCTTGTTAAAGGGATCACATGGAAGACCAGTTAATATGCCAACAGAAGAAGAAGAAGAAGGATATTCGTTTTATACATCAAATATTCGATCCAACCTCAAAAAAGACTCGGCTAATTCATTAGATGTTGTTCAAATAGGAAAATATCTTAAGAATATACTATAGGGAAGCTTATCTAGTGATTTGTTTGGTTACTTTTTCAATCACTATTGATTCATTTACAAATATAGAATCATTAGAAAATACAATAGAAAGTTTAGTAGAATTAGGTATACGCAATATTGAAATTTCTGGTGATCCTTCAAATTCTTCTAGAAAAAATTTAGAACTTTTCAATACGTATAACATCTCTGTTCTTGGTGTAACTGGTAAATGGACAGCATCAAAAGGAATGATAACTCCGATTCTCCTTACTTCCGATGTACATCTTCTATCTTATTCCAAAAATTATATTAAAGAATGTGTAAAACTTTGTAATTTTTTTGGTGGTTCGATTTTTAATATTTGTCTATTGTCTGATTATGATCCGAAAATAGATCGGAATCATGAAATGATCTCAAATAAAGAAAAAATGAAATTACTAAAAAGATCAATAGGTGTATTATCAGAACTTACTAATTTTTCAAAGGATTTTGGAGTATCTCTTTTGATAGAACCACTAAATAGATATTCGACTCCCTTTTGTTGTAATACTGCAGATGCAATCTTTATTATGTCCAAACTTAATAATGATTATTTCTCAATATTATTGGACACTTATCATATGAATATTGAAGAAAAGGATTTTTCTGATAGTATCAACAAATCAAAACTTTTTTTAAAACATATTCATTTCGCAGATAACAACAGAAGAATGCCAGGACTAGGTCATATTAATTTTAATTCTATATTAAAAACATTAAAGAAGATACAGTATACCAATTACATTGGTTTGGAACCTATGTTAGATAGAAATTATAAAAAGGAAATCACGCGAGGATTAAATTTTTTAAATAAACTCTGTAATAAATACAAAATATGATATTATCAACTATTAGATTAATTCTAAAGTTAATTAAATTTTAGACCTAATTTGTTTAATCAACTCTTCTAACCATATAATTAATAAATTAAGATCTGAAGCAATGAAATCAAATTTTAAATCCTTTGTCAAATTTAACATTTCTGGATTTATAAATAATACTATTTTTATTATCTCAGTCATTTTTCTTTTTATATAGTCCGCAGTACTAAATAAAAATTTCAGTGAACTCTCATCTGAACAAAATAAAAAAATAATTTTCGTCCCTTTCTTATGTAACCAAACTTTAGTAATATGTCTTTGTAAATCGATATCAAAAAAAGGGTCTATATGCTGCCCTATATTTCCAAGGTATATAGTCTCACAATTAGAAACTTCAGAGACTAATGATAGCATCTTCGAATATAATATCTGATCTTCATTTCCAGCAATAAAAATATTGTGAATATTCTTGTTATATTCTATAGGTTTATAATGTATTTCAATTACAGTTAAAAGGTCAAATAATAAGCTATTCAAATAAATAAGTTCGGTTTTACCTAACCTACCTCTGTTATAAAGTCCATTTATAGTATTTAATGATGGAATCATTATTTCTTTAAATATTTTTAAAATTTCAGTATCCGAATAAATAATATTAAGTAATATTTTACTACATTCTCTTTTATTATAGCCAAGCAAAGCAGTTAAAAATTTCTGTTGTATATGAATATAATTCAAAGGAAATTCTATATCATCTACGCCTGATTCTCTTGTCCATATATTAATCGAACCAATTTTTTTCTTTTTTATTAAACCGATTGCTGATAAAATATTAAGATATTTTGTTATTGTCATTCTATTAACATGAATGGCATCTGCCAATTCCATACTAGACATTCCATCTTCTTGGTTAGCCAATGTTTCAATCACCTTGTTTTTTATTTCATCGATTGTGTATCTTCTATACAAATTTTCAATTATATAGTTAATAAAATGGCATTTATCATTTATTATTATATTATTTTGTTTTACAAAATAAAATTTATAGCAAGTTTAATGAATGACTGAAAACAAAAATATAAATATAATAACTCTATTCGCATCGCCTAACTATGGTTAAAGATAAATGCATTTTAGCATATTCCGGTGGATTGGATACCTCTGTATGTATAAAATATTTGCAGCTTTTACATGATCTTGATGTTATTACAGTAACAGTAGATTGTGGCCAAAATGAAGATTTCGATGAAATCGAAAAGAGATCTAAAGAAATAGGATCGATTCAGCATTATTATGTCGATGCTAAAGAAGAATTCATAAATGAATATATCACTCATTGTATAAAAGCGAACGGCTTGTATGAAAACCAGTACCCTTTGGGAACTGCATTAGCAAGGCCCCTTATTGCAAAGAAAGTAGTGGAGATATCAAATAAAGAAAATGTCAAAACAATATCTCATGGTTGTACAGGTAAAGGAAATGATCAAGTGAGATTCGATATTACTATAAGATCACTTAATCCCAATTTAAGAATAATTGCACCAATTAGAGACATGAATTTAACAAGAGATATAGAAATTCAATTTGCGAAAGAACATAATATTCCAATTTCCACTGAAGTCAAGAAATACAGTATTGATATGAATATATGGGGCCGATCAATAGAGGGTGGAGAACTAGAAAACCCTTTTGTTGAACCACC
The DNA here is from genome assembly GCA_025451315.1 of Nitrososphaerales archaeon. Classification (GTDB taxonomy): domain Archaea; phylum Thermoproteota; class Nitrososphaeria; order Nitrososphaerales; family Nitrososphaeraceae; genus TH1177. The sequence continues at coordinate 12,670 of JANWKP010000036.1, read as the reverse complement.
TGAAGATTGTTTCAAATTTATTAAATTTAATAATTCAGATGTTGATTATTTGGAAATAGAATATGAAAACGGTCTACCTATAATAGCGGATGGAAAAAGGATGAATCTTATGGATCTGATAAATTATATTAATTTTAAAGCAGGATCGTGTGGTATAGGAATTGTTGATCATATAGAAGATAGAGTTATCGGTATAAAGTCTAGAGAAGTTTATGAATGTCCTGCAGCAATAGTTCTAATTCAAGCCCATCAGGATCTTGAGAAAATGGTATTAACCTCCCACGAATTGCGTTTCAAACATATTGTAGATCAGCAATGGAGTTGGATGACTTATTCTGGGCTTTGGCAAGATCCATTGCTTAATGATTTGGATAAGTTTATAGATGCAACACAAAACAAAGTTACAGGAAAAGTTAAAATGCGGATGCAAAATGGTTCCTTGCGGATTGTAGGAAGAGAATCTAAGTTTTCCTTATATAAGAATGACTTGGCAACTTATAGTTCTGACTCTGTTTTTGATCAGCAACTGGCAAAAGGTTTTGTTGAATTATGGGGGTTGCAATCTATTACAGCAAATTCTATAGCAATTAATTTAAATAAAAAAGAGAATAAAGGAGATGAACAATAGAATGAAGACTGAATGTAAAGATTGTGGAGGAGAATTAAATATTCTAACGGATGTAGTAGTGGGGGAGATCGTTTCCTGTCCTGACTGTGGGGCCGAATTTGAAGTAACATCTAATTCTGAAGGTAATGTAAACTTGAAACCAGCAGAGTCAGTAGGGGAAGATTGGGGAGAATAAGTTTGAAAAAATATGGAACTTTCTATAATCTATGATAAACTAAGATTCGAAGAGAAAGAACTATACGATAAGGCTAAAAATAAAGGGATAACTACTCATTTAATAGACGCTAAACCTATTTCTTTTAGTACTGATATAAATCAAAGTGATATTATAAATGGTGATATTTTTCTTCAACGATGTTTGAGTCATTATCGAGGATTGTATATAACATATTGTCTAGAATTTTTGAGACGTAAAGTAATAAATAAGTATGATGTAAATGAGACCTGTGGCAATAAATTAAGAACATCTCTTATTTTGGCGAAATCTGAAATTCCTTCTCCAAAAACATATTTCACTTTTAGCGCTGAATCATTTAAAGAATTGACAAATAAACTTGGATTTCCATTAGTTTTAAAACCACTTGTTGGTTCTTGGGGAAGAGGTGTTTTTCCTATCCGAAATGAAGAAACAGTAAATATAATCATGGAAATGAGAGAGGAAAATGATTCAGCATTATCTAGGATCTATTACGTTCAAGAAATGATAAATAGACCACCAAGAGATATTAGATGTATCGTTGCAGGAGATCAAATTATTACTGCAATATATCGATATTCTGCTATGAATGAATGGCGAACTAATGTTGCAAGGGGCGGTCATACAGAGCTGGCACCCATTACAAAAGATTTGGAAGACATTGTACTCAAGGCGTCAAATGCAGTAGGAGGAGGTATTCTTGGTGTGGATGTTATGGAAGATAAAAATAAAGGATTCGTTATACATGAAATTAATAGTAATGTTGAATTTAGAGGAGCATCGCTAGTATCTAATGTAGATATAGCAAGTTCTATGATTGAGTATATTCTAACAGTTTTTAAAAAATAAAAATTAAGTAGATTTTGCTATATTTAAAATGATAAAAAAATTCATAAGATGCAGGAATATTCTGATCTATAGTTTATAACAATGAAAGTAGGAGTTATAGGAGCATCGGGATATGTAGGCGGTGAATTACTTCGATTATTGGTAACTCATCCTCAAGTAACAGTTGATATGGTTACCTCTAGACAACATGTTGGAGAATATGTCCATAGAGCTCATCCAAGTTTAAAAGGATTCATAGATATCACATTTTCAGCAATGGATCTCGATAAAATTGCTGATTCATGTGATCTCGTATTTGTTTCGGTTCCACATGGAAATGCGAATAAAATTGTAAAAAATTTATACGAACGAGATATTAAAATAATAGACCTTTCTGCAGATTTTCGCTTGAAAAATGCTAAAGATTATGTAAAATGGTATGGATGGGAGCATCCTTTTCCGGAGTTACTTCAAAAATCAGTTTACGGCGTCCCTGAACTTCATCGTGAAGAAATTAAAAAAGCAAAATTAGTATCATGTCCTGGATGTATGGCAGTGACTTCTTTACTAGCACTAAAACCTCTTATTGAGAATGATCTTATCGATACAGATCATATAGTTGTAGATAGTAAAATTGGTTCGTCTGGTGCAGGTGCTCAAGCGAATGCAGGCACTCATCATGCAATGAGATATGGTGTTATCAGACCTTATAAACCTGCCAAACATAGACATACAGGAGAAATCATTCAAGAACTTAAGAGATTATCTAATAAGGATATAAAAATTAGTATGAGTCCTCATGCTGTTAATATAGTCAGAGGTATACTTACAACTAATCATACTTTTTTGACAAAAACAATTGGTGAATTAGATCTATGGAAAATCTATAGACAATCTTACAAAAACGAGCCATTTATAAGATTTATCAAAGATAAAAAAGGATTGTATAAATTTCCTGACCCAAAATTCTTAATCGGTTCCAATTTCTGTGATATTGGTTTTGATATCGATGAGGACAACAATAGAGTTGTTGCACTATCAGCTTCTGACAATCTTATGAAAGGTGCAGCAGGTTCAGCAATCCAAAATATGAATGTCATGTTTGGTTTTGATGAAATGGATGGCCTAAAATACACTCCACTAACACCGGTATGATCGTAATTAAAATTGGTGGTAGCATAGTAGATGGATTACATTCATCAACTATTTCAGACCTCAAAAAAATCTTAGAACGAGAACAGGTTGTTTTTGTTCATGGGGGAGGTAAGGATGTTACTATTATTGGTAATAAATTGGGAAAAGAACAAAAATTTATTGTTTCTCCTGGAGGTGTAAAAAGTAGATATACTGACAAGGAAACTGCAGAAATATACACCATGGTGATGTCTGGAAAAATAAATAAAACTATTATCAGATTACTTTTAAATAATGGGATAAATGCAGTAGGCATATCTGGAATTGATGGATCCACAATTCAAGCTCTAAGAAAGAAAAAGCTTCTTGTTGTTAATGATAAAGGAAGAAAAATGATAATTGATGGAGGTTATACAGGGAAAATAAACAAGATCAATCCACTATTGATTAACAAGTTATTAGAAGGAAATTTTGTTCCAGTTATTTCTCCAATAGCTTTGAGCGAAGAAACTGAATTTTTAAATGTTGACGGAGATAGAGCTGCTGCATATATTGCAGGTGGATTATCTGCTGAGAAAGTAATCTTTATTACGAATGTTAATGGTTTAATTCTAAATGATGAATTAGTAAAAGAAATGGCGTATGATGAAGCAAAGAAATCTTTACCAAAAATTGGTCATGGAATGGAGAAAAAAGTTATGGCATGTATAGAGTCTTTAGATATGGGTGTCAAGGAAGCAATTATAGCTTCTGGTGACGTCGAGAATCCTGTCTCGTCTGCAATATCTCATACTAATTGCACGGTGATAACAAAGTGAGTGAAGACAACTATCTTGGAAATCTTTATCAGAGATTTCCAATCAATATTTCAAAAGGAAAAGGATCTCTTGTTTGGGATGTTTCTGGAAAAGAATACATTGATTGTATGGGTGGTTATGGGGTCGCAATAATTGGCCATTGTAACGATAGGGTAGTAAATGCAATAAAAAATCAATCTGAGAAACTTATAACTTGTCATATGTCAATCTATAACAATACTAGATTAGAATTCCTAGAAAAAATATCTAAAATTTCCCCAAAAAAACTATCTAAGGTTTTCTTTAGTAATAGCGGTGCCGAGTCAACTGAATCTGCTTTAAAGTTTTCTCGTAAATTTACAGGTAAAAGCGGAGTAATAGCCATGACTGGGGGTTATCACGGAAAAACTTTTGGTGCATTATCTGTAACACATAATGAAAAATATAGAAAATCATTTCAACCCTTGTTAGAAGGAGTAAAATTTGTGCCTTACAGTAATCCCTCAAAAATTGAAGAATCCTTGGATAACTCAATCGGAACCGTTATTGTTGAACCAATTCAAGGTGAAACAGGAATAATTGTTCCATCTGATGGTACTCTACAACAAATAAGAAAAATTTGTGACCAGAATAATTTAGTATTAATCTTTGATGAAATACAAACTGGATTGGGACGAACTGGTAGAATGTGGGCAGGTGAACATTGGTCCACAACTCCAGACATTATGTGTCTAGCTAAAGGTATAGCTGGGGGATTACCAATGGGTTTAACTCTTTGTAAACCTGAAATCCTAGATGCTATGAAAGTTGGAGAACATTCTTCAACTTTTGCAGGCAATCCACTTTCGTGTTCTGCAGGTATAGCCACTATAGAATCGATAATAGAAGAAAATCTCGTTGAAAATGCGGCAAAAATTGGGAATATTTTCAAAAATGGATTGTTCCAACTTAAAGAGAATCATAGAATTGTGAGAGATGTACGAGGATTAGGTTTAATGTTAGCTCTTGAATTACGATTTGATGTTAAGGATGTATTATTTGAGGGAATTAAAGAAGGTCTTCTTATGTTATACTCAGGGAGAAATATAATTCGATTATTGCCACCATTGGTACTTGATGAGTTAAAGGTAGCAAAAACCTTAAGCATTATGGATAAATTATTAACTAATGAGGAGGAAAGAAGAGATGTTAAATAATATTGATTCATTCGATGAAAAAATAATAAAGATTCTTCAAAATGATGCTAGAAAACCATTTGTAGATATAGCCAATACTATTGGTTTATCCGAATCTGCTGTAAGGAGAAGGATTAAAAATTTAACTGACAATGACATCATTAAAAAATTCACTATTGAGATCAATAATAGGGGAAAAACCAGCGCAATAACTCTTATTTCAGTTGCCTCAAGCTCTGACACCTCAGCAGTAACTTCTAAATTATTAAATTTAGAAGGAGTTGATGTAGTTTATGAAATAACCGGACAATATGATATTGCAGCAATTATCAGTGCTCCTGAAATTTCTGAGATCAATTCTTATATAGATGAAGTTAGAAAAATCGAAGGTGTTTCAGATACAAATACCGTGATCATTCTTAAAACTTTAAAAAATAGTTGATACTCCATTTATCGCAGTAAATATTCAGAAGTTTACTTTCATTTTTTTGCGTTAACATTTATATCACATACGAAAGATGTAGTAATATCGTTAAAATGATACTTAAATCAGATGATCCTAACTATTATGCGCATCAATACAATAATGTAGTACATGAAAAAAAAAAAATAAAAATTCTTGATTCAACATTAAGGGAAGGAGAACAACATCCAGGAGTTTCTTTTACTATCAAACAAAGAATTCAAATTGCATGGATGTTGGATTCATTCGGGGTAGATCAAATAGAGATAAGTCCAGTAGTCTCACCCGATCACTTGGAAGCCACAAAAACGATTATCAAACAAGGATTAAAAGCAGATATTGTTGCTCATGTTAGAGCAATAAAATCCGATGTAGACATCGCTCTCAAAACTAATTCAACTTGGATAGCTACCTATATGGGTATATCTGATATTCATCTTAGTGCAAAGCTAAAAATTTCTAGAGATGAGGCAAAACAAAGAGCTATTGAAGTCATTGAATATATCAAATCGCATGGGTTAAAATGTCGATTCACCATGGAGGATGCCAGTAGGACTGAACCTTCTTTTCTCTTAGAGATGTGTAAAGAAATGAATAGATTAGGAGTAGAAAGAATTAGCATTCCAGATACAGTTGGTATAATGCGTCCAAATGGAATGTTTAATTTAGTCAAAATGGTGTATGATAAAATAGATACCTCAAAAAGTTCTCTGGATGTACATTGTCATAATGATGTTGGATTAGCATTAGCTAATGCATTGTCTGGTTGTGAAGCTGGGGCAGATCAAATTCATACTACGATCGATGGTTTTGGAGAAAGGACAGGAATTCCTTCTCTTGCCGAAACTTCTATTGCATTGACCCTAATATATGGATCGGATAACAATTTAAGATTGCATATGTTAAAGGATTTGTCAAGGACTATCTCACAATATACACATTTGGAGATTCCGGAATCTAAACCTATAGTTGGAGATAGTGCCTATAAACACAAGGCTGGTACTCATCTTGCTGCAATTTTAAGAAATCCTTCTGCGTATGAAATTATTGACCCTCGTATTGTAGGAAACAGAAGAAAGATTGTGTTTGGAGAACTTGCAGGGAAAAATGGTGCGGCATATTTGTTATCCTTACTAGGTCTAGATACAAGTATACGTGAAGCAGAAAATCTTGCCAAGGGGTTAAAAGAACTTAGAATGGGTGATGTATTAGAATTGTTTCTTGATGAGAAATTAGAAAGAAAGATACTTAATGAAGAAACATTTAATGTAAAAAAGGAGTGAATAAAATATGGTAAAATGTGAGGAATGTGATGCCGAAATCAAAATACCAGAAGATTCCATCGAAGGTGAAATAGTTTCCTGTCCAGATTGTGGATCAAGCTATGAATTGGTAAAAATTGAAGGTGGATTTACTACAAAACCCGCTCAAGTAGTTGGCGAGGATTGGGGACAGTGACTGAGGGAAAGAAGACATCTTCTTCTCTCACACTTCTTTATGATACTATAAGATGGGAAGAAAAGGCCATCTATGAAGCTGCCAAAAAAAAAGGTATTGAAATAAAGAATATTGATTGCAAAGATATTGTCTTAGATTTAAATACATTCTCTTCTGAGTATACTAATCAAACCATTATTCAAAGATGTGTTAGTTATTTCAAGAACCTTCATTCTACTGCAGCGTTAGAAGGATTAGGAGCAAATGTTATTAATCCATTAAATACTAATGTAACTTGTGGAAACAAATTATTTACCCATATGTTACTACAAAAAAACGGTATACGAACCCCTAAAGTAATAACGGCTTTTTCACCTAAATCTGCGCTTTCAGCATTAGAAAATTTTGGATATCCTGCTATTATTAAGCCTACAATAGGAAGCTGGGGTAGATTGATAGCATTATTACGTGATAAAGATGCAGCTAAAGGTGTATTTGAAGATAGAGAACATATGTTTCCTCTTTATCATGTATATTATCTAGAAGAATTTGTTTCTAGACCACCACGTGATATAAGAGCTATAGTAGTAGGTGATGTTGTAGCTGCTGCTATCTACAGATACTCTGAATCAGATGAATGGAAAACTAATATGGCATTAGGAGGTAGAGCTGAAAACTGTCCAATTACCGATGAACTGGAAGAAGTTTGTATTAAATCTTCTAGAGCTGTAGGTGGAAAGATTGTAGGGGTAGATTTAATGGAAAGTTCAAAAGAAGGTCTATTGGTACATGAAGTAAATAATACAACAGAATTCAAAAATACCGTAAAAATTACTGGAATCAATATTCAAGATATGATTGTAGATTATTCTGTAAACTACCAAATTAATTAGATATACATTGGTCTCATCTAACTATGCGATAGAACTTTTAAAAAAATCACTTAATCTTTATACTCCATCTAGATCTGAAGGGCAATTAGCTAATCTATTAAAGGAGAAATGTGTTAACGAACTTGGTTTTGAACAAGCTAATATAGACAGTGTGGGAAATATTATTGCCACCAAAGGAGGCGGGTATCCAAGAATATTACTTTGTGGTCATATGGATACCGTTCCAAATAAAGTTCCTGTAAGAATAGAGAATGGCTTCTTGTATGGTAGAGGTGCCTCAGATGCTAAAGCTCCATTAATAGCTATGCTGCTAGCCGCCTCTGAATTCCCTAAACAAAATGGTACTATAATATTTGCTGGTGTAGTTGATGAAGAAGGAAATGCAACAGGTAGTAAGCATCTTGTAAAAAATAATTTGGAAATAGATTATGCCATATTTGGTGAACCTAGTGGTATAGAAAATATTACAGTTTCCTATAAGGGAAGATTAGCTCTTAAATTAATATGTGATGTTTTAGACAGTGCACATGCAAGTGCTCCATGGTTAGCAAAAAACTCTATTGAAGAAGTCTATAATCTTTGGAATGAGATTAAAAATGCTTTAAATAAGAATTATGAGAAAGAAAAAAGAAGTAACTCTGTCAGTTGTTGTCTTACAGAAATTTTAGGTGGATCTAGTCACAATGTCACTCCTCAAAAATGTAAAATAACAATGGATATTAGAATCCCAAATGGGACTACTTGCCAACAAGTTTTCGATTCTATAAAAAGTCTCATTGCAAAAACTTCAAAAGAAAATGGGATAAAAACTAATTTTATAATTGAAGATTTTACTGAGCCATTCGAAACTGATTTTTCCTCTCCATTAGTGAGGTCTCTTGTTCTCTCTATTCTTGACATTTGTAAAAAAAGACCTGCATTACTAAGAAAAACAGGAACAGGTGATATGAATATTATTGGAAATGCATTTAAAATTCCAGTAGTTACATACGGCCCTGGAGATCCACATTCTTCTCATAGTGTTAATGAACATGTAAATATAGAAGAATATCTTTCAGTAATTGAAGTCTACAAAAGATCTTTATTTCATATGTCCAGAATGCACAATATCCAGAATAAATAATATTAGAGGTAATATCTGCGAATTAAATATCTGATATGTTATGTTTCATTGGCCTTGGTATAAATGGTTATTCTGGACTGAGTCTCTTAGCACTAGAGACTTTACAAAAATGTAAATTTATCTATATAGAAAGATTTACTAGTTCTATTGAAGATGACGATATTAGGCAACTAGAGCTCTTACTAGATACTGATAATAAACGTACACAACTAGTTCCTCGTTGGTTTATTGAAGATGCACGTGATATTATCTCTCAATCAAAAGAAAATAATGTCGCAATTTTGACTTATGGAGATCCTTTTATGGCAACTACATTCACTGAACTTTATGTAAGAGCCAAAAAAAATCTAATTGATATAAAAATAATTCATGGTGCTTCTGGAATTTCATCTTTGATCGGTGAAATTGGATTACATAACTACAAATTTGGAAGAACTACAACAATTATGTCAGATCCTATGTCTGCAATAAGTGTCTATAATACTATTTATGAAAATCTGCGGGTAGGAAACCATACCTTAATACTAACTGAATATAATAATAATGAAAAGGAGATTTTCTTTCTTGACCCAGTAAGAGCTATAGATATGCTTCTTGAAGTCGAAAAGAATATCAATTATAAAATTATATCGGACGAGTTATTTATTATAGTGGCATCTAGAATAGGATATAAAGATCAAAATATCTTAGGAGGCAAAATTAAATCTATTAAAAAAGTAGAATTTGGCAAAGGACCTCATTCTATCATTGTAACAGGTAATCTTCATTTTACAGAAATAGATTCTATAACATCCCTTTATCCAAATAAAGATCCTCCATTGGATAATACTCAATTCTTTCGACATATTGCAGTAACGATGTTAGAAAAATATCTACCAAAAGCTAAATATGCTCTGAAAAATATGCAATCTTATCTTGAAAATGAAAGAAATTCCTCTTCTACCCTTGGTGAAGAGGTTAAAGGAATGTATCCTGTATTAGAGAATGCTGAATATTATTTATTGGATGCTGAAAGATTTTTCAATCAGAATAAATTTGAATTAGGGATACTTAGCATAGGTTATGCAGAAGGATTAATAGATGCATTACGTTTCCAAAAAAATATCAATCCGTGGTTATCTTAATTTAATACTTTATTATTTTAAGGATATTTTTTATATTTTGATTTGGAGAACTATTATTATAACAGAATAATTATTAATTTAAGTGATATTCGACGATGAATAAAAATTACGATATTTCTTTTAAAATTCCAGACGATCTGTTACAATTTTTAAATAATGAAACTTATTCATTGTTGATTAAAGGTGCTCCAGGCTCAGGAAAAACCGCTCTCTGCTTGACAATTCTTAAAGCATTAAACATAAAGAATAATTTCTTTTATATTTCTACAAGAGTATCACCTAATAAATTATTTTATTACTTTAAATGGATAAATAAATACCTTAAAATCAAACATTCAAATAATCATAACAAAACTTCTAAAAATATAAATAGTTTAGAACCATTTTTTGAAGATGCACGTTTAGATGAACCAGAATCCCTTTTCGAACGTATAACAAATCAATTGATGGATGTACGATCTCCATTGATAATAGTAGATAGCTGGGATGGGGTAGCTTCATTTATGGATCGTGAATCCAGACTAAATAATGAACGTGTTTTACAAACATGGTTAGAAAGGGCAGGTGGGAGATTAATTTTAGTAAATGAAGGCAACGAATTAACAACATTGGATTATCTTGTTGATGGTATTGTAACTCTTAAATTTAATCAATTCAGTCACATCCCTTTCCGAGAGATGAATTTGACGAAGTTAGGAGGCATTGATATAAGGACAAACAATTTTTTATACACATTGAATAATGGAATTTTTAAAACATACGAACCAAGTAGTCATTACGATCATATCTTGGATCATATTCTTGGTTCACCAACAAATAAATCCGATATCCAAAAAAAAATTGTTAAAATTGATTCTGGTCATTTTTCACTTAACAAAGACCTCAATGGAGGATTTACTAAGAAATCTATTATACTATTAGAACATGATCCTGACATAGAAATTAGATATATTATTTTGTTTTTGTTTAATTTTATCATTAATTGTATAAATAATTCTCATCTACTATTATTAGACAATAAAATTGCCAGAAATATTACTTCTATTTTAAATTTTATCCGATCGAACATTGTAAACTCTAATGATTATGACAGATCCATTAAGTTAATTGATTTTAATTTGGATACAAATCTTGATAATTTGGATGATAATCTAAACACTAATGTATTAATTAATCCTATTTCTGAAGAAATGAAGAATATTAAAACAAACTCAATGATATTTGGGATTTTGAGTTCTGATAGATATAATAATATAGATGAATATAAATTGATTAATACTTTGAAAGAAAAGTTAGATCTTTCTTTCATTCTAATTCAAACAGGAATTAAGTCAGAATCAACACCAAGGCTATTTGATTATAAGATTACAATAAAGAAGGTTAACGATATTGTATGTGTCCATTTTACACATCCACATTTACTAGTATATGGAGTTGAGCTCTTGAGTATAGATAACTCAAATTTCTCGGTCAGGTTGGATCCAATAATATAAAATAATTTAAAAAATTTTCATTAGATTACTACATATGAGCCGATCGTGTTAACTCGTGCCAAACATAAGCTTTTGTGTATAGCAGGGTAATGAATAATAATGAAAAAGAAAATTGGTCTATCACTCCGTCAAAGTAAATATCAAATCCAACGTTAACAATCAATGAACCTAATTTCTTGAACTCATTGTTTCCTTTGAACATCTATATTAATTTTATAATAATATTTGAGTACTATACTAATTAATTAATTAAATATATAAAAAATAAAAAAAAGGGGATTTAATGAGGTGGTGGATTGTCAAAACATTCTACATCTGCAGTTACGAAGCCATTTCCACTATTTATTCCAAATACTGTAATATTCCATCCAGTAAAATCAGCCAACGGTTCACTTTTTATTAGTAAAGGTATTGCGGGTGCTAAACCAGGTTCGGGTTCGCCAATTTGGCCAACTTCAAAACTTCCACTTAATGCTGTGTCACCTGGATCACAAAGAGCTACTGAACTTCCAAAACTACGAGTAAAAATCTCGTCGTTAGTTGGTCCTACGTTTTCATAGACGTTGGTAGTGTTTATTGTGCTAGGACCTGGTGGACCTTGTGCTCCAGCAGCCCCTGGTGTGCCTGGTGTACCGGCTGTACCTGGAATACCCTGAATTCCTTGTTCACCTTGTGCTCCATCAGCTCCTGGTGGACCTTGTGGACCTGCTGGACCTGCTGGACCTACTGGACCTGCTGGACCTTGTGTTCCTGTACTATTATCTCTATCTCTATGATCTTTTCTATCATCGAATTTGTGTTTTGCATCACAGAATTCTACTGAACCTACAAAGAATCCTTCGAATGGACCTGTCCTACACTCATATTTTTTGTCATCAGTTGGATAAGTGCTATAACTATCGTCATAGTATCCTTGAGCCATTCCTGCATTGTTGTTGAGAAATGGTATTACAGCTAACATTACCAATGTACTTGCTAAAAATACAAAGGTAGTTGTTGTTCTTGACTTGTGAATTATTTTAATAATATTGATAAAATATATTTGAAATTCGAATAATAGTAGAGTAACATATTAGGTATAGGAGATTATGGAATGACAATTAAATTTCTCATTCTCTGATCATATTATTTGACATTATGCCGAAAAATGTTATATATTTTGTTTCTTTATTCAATAAGAGTTTATATCACTAGAGTAATAAATTAATTAATTGCGATAGACCTCCTCCTCTTAGTAATATGAGCGACCAAGCAAGAATGCTAGGCTAAATTAATTAATTGTTGTGTTCTTGGGACTGTTGCTTTGTCATTGTCTAATTGGGAGTTAATGACTAAATTACATACGTGTATAAAATATATTTATTAATTCTTGAAATTCT
>JANWKP010000035.1 GCA_025451315.1 Nitrososphaerales archaeon | reverse complement strand
TTTGTGCATCTCTTCCCTTTGTTTGAGTGGATCCTTCTTTTAATATAAAAACTGGTAAACCACCAGCTGAACCTTGTTGAATTGACATTCTATCATTTTCACCTAAAATTAATTTATAACAATGTGTCAGAACTAGGGATATTTTAATTTTCTGTAATACAATTTTTATTATAGATTATTCATCAATTATAATAAATTTAAAAAAATTAATAATTATTAATTAAATAAGGAATCAAATTGACCCTTCTCTACGTCAGCATAAATTTCTTTAGCAGGTTTATTTTCAATCATTATACCGCTACTTACACATGATCCAATTATTTCTTTTGAGGCATTTTTCAAATCAATAGCATAAGATACATCTATCTTCATTCTTGCAATTTTAACTATATTTTCCATGCTAATGTTTCCAACATAATCTTTTCCTGAAGTCCCAGATCCCTTAGTGATACCAGCTTCTTTGGCTATTAATGCGGTAGTTGGAGGAATACCCACTTCCACAGTAAATTTCTTTGTCTCAGGATCAACCTCGACTTTAACAGGGACCTTCATTCCCGAGAAATCTTTGGTTTTATCGTTAATAGTATTTACAACTTGCAAGACATTAATTCCAAGTGGTCCCAACGAAGGTCCAAGAGGAGGTCCTGCACTAGCTTCTCCTCCAGTTACTAAAGCGGAGACAGTTTTTTTATCGCTCATGTCAAAAACAATATTTTTCCGAAATATAAATCGTCATTATATCTATATGTAATTAAATTATTTTTATGTTTACACTTACATACAAGTTTAAACTATCCACTTGTTTTTTTTAAATAGTTTGCATCTACTGTTACAGGAATTTGATATGGAGAATCGAGTAATACTACAGTAGCTTCTTGTTTTTCATAATCAACACGTATAATCTTTGCTTTCATCGATTTAAAAGGTCCGGCTATAACTTCTACTGTATCATCTATGCTTAACTCTGTTACAACTGGTTTTTTCACAAGATACTTTTCAACATCACTAAAAGGAAGATCTCCTCGTATTTGTCCACGAACATGTCTAACTCCGTATAATGCATCATATGCAATATTGGAATCAGGAGCTTCGACAATAACATAGCCTTTGAAATTCTCCAATATAAGAATAGAACGTAAACTTATTCTTTTTGAATTTATTTTATTTTGTAAAATATTTGCGACGACATTTTCTTGACCACCTGTAATTCTAATTGCAAAAAATTTTGAATCAGAATCCTGAATATCTATATTTTGGTTATTTTTAATCGATGGCTCCGATTGATTATTTATGGTAGAATTACCTTTTTTTACATTTTTAGTTTTCCCATCTTTAGGTAAAGTATCTGTATTATTAGATTCTAGTTCATTAGTATCTTTATCATAATGATCGTTATTAAACTCTATAATATCATCTGTATTATCATCTGTATCTTTTTTGTTTTTCATTAATTATAATACAATATTTTACGATTACAGTATATTATAAATTTATTTTATATTTTTATTTAGTAGATGCATAAAAAGGAAAAAAATTACTTTTATTGTCAATAAATAAATAGTATTCCTATTAACAATTAATTATAAATTCCTGATCACGAGATAAGTAATTTTATATATTATAACTAAAATCTACAAACGTTTCAAATCATACTATATTATATTTAAATATTAATAATAAGATAAAAGCATAAGTATTTAATAGATATTATACATAAATCAACAAAAATTGAAAACATCTATACAAGTAAATCAACTGGATTTACTCGATAGAAATATTTTAAATGAAATTCAATGGTGTTTTCCTCTTAAAGAAAGACCATTTTTAGAGATATCTAGTCATCATAATATATCAGAAAATGAGGTTATGAAAAGAATACATAACCTCAAACAGATGGGATTGATAAGACAAATTAATGCAATCTTTGATACTAGAAGATTGGGATACAAGAGTGCACTTATAGCTTTTGCAGCAAAACCTGAAAAATTAGATTATATTGCACATGAAATAAACAAACTTTCTGGTGTTAGTCATAATTATGAAAGGAATCATGAATTCAACATATGGTTCACTTTAGCAGTACCTCCAGAAAGAGACATGAAAGATATTTTGGATAAAATGTCTTCCCTTGATGGAGTAATAAAATATAGACTTTTGCCAACATTGAAAATGTATAAAATAGGCGTTAAACTTGATATGGTAAATAATGATTCCTCAAATCCTAAACCTACTGAAACGGTTAAAGAACTTAATCCAGAAAAAAGTAAACTGTCTGATCAAGATAAAGAGTTTATAAGAGAACTTCAAAAAGATATAGAAATAATTCCAGAGCCTTTCAAAAAAAGCGCAGAGAAACTTAGAATATCACAGAAAGAATTATTTGAAAAGTCGAAGGAGTTTGAAGAAAATGGAATAATGAGACGCTTTGCTGCTATCTTGAGACATAGAGATGCAGGGTTTACAGCCAACGGGATGATAGTCTGGAAGGTACCAGAAGAAGCAGTAAATAAAGTAGGGTACAAGTTGGCAGAATTTCCACAAGTAAGTCATTGTTATAGAAGGCCAACTTATCCGGATTGGGAATTTAATATATTTAGTATGATACATGCGAGAAGCATAGAAGCTGCTGAAAAAATTGCCAAAGAAATTTCACATATAATTAAAATCTATGATTATAAAATTTTATTCAGTTCAAGAGAATTTAAGAAAGAAAGAGTAAAATATTTTGAGGAGTAATCAATTTGATAATATTTGAAAATTATTTAATAAAATAAAATATATAACAAATAATTAAAAAACAATTATGTTATCGTCTGAAATACAATTCCCAAAAATTGAATCCATCAAGTCTTTGGATATAGCGGATATAGCAATTATGAGTCAACTTGCCTATTCCTTCAAGGATGAATTTCTAAAATACGCTCAAATTGATTCTTTTACTTCTCCTGATCCCTTTAAAAATGAAGATTTCAATACTTTTTTAGTAGAAGTCGATAGAGAAAATATAGATAGAATAGTTTCAATGATCATAATTCGTAATGATTCCCATAATCTAACAATACC
This sequence comes from Nitrososphaerales archaeon, assembly GCA_025451315.1. GTDB lineage: Archaea > Thermoproteota > Nitrososphaeria > Nitrososphaerales > Nitrososphaeraceae > TH1177. The sequence continues at coordinate 18,564 of JANWKP010000035.1, read as the reverse complement.
ACTAGAAAAGATAATGAATGACAGACTGAAAATAATACAAATCTCTAAAGAGAAAGCATTGTTACTGAAAAATGAAATGATGCCAAAAGATACAAACAATTTTTATCAGTTTAGAAAAGACGGTACAGTTATTGGATATATTATGTTCGCATTTCAGATATGTGGACAACACTATTAATTTTGAAACTCACAATACCGGTTCTTTTTTTATTTTTAAATATTTATTTTCTGAAATTTCAATTCCCATTACGTCAAAAATTAATTTAGCATTTTCCTTTTCTCTAGCTAGAATATTTTTAGCTATTTTCAATCGATATGATGGAGTCCATTGTTGTCCAATCTTATATTTTCCTTTCATATTATTGGGGATTAATTTTATTACGGTTACTTCTTGTACTGAATGCATTGTTGAGTTAAGTTTTTCATAATTACCTTCAGGCTGATATTTTTCCATTAATGAATTTAAAGCTAGTGCTTTCTCTTCATTATCTCCGATTATATATGACGGTCCTTTTATAACTACACTTTTATACAATGTATCAGCTTGTGATGCATCAGAAGGATGAAAATAATAGGATGGTAAAAAAACCAAATGTTGATCTACTTCAAATCCTGTATTTGAATTCCGTTTGATATTATCTATTTTCTCGCCAAATCGATATGAATGCATGTATATACTATCTTGTTTAAGAATACAGGAATTATCTCTATATTTTCCAGCTTTAACATACACAAAATTCATCGGTATTATCTGGGGAAAACCATTGATATCTATAGTTGCAAATCTTCCAACTGATTGAGTATTTAGAAAATTAATAATATTTTCTTTGGATTGAATCTCAAGTTTTTTTATCAGTTTCATTAGAATTTTATTTCATAATAACTTTATAAAGAGATTTAAAGATAAAATGAATAATTCATATTCCACGATTATGAAATATAAAAAATACAACAAATTTATCAAAAATTTAATGTCCTTTGTTGATTTTTTGTGATATCTTCGTTTAATTCATAATTAAGAATTTTTTTGACTTTTTCAGCTCTTGCCTTTCCAAAACCTGGGATCAAAGCTAATTCGGATATCGATGCATTTATTGCTCTTGATGGTGTTTTGAATTTTTTAAGCAATCTTATGGCTAATTTATCTCCTACACCAGGTAATGATGAAAGTATAGATAATTGTTGTAATTGTATATGATTTCCTTTTTTTATTCTCTTAATCAACGGCCCATTGATAGTTATACCAGATTTTATTGCTTTATTCAATAAAATAATTAAAAATTTTGAAGTATAATTTGCTGAAGGAGAATGAATAACCGGTATTCTAAAAATTAATGCAATAGTTGCAAGAGCATCATAGACCTGTAAAATTTTCTCAAATGAAATTTCAATTTCATTAATTTGGTTTTCACTAGATTTTTCAACTTGTAGATTCAAAATATTTCCTTCTATTATCAAAATAGGTTTAGAATAAAACTGAGTCAAATTGGAACATTGAATAAAAAGTCTTCCATCATATATTGAATTAATTAAATCATGTATTGTCTTTCTTTCAATAGCTATTTCTGGTGCTATAATATAATCTCCTACTGAAAGTCGAGCAAAATCTATTTGGGCACCATCTTCAATTAAAAATTTAGGAACTCTACTATTTCGCTCTCTTTCATCTACCACAATACGAAAAGACACAAATAAAATTAAATATTCGGATTATTGTTTCTAACTAAAAATTATACTATAAAAATAACATTATTTTTGCGTTGTAGACTGCGTTCCTTTTAGCATTTGATTAATCTTATTTTCGACTTCTTTAAGATTTTCTTTTACACGTAATTCTTGTTTTCCTAACACCATAACTCTGGTATTTGCTAATTCTTTTTTTTCAGTAAGTTCTTTTTCTACAGTATCTTTCTCAGATTTTATTAATAAAGGTCCCGCTGCTTTATAAATAGAATCAGATGTAGTTGTTTTACTTAATTCCTCCAATGCTCTTTCTGTTTCAACAATTTCTAGTTCAATTTGTTGCTTCTGCATCATAATAGCTTGCAGATTTTGTTGAAGCTGTTGTAACCTAGATATTTGTTCTTTAAGCCAAGGAGGTAGTTCATTTTCTTGACCCAATTCATTGAATAATTAAATAATTGAATATAAATTCATAACGTTATGCAAATAACAGATTAGTTATGCAAATAACAGATTAGTTATGCAAATAACAGATTAGTTATGCAAATAACAGATTAGTTATGCAAATAACAGATTAGTTATGCATAAATGAGTAGTTTTAATAAGGCGCAAGTAAGAATTGAGGGCAGATCTTAATTCTGCCATATCAGAAGCAGAAATTTCAATGGTTAAGTGTGAGATACAATCTGTATTTGATAAATGTAATTTAATTTGAGGAGTGATTAAAATTTTTGTATCGGGTTCTAATGCATGAGATAAAGATTCTAAAAATTTTTTAGTTTCTGAAGGTGAAGAGAGATCAAGAGAAATATTAATTTTAGCTTTGCAGTTTATCAATATTTATGTCATATGCTCCAGCGGCTACTTTAAAATTACATTTTGGGCAATTCCAAATTCCACATGCAACTCGCATAAATTTTAATGAACCACAGGAAGGACAACGTCTTTTTTGCTTAAGAGTGCGGTATACTTTACTATATCTTTTTCTTACAGTGGCACCAAATTTTGTTCCTAGACCCTTTAGTACTGTTTGACCTTTTCTGTTTCTATTTACCACCTATTTTATCAGCTCCTTTAATTTAGTTCGTAAAGTCTCTGCTTTAACTCTTGCTGTTTGAGCAGCAAATTTTATTTGTTCAAGGGTGAAATAACCAGTCGATCCCTTCTGTATTGCAGTATATTCATTATTAGAATTAGTGGTTATTGTTATCCTTGATTCCATACATGCCTCCTCTTCAACAGTAGGATCTACAATAATATTATTTCCTATTCGTATTGAAGTTATTGATACAGGTATTGTTGTGATTGGAGGTTCCTGTTTTTTTCCTGTATCAACCACCTTTTCATCACGAATTTCAAAAATTGGTAGTTTACTGCTTAATAATGCAGCAACTACAGCATATGAAGTTGCATCAAAAAGATTGCCATCAGCATTGATTATACTACAATCAACGAAAATAACATAAACTGTTTTACCAGGAATTAAAACTAATTTATCCAAGTCTATCATCTGAGATTCTCTGATGCCTCGATCAACTACCCTAGCAAGCTCTATTGTCTCTTCATCAGGAGGTCCAGGTTCTATGTAGGGAGATGCAATAGGTAAAACTTCTGCAGTTACAATTAACGCACCTTTATTTTCTAATCCTTCAAATGGTGCGCCAGTTTCAACTTTTACACCTGCAATTACTTCTGAATTACCTAATCTTACCTTAGCAGAACCATCTGCTTTTTTTATTATATCTATTTCTATTTCTAGATCTCTTATATCTTCTAAATTTCTACCATCGAGTCTTTTTCCATTAGTAATTAAATCGAACATCTGTCGTTTACGTAATTGTTCTATTACTATTGGTGATTTTTTTGATAAACTCAATTCTCCTTATTCTCCTCTAGTTCTTTCTCTTCGCCTTCAGGCAAATCATTTCCAAAGTATTTTTCTATTAATGCTTTTCTTTGTATTTCATAAACCATTTTACATCCATGAATGGCTTTTTCTAAACATTCATTAAATTGAGATTCATTTAATATTCCATCTAATTGTAATAAGGTTATCTGTTCAAGATTTGGTAAATATGCAACAGGCATATCAGCTGACCCTTCTTTATCTTCAATGTCATTGATATCAAGAACTATTTTATCATTTACTTTTCCAGCTGCACATGCTGCCACCAAGTCTTTCATATTAACTCCAGCATCAGCTAAAGCCACTGATGCTGCGGCAATCCCTGCACATCTGGAGCCACCATCTGCCTGTAATACTTCAACAAAAACATCAATAGCAGCTCTAGGATAATCTTCTAACATTATTGCTGGTTCTAACGCTTCACGCATTACCTTTGAAATTTCAACTTCTCTTCTTGAGGGAGCTGGGTTTTTTCTAGTATCTGTTGAAAAAGGTGACATATGATATCTACATCTTAAGACACATCGATCTGGAAGAGCCATATGTTTAGGATGAACTTCCCTTGGACCATATACTGCTACCATAATTTTGTTTTTACCAAATTCAATAGAGGCAGAACCATCTGCATTCTTTAAAACTCCTATAGTAATCTTAACATCTCTTAAATCATCAATAGATCGACCGTCAGTACGCTTTCCATTTTCATCTATTAAAATTGTTTGATCCATAATCTTTATCCTCTATTCCTAATGAGGCTGAACCTCTTTTGGAGATTCAGTATTAATATTTGAACTATGATCATTTGCCATATTATTGGAATTGTTATCTCGATTACTATTGTTGACATAGTGTTCGTTATTCACAGAACTATTATTAGTTTCTGTTTGTGTTATCTCCTCAGAAACATTTAGCAAATCTTTCACTTTTTGTGTTAAATTTGAGGTATGTGCTTCTTCCTCGACTAATTTTATAGCTTTAAAAGCAAGAGCAATACCTTCATCGTTTTTTCCAGTTACAACAAGTATCCCATTTTGCCCAATTAAAATTCTAGTTTGTGTAGCTTGTTCGATTGTTTGTATCATCGAACCTCTTTTTCCAATTAAACGAGGAACGCGTGTTGAGGATATTTTTAAAAATTCACCATTAGAAATCTTACCTAAATCCTTTTCCTGAATGGTTAACATTGGATCTCTTGTTCTGTCAAAAGTTATTATTCTAGCTGTTACCAAATCACCCGGTGCAAGTCTTTTTTTCATATCATCTTTTGCAGGAGAAAAATCTCTCCCAAATACATCCTGAGCCGGAAGATGGGCTGAAAAACATGCGTTAATATCTACTTCCCAAGATAATGAAGAATTATCTACAATTTTTCCAATGACTATGTCATTTATTCTAGGAATATAAACACCTGACAAGGGAATAACTTTTATACCGTCTTTACTTGATTCGGCAATCCCTATCCTAGTAGCAATTATAAAATTATCTTTTTTTATTACATTCATTAATGGTCTATAATTTCCTTCTATAATTACATCACCTGGAATAACATATCTCTTCTTGATTTCTAACATGAATTATAATAACATCTCCTTATTAGTAACATTAACAAAGAAAAGTATCTTGTTTGTATCACTATATAACAATTTTATATCTTTTCTCAAGTTCCAATTTCCTATTTTAATAAATGGTATTTATTCATTGTTATTATTGTTCTTGGATTTGAGCAGATCCTTTTGTAATAGAATTTATTCTTTCAATGAACGTTCCACGTATTCCAGCATTTATTTCTATAATTACTTGTAAAGATCCATCCTGAAGCCATTTCTCATCTTTGAGATCTCCTATTCCTTTTATAATACTATAAGACTGAGCAGAAAATTGTGGTGGAACGGTAATAATTAATTGAAGATTTTCTGATTTTAATGGTAATATTTTTCTAAGAGAATCAATAATTTTTTTTGCTTGGTCCTCAGGTCTCTTGAATGGATCTACTACTAAACGAATTTGTTCCATCGCATTTCCTATTCTTAATGGTGGATGAGGAAGATGTGTTTTTGGATCAATAAAATTTCTACTAATGTATTGAATAATCTGCTTTTTCTTTTCTTCAACCATTCGTCTACGCTGATCAGTTGTAAGATTAACATCACCATGTTCCAGTATATGTTTTGCAATTTCTATTTGATCTGTAGTTTTAAAATTTTTAATTAATTTCTCATTAGGAACACGTGTACCTTTATTAGCATCTGAATATATTTCATCTGAAACCAAAATATTAGAAATATCTACTTTTTTTCCTAGCTTGTAATCTAATGCTGGGTCAGGTTTAACTAAAATTTCGAATTTATCTGCATTAAGTATTAATCGGACTATTGAGGATTTACTATCAGTCATAGAATATTAAAAATGAGATTTTGTAATATATATGCATACAGATTTAATCTAATTGAAATATTTTTGATGTAAAATAAAAATAATAGCTAACGGTATGACTTCTGTTTTTTTCTTCGAGCACCTGGCCCACCGAATTTCTTTGATTCAGCTTGTCTGGGATCTCCTGCGAGCAAATGTCTATCAAATTCAGTTATTTTTTTGCGAATTTCTTGTCTTACACTTTTTGACAATGGATGATCCTTTGGATCACGTCCTCCTTTAGCTTCTCCTGATAAAGCCCGTGATATCGCTACTGCACTTGCAAAAGCTTGTCCCATAAATCCACCACCTGCAACTTTTACTGTGATATCAATTTTATCTCTTAGATCTCCAATTATATTCATAGGAGTCAATATCAATTCTTTTGAGATGTCAGGTTGTATGATTTCTGCTGGAATATTATTGATTCGAACTTTACCATTTCCTTTGGAAATGGTAGCAACTGCTCTTGACGTTTTTCTTTGACCTGGATACAGATCTATAGTAGTAGTTTTAGTCATCTCTTATTATTCTCCTTTCCAACCTATTTGTTTTGCAACATCTCCAATTGTAGTGTAATATGATTCAGATTTTGTTATTTTAGCATCATCAAAAATTTTTATTTCCTTTGAACTTTGAAATTCTGTTGGCACTCCTATATATACTCTCAAACGTTTAAATGCTAAGATACCGCTGGGCTTCCTTCTTGAAATCATTCCTCTAACCATTTTAGTCAATATTCTATCTGGCCGTCTTGGATGATAAGGTCCATGGATGGGATTAGTAACAGAACCTACTTCAAGATATTTTTTATAATCTTCGATTGTTTTATATCTATTTCCGGATAACATAGCTCTTTCAGAATTGATTATTGTTATTCTATTGCCTTGAATTAAAAGTTTTGATACATGAGAACATATTCGACCGGCAATACAATTGGAAGCATCAACTATTATTTGTTTATTGATATTTGAAACAGTATTACTATTTTTAGATTTATCCAATTAGTCTTACACCTTTTCCATCTGGATGTTGATTTACAAAATCATTGATGGTAATAACTTTTCCTCCTGCATCAAGTATCTTTTTAATTGCAGGAATTGAAATTGAGAATGAAGCTACATTTAATTTATGAGTAAGGACCCCATCACCTAAGACCTTTCCTGGAATTATAATATTTTCTCCATCTTTAGTGAGATTTTCTAATTTACCGACATTAATTTCAGATTTGTGAGATCGAGAACTTTCGATCTTTTTTTCTAGTGTTTTCCATAAAGGAGTTTTAGTTTTTTTGTATGCAATACGCAAAGTCCATTTAATATCATCGTTTAAAGTATGAGCAACCATGGTTTTAACCTCATCATGTTCCATATTAATAATCCCCAAATAAATCTACCTAGTTTTAGCTGGTATTTCTAATGATTTTATTATCTCACCAAAATTATTTATTTTAGAATTTATAATTTTTAGTGCTGTTTTCATAGTTTCTTCTGCAGTTAATGAACCGGTAGTTTCAATTATAAGGATTGTTTCGTCTTTGTCATTACCATCTTTAACAACAGCTGAAGAAGTAGGTTGCCACTTGGCATGATCTTTTCCTGTACCTAATCTAGCATATGCTTCGAATTTTAATTTTTGCCCAGGGGCAAGAGTAATTATTGGTATACTTTTACTTACTGGTTTCACATATTCATCTTCTGATAGCAAGTCGCCAGACAATACAAGTCGTGTTTTTTCTGAGGATTCAGCATCTAAAATCAACAATACTCGACATTTAGAACAACCCAACGTATTTTTACAATCACAGTCATTTGAAGAGACAAATCTATTTAATTCCGTTCTTAAAGGAATTAACCCTAATCTATGAGCTATTGCCTCATCATGCATAACCGATGAGTTCTCTAGAATAACTACATCATCAATTGCTAATGTCGGAACTTCGCTAATTGCGATCCTTCTTATAGCATTTAAATACTGTCTTGGAATATTATTAAATTTTAATATTATTTTTTCATCTGTTTTTTCCAAAATATTTATAGATAAGTCCAATAGTAATTCAAGATTTTTGTCCAATTCACTCTTAAAAATCTACCGACTACTCAATATAACTAAGGTTATAATATCAAATTTCTAACGTAGGAATTAATTAAATTGAATAAATCATAGATGTAAATTCTGATCTAATTTAATATATAAGCATAACGATTAGTAGGTAAATTATTAATCAGTTTTTTTATTATAGTTACTATCTTCTTTTCTAGAAATATAATGTTCTGTTAACTTTTTAGAATAACAATCATTACATAAATATCCTTGTATATTCCATTGTTTCATAGCTTTATATCTAAATAAAGAAATTGGGCTGTTACAGATAGAACATTTTGTATCAGTAGCATTTTCTTTCATTATTTTTAGAATAATAAATATGATAATAATTGTATCGTCTCAATCTATAAGATAAATGAAATACTTTTTAATTAATGGACTATGATTTTATAATATTTTATTATCTTCATTTTCAATTTAAAGATAATAATCTTGATTTGCCTAATTAATAAATAATTAATTTGCTCATAATTCAATGTTTATATAAAAAAATTAATTAAGACCTTATTCGAATCCATGATCAGTTAAATGGGACTAAATGAAAAAATTATTTTTCTAGGAATATTAGGAGTGGGTGCACTTGTAGGAGTAGTTTCATATACTATATTTTCTGATCTTCCACCTACACCCGAAAATACAAAATCAATCTATAGACAAGATCTTCCTCCTCCATCGACTGCACAAGCCAGTTCAAAGGCAGAATCAAAAGTAGATCCTGCAACTGTTAAAGCTGACGCGACATTGACAATTCTTGAAGGGGCTTCAACACAAGGTAATCCAGCCTATGATCCAAAAGAACTATCAGTTAAAAAAGGCAATATCATAAAAGTCGAAAATGCTGATTCTCTTCCTCATACAGTTACAAATGGTGCAGGGCCAAACGATCCAAATTCAGCAAAAACGTTCGATACGAGTTTAATTATGGGAGGAGAAGCAGCAATTTTACAAACTGAAGAAATAGATGCAGGTGATTATGCGTACTATTGTACAGTTCATCCGTATATGACAGGTACGTTAAAAATTGAATAATTAATAAATAACCAGATATTCTATTTTTATATTATAAATATTTATTAGATTTTCATGGTTATCTATGTTTTTTTAGATATTTTATCTAAATTTTCGGATAATGATATGCTTTATATGTAATTAACAAGAGTATTAGACTATGGTTTTTTTACAGGTTAAAGATCTGAATGTAAGTATCGACGGAAAAAAGATACTAAATGGTTTAAATCTAGAAATTGATAAAAATGAAGTACATGCTATTATGGGTGTAAATGGGTCAGGTAAAAGTACCTTTGCAAATGTACTCTTAGGACATCCAAAATATTCTGTTACTTCTGGTGAAATTATTGTTAAAGGAAAAAGCATCTTAGAATTACCTACTGACGAAAGAGCTAAACAAGGAATATTTTTAGGATTTCAATATCCTATCGAGATTTCAGGTGTGGGTTACAGTCATTTTTTAAGAAATGCTTATAATACTTTAAATAAATCTTTAACAGAAGATCAAAAAGATAGAGAAGTTTTCCTTACCGTTAAAGAGTTTCATGAATATGTTAAAAAAAATCTAAATTATGTGGGCTTAGATCAATCATTTCTCGGAAGATATTTAAATGAAGGTTTCTCTGGAGGAGAAAAGAAAAGATCTGAAGTTATGCAAATGTTGGTATTAAGGCCAAATATAGCTATATTAGATGAACCAGACTCAGGTTTAGATATTGATGCAGTAAAAGCAGTTGCAGAGGCAATAAATAAATTGATTGCTACAGGAGCTGGAGTTGTTGTAATTACACACTATGCTAGAATTTTACGGTATCTTACAAAACTTGATAAAGTTCATGTAATGGCAAAAGGGAAAATTATTAAATCCGGAGGAAAAGAATTATCAGAAGAATTAGAAACTAAAGGTTATGAATGGTTAGGGTTAGAAGAACAGATTTGATATATATTTTAATTTTAACTATATAATACGGCTAATTCTTTTTTATGTATTATGTCATTTAATAAAGATAAAAATAATAAATCAGAATCATCTAATAATAATGATAATTCTACAGAAAAGCAAATCATACCAGTAGAAAATGAAATAAAAACTGAAAGTATAAAAAAAGAAGAACAGCTTTTCCTAAATTTTTCCTTTTTTAAGGTAGATTCAAAATGGAGATGGTTAAATGAGATAGGAAAGGAAGAAGCAGCAAAAGAATTTGAAAGCTTATTGGAGGTGGCAAATACCAAAATGAAAGTCATTTCATATTCAACAATAGGTCTAAGAAGTGATGCAGATTTCATGTTATGGATGATTGCAGATTCTGTTGAAAAAATGCAGATTTTAACATCAAAGATTTATTACACTATACTCGGAAAATATGTTGAACCTTCTCAAATCTATCTATCTAGTTCAAGAAGGTCAGTTTATTCTAATCAAGCCAAAGCAGGTTTTATGACTGATCAAAAACCACTTAAATATAACATAGTCTATCCATTTATAAAATCAAGAGAATGGTATCTTCTTCCTTTTGAAAAAAGGAAAAAAATGATGGAAGAACATATAGAAGTTGGAAGAAAATTTCCAAATATTAGACTTAATACATCCTATTCCTTTGGAATTCATGATCAGGATTTCATGCTCGCTTTTGAAACTGATGATCTAAATGATTTTCAAAACTTAATTATAAAATTACGTGAAACTAAAGTTAGTAGGTATGTTGTTAAAGATACCCCTATGATTGTCTGCCTTCTTAAAGATATCGGACAAGTTATAAAAAGTTTAGGATGAATGAGTATATAGATGATTGCGCTTAAAGAATGGGCTATTATTTGTAAGGCTCTGGAAGATGGGAAACAGATGTTATTGCTTCGTAAGGGAGGAATTATGGAATATAGAAAAGGATTTGAGGTTAAACATAATGAATTTTTACTTTATCCTACATTTGAACACCAATCTATCGAATCAATTAAAGCTGAATATAAAGAAAAAATAAAGGAAATATTAGGAGAACACAATACATCCTACAACAACAACAACAAAAAAAAAATAGATAAAAATGACAATAATTTTAACACTGCAAGTAACAATATTGTTAAATTGCTTGCAAAAGTAGAAGATGTTATAGAGATTTCAGATAAATTTACACTTTCAGAGTTACGAGATTATCATATATGGAGTGATGAATATGTTACTATGCGAATGAACTATAATCCAAGTAAACCAATGAATGTTTTATTATTACGAATTTATAAAATAAGAAAACCATTAATTGTTGATATCAATGATAAGTGGGCAGGATGCAAATCATGGATAGATATTGAAACAGATAGAGAGTTTCAGAATTCTCACAAATTAAAGGGGCAGAATACAGATTATGATAATTATGAATCAAATTCTAACAAAGTAGAGATATTAAAAAACGAAAAAACTCTAATAGACCCTGTGATAAATGATGATATATTTTATGAAACTCTTAATGATATTAGGAAGGTAATTGGAAAATGAAATATAGAAAATTAGGTAGAAGTGGAATAAAAGTTAGTGAGATTGGATTCGGTGCCTGGATTATAGGACTAGACTGGTGGGGAAAAAAGATAGATGATGACGAAGCAATAAAGATGTTAAAAAAGGCATATGATTTAGGAATTAACTTCTTTGAAAGTGCTGATATGTATGGAAAAGGTAAAAGCGAAAAATTAATTGGTCAGGTATTTAAAGACATGAGAAATGAAATAGTTTATTCTACCAAATGGGGATATGATATGTATGGCCATGAGCAAATAGGACATAGCGAAATTCCTCAAAAACATGATCCTGAATTCTTGCGCTTTGCATTGAGAAAAAGTATGGAAAGATTACAAACTGATTACATAGATGTTTATAGCTTACATAATCCAAAAATGGATGCAATTAAAAATAATGATTTATTTTATACATTGGACCGCCTTGTTACTGAAGGGATTATTAAAAGTCACGGGATAGCATTAGGTCCAGCTATAGGATGGGAAGAAGAAGGACTATATTCAATAAAAAACAGAAATATAACATGTCTACAAACAGTTTATAATATTTTAGAGCAAGACCCAGGACGTTCTTTTTTGAATACTGTAATTGAAAATTCATCTCATTACACAGATAATGAAAATGTGTATGATGTGGGTATAATGGTCAGAGTTCCTGATGCTTCAGGATTACTAACAGGCAAAGTAACAGAGAAAACTACTCTGAATCAAAATGATCATAGAAGTTATAGAAAGAAAGAATGGATAATGACAGCATTACAAAAAATAGAGAAAATGAAATCAATTGCAGAATATAAAGATTGGACCATATCACAATTAGCGATTAAATTTATTTTATCTCAAAAACCTATTTCTGTGGTAATGCCTACTATATTAAGTTTAGAAGAATTGGAATTATTTGCAGAAATGTCAGATGGTTTATACCTAAAAGAAGAGGAACTTAAACAAATCAATGAATTATATGAAAATAATTTCTATATTCATCAAAATATTTCTAAATAATCATATTTTTTTCAGTAACAGTATATTTCTCTCTTCTGATATGTAGATTCCAAGCACAGAATTGTAATGGTTCTATACAAAACCATAACCAGAATTTTGGCTGCTAATCTGGATAACAGTTTCATTTATTACAAATACTGCTAAACTCTTCTTTGCTTGTATAGTAAGAAAGAACCAAATCTTGGTATCCAGTTCCATACAGATACGTAACTCCTTTTATTCTAATCTCTAAAGATTACCAATGTCTTCTATGTATTACGTGTGGAATCAAGAAAGTACAAATACAATAAGTATATAACAATAATTTTAGATGTTCTTTGTTTTTGATGAATTTGATTAGCATTTATTAGAATAGGACATTGTATATTTGCTATTAAAATATCTAAATTATAATAATATTATTTACATTAATGTATACAATAAATATAAATTAATATAAATTAATGATATTTATTTATGCCTTTGCATAAAAGCCTGAACGTCGTTCATATATTTGTCCATTTTGCATTGCTTTATTTAAAAAGTTTTTGGCATCCTCTTCTGAAAATCTTCCTGTTTGAATAAGCTCATTTATAAAATTTTTTTCTTCTACATCATTTTTATCTTGTCCGGATAAACCATTAAAAACTTCCATGAATAGTTTTAATTTTGATATTTCACTTTGAGGTTTACCATGTAAAACTCCTAGATCTACTCTTCCAGTATTAACATCTACTCCTGCCGTTTCTAGCATAGTTTGAATTAAATATATTGCACGTTCGGCATCGTCAGAATCTACATAATCTTTTAATAATAATTTTGAACGGGCGGTTGCTAATCTGACTAATCCTTCAAGTTGCCTTGGTGTAACAGTAATCATACCCTCTGATTCGACATTTCTCATTTTCATATAATAATCTCTTATCTTATCTATAGCTTCAACAGTTAATTTAGGTTCCATAGTTTTTGAATAAGCAAGATATTTACTAAAGAGATCAATGTCAATAAGATATTGCCCAGTACTTTCCGATTCTCTATGTAATTCTAATATATGACTAGCAATACGATGATCCTTTTCCTTTTCTGGTATATCTCTAATTACATAAATAATATCAAATCTTGTTAATAATGGGATTGGTAAGTTAACATTTTCTGTAATATTTTTAAATGGATCATATTTGCCATATAATGGATTTGCAGCTGCCAATATAGAAGTTCTTGCATTTAATGTAGCAACAATTCCTCCTTTGGCCACAGAACAGGTTTGCTGCTCCATAACCTCATGTAAAGCTGAACGATCTTCTGGTTTTATTTTGTCAAACTCGTCTATACAAACTAGACCTTGGTCTCCTAGTACTACAGCACCTGCCTCCAACATCATAATACCCGATTTATCTCTTATTACAGCTGCAGTCAAACCAGCAGCAGTAGAACCTCTTCCTGAAGTATATAACCCTCTTGGAGCAATTTTGGCAGCGAATTTTAACATTTCTGATTTGGCTGTACCGGGATCACCTACTAAAAGAACATTAATATCTCCTCTTCTAGCAGATCCATCTTCTAATCTTTTTGTTACTGACCCTACTATTAATAATAAAATTACTTCTTTAATTACCTCATGCCCGTATACATGAGGAGCATATGATGAAATTAGAATATCATATGCATCATTTTTACGTGCTAATGCGAAAATATGTTTCTCATCTTCATTACTTATTTCTAAACGTTCTATTGTCCTACTATCTTTATCTGCAGTCCTTCCACCAAGATATTCAATATTATTTCCTTCCATTCGTAATCTAAAAAGACTTGTTTTGATTTGTTGTGATAATTGTTCTTGCTCTATTCTTACAATTCCAGTTAATAAGATCCGGTCTCCTGGTCTACATTGATCTACAAGATCTCCTATAATAGTTACTTCTAAATAATGTGGCAAGTGACCAGCAGGAAGATCCTCTGGAAGTTCTTGTAACCTTACCATTTGAAAATCAATGAAAATGCTGGTATCTGGATCCATTTCTAACTCTTTTTCAGAACATTTGCTACATCTTACTGGTTTTTTTAATACTAATCCTCGCAGTTGAACTTCTGTTATTTCACTACAACTAAGACATCGATAACCAATTTTTTTTGCTAATGGTTTTACTTCAGATGATCTTACAACCATTCCTGAAACTCCAACAAGTTTATTGATCACTTCTGCATTTATTTCGCGTAAACTTTTTTGTACTGTATAATTTCCTACTCTGACCTTTATGTTATTTTGAATCTCATTCGCATAATCTGGATGGATTTCATATAGAACATTAAATATTGCTCTAGTGAATGCATCAAACATTTCATCGGGTTCGTTAGTAATTAGTTTTGCCAAGTCTGGCTTAAAGGTATCAAAATCGATATAGTCAACAACAAGTGAGGTAGAATTTGCCGCCATCAAGTTATTAATTCTATCAAAATATTTGTAATTTCCAGTTCGATCTTTGAAAGCACGTAAGAATTCCTCTAAATCATTAACCAATGCAGATTCAGTTTTTTGAAGTTCACTCAATACCTATTTACAGCCCTTTGTTTAAACTCTGAAGAAGATTTATGGATAAAATTGTAAAGTTCTTTCTCTTCAGCTGAAAGTTTCTTTTCCAAGTCAAGAGATAAAGCAGACGCAGCCGCTAATTTAACAATTTTTTCTATTCGGGAAGTTACAAACGAATTTAGAGAAACAATAATAGGTTCTTTTTCTTTATCTTTTAATCTTTTGATAAAATCGTTTGCACGAATGTAAAAATCTAGATCAATCCCTGAAAGATCATGAGGTTTAGATATTCTTTCTCGATTTAAAGATCTTGAAATATAAATTAGAATATCCGTGTCTTGAATTTCTATGAAATCATTTTCCTCCAAAATTTGTGCTAACCATCTAGGAATTGAATCTATTTCTCCTTCTTTTGCTTCTAGATCAAGCCCATCTATATGGATAGAGAAATTTTTTTTGAATGTGATCCGTGTTTCTTCCATTAAGTATTTAATATAATAAAATTTTTGAATAAAATCCATCTGTTTTTTAAATTGATCGTAACGATCAACATTATCATTATTATTATTAGCTATTATAACTTGGTCCAATTTATTTTATATATTATTTCATTCAAGACTAATAATTCTTATTAACAAAATAAATTAGTAATTAGTATAATAAATTATCTTATAATAACTACTATAAAATAGATTAAGGGAAAAGAAGATATTAACTATAGAAATTAGGTACTCAAATCATGTCCTCAAACACTATAGATACAAAACTTTCAAGCTTAATGTGGGTAGAGAAATATCGACCTAAAAGAATTGAACAAATAGTTAACCAGAAGGATATTATAGCCTCACTTAAAAATTTAATAAAAAAACCTAATGAAATACCACATCTATTATTTGCTGGGCCTGCCGGTGTAGGCAAGACTACCACAGCTTTATGTTTATCCATCGAATTATTAGGAGAAGGATGGAAAAGAGATACTCTTGAACTAAATGCTTCTGATGAAAGAGGAATAAAGATGGTCCGCGAAAGAGTAAAAGAATTTGCAGCTGTAATTAAACTTCCAAGTGGAACCAATGAAAAAGGAGAATATTTCAATAAAGACGAGAGACCTTATAGAATAATAATACTTGATGAAGCAGATGAAATGACATCAGAGGCACAAACTGCTTTGAGAAGAATAATTGAAGATAGTTCTAAGACTACCCGTTTTATAATTATATGTAATTATATTTCTCAGATTATTGAGCCAATCCAAAGCAGATGTGCAATTTTTCACTTCACAAGACTTGAAGAGGGTCACATCTTAGAATATTTAAGAATGATTTGTAATCAGGAAAAGGTAGATTTTGAGGAAGAAGCATTATCAAAGATTTACAGATATACCGAAGGAGATTTGAGACATTCTATAAATATTCTTCAAACAGCATCAGGATATGGACAAGTTTCGATTAAAAATGTAACATCTGCAATTGGACTTTCTGGTAAAGCAAAAGTAGGAGAAACAATACGATTAGCACTATTAGGTAAATTTAATGATGCACGTATAAAACTTTTAGAATTATTATATGTTTATGGATTATCTGATACTGACTTTTTCAAATATTCTTATCAAGAAATTAAAGATTTGGATATAAAGAATCTTGATGAAGTTATGTCAATAATGGCGGAATATGATTATAGGCTTTCTATTGGGGCACATTCAGAGATCCAATTAACGGCGTTTCTTGCGCAATTAGGTAAAATTGGATCTAATATTAAACTAAAAAAATAACACAAACTGGAAATAAATTATATCGTTATGTAAATAAAAATGATTGTTATTGATAATGAAATTTAAAGAAAAAAAAAATAAAATAATTTCATTTTCTACTGCAGTATGCATTGTTAGTGGGGGAATTGATTCTATATGTACTGCAGCTTATCTAAAAAAGCAAAATTTTGATCTATACATCATTACTTTTAGTTATGGTCAAAGAGCAAATTTAGAGATTGAATATGCAAAGAAGTTTGCTAAATATTTAGATTCAAAACAACACAAAATAGTAGATATATCATTTATGAAAGACATTTATGGAGAAACTAATATTCTTACCGATGACAAACAAAAAATTCCTAAAAAGTTCGAGTATAGTATAATAGCTCCCATAAGAAATGCAATTTTTATTACTATAGCTACAGCTTGGGCAATGAATATTGGAGCAAAAATAATTGCATACGGAGCACACACAGGAGATAATAATTATCCTGATTGTAGACCAGAATTTACAAAATCAATAAGTAAAACTTTGAATCTTGGAGATATTGATGGAATAAGCTCAGGTTTGAGAAAAAAGGTTAGAATATGGTCACCGGCTATAGATGGGTTAGATAAACCAAAACTGATAAGAATAGGTTATGAAATCTTGGGAGATAAAATTTTTGAAACATGGAGCTGCTATTCAAATGGTATAGATACAAAAAATGGGAAAAAAATACATTGTGGAATTTGTGAATCGTGTATAAATAGAAGAAGAGCTTTTAGAAAGGTTAGCATAGATGACAAAACAGAATATGCCAATCATTGAAAAGAAAATACAATTAAGTGAAATATTCACAAGTATAGAAGGAGAAGGAATACTATGCGGAACTAAGACAATGTTTGTTAGAATGGCAGGATGTCATTTAAAGTGTTATTGGTGTGACACTAGTTATGCTTTGGCGATGAATAGTGGAAATACCTATTCAATCAATGAAGTAAAAAAAATGATAAAAGAGCATTTGCAAAATAATACATATAAAATTAATTTTACAGGTGGAGAACCGTTAATTCAATACGAGGCAGTAAAGGATTTGGCAAAATTCATTAAGGAAGAAATAGGTTTAAGAACATATATTGAATCTTCTTGTTATGATATTGAGAGATTCAATAAAATTATTCCTTATATTGATATTTGCAAAATAGAATTTAAGACAAAGGATTCACATGCTGTTGATATTAAACATTATAGATATTTATTAAATAATGAAATAGAATGTTTAAAAACTGCAATAGACAATAAAAAAATCACTTTTATAAAAATTGTTGTATCTAATTCCACATCTATTCAAGATTTTAGAGAATTGATAGAAGTGATTTTTAATACTATAAAATGCGAGGACTTAGCAGGATTTATAATACAGCCAACTTCTACGATAAATGAACCAACTGTGAGTAGATTGCTACAGTTTTATGACCTTATTTATCCGATATATAACGAAGTTCGTATAATTCCTCAGTTGCACAAGATAATAGGAGCAAGATAACAAAAAGATGGCAAATAGTCGAGTACAAAAAACTGGAACAATAAATAAAAATAAAATTGAGAAAATAATTAGGCAACTTTTGGTTGAATTAGGAGAGAATCCCAATAGAGAAGGATTAATAGGAACACCAAAACGTATTGCTGAAATG
>JANWKP010000034.1 GCA_025451315.1 Nitrososphaerales archaeon | reverse complement strand
TAGAAACTACAATTGTAGTTGAAAATGGTACCATAACTACATAACTACAGGTCTTTAAATTTAGCTGCCTCTAGTTATATGAGCAGTTCTCCTTTTTTATTAATCAAGAATTTTCTAAATGATTTGCGCTGATTAAATACATTCAGTGGAAAAGTCCTGTAGTGAAAGGATTCTATAACATTCTCTGACATAACTAATTCTTTGATTCGATTATGCATATTAGTGCTCAATATTTGATAGATCTTATATAATATTTAGTAACAGTCTGGGCGCGTGGGGATTAAGGTCCTTGTGGTAGTGGGGTTCTAATATCCGACAAAGTATCATTAAGTTTGGGCGCGTGGGGATTAGTGCTGATATCGGTATTTTAAATAGGATTCTAAAGCTAATTAGCGGAAGAGGACATTTAAACCTATTTGAGTTAATAAAGTAGATAATTCCTCAAAAGAGTAATAGAATTGAATAGAATTTTATTTGAATACCAAATACAAAACATACATGCAAGGCAGAAGTGACGTGGATATTGTAAGCATAATTATTTGTAATTGGAATTATGGAAGATATTTACACGAATGCCTAGATAGTGTAGTTAACCAAACCGATAGGCCCATCCAAATAGTTTTCGTTGATGATGGGAGTACGGATAATTCTATCGAGATATTCAAGTCAAAACTAGCGACTTTTGAAAAAAACGATATTGAGCATGAATCAGTCTACTACAACAATAATGGAGGTAGAATCAGATCGTTAAACAGAGCAATAGAAATAGTCAAGGGAGAATATAGTGTTATTTTGGATTCGGATGATACGTTGTATGACAAATTCATAGAAATCTCAAAAGATGTATTAGACATAGAGAGAGCAATTGATCCTAAAATGGGATTTGTTTATACAAATTTAGATATAATAGATAAATATGGCAAAGTAATTAGTCAGGGGTTATCAGAAGAATTTGAAACTGAAAAAGTATTGTTATACAGCTATATTCCTGATTGTGGACTAACATATACTCATGCATTGAAGGAATGCTATCCTTTTGATGAAACAGTCATGGTTAATACAAAGCATCATAAATGGCAAAAGATTGTAAGAGCAGGATGGAAAGGAAAACTGATACACACTAGATTATACAAATATCGCATACATGATCACAATATATCAGGGATTAATAGAAGAATCACTTCCGATCGCACAAAACTTATAGAGAAATGGAATCCTCATAAAGAATCTTAGAACTGAATAACAAATTGTTAGGATTTAAGTGCTAGCTACGTAAAACATACCAGATAATAAATTCAAAATTAGTCTGGGCCCATTGGGATTAGTAACAAATTTGACTATAATTGTGGATTCATGGATATAAAGAACCCAAATGGGAATATCTGTACTTTTATTATCATAATTAGTACAAATCATTTTTTTCTTATCAATTCAACATATGATTTCTCTTGGACCTTTACCTGATTGACGGTTGGAATTCCTTGAGATTCAGCGGATAAGTTTGAATAAGGATATAATTATTTAGTTGGAATCTACAATTGCTTCAAATTTGTGTTTCTATTATTCATGAGTAGACTTGCAAATGTATGTTCTATCGATTAAATCTTCGTCATTCGATAAAAATTTATAAATAAACACTCATTCTATTGGTTATTGAACAATAAACACATTATTATGCATGTTATTCCAATACTTTGTTTTATTTTCTTAATTTCTATTGCAAATGTCGTTTTTACAAACGCACGACCCGTTATTCTTCTGGATGAATATGGTGAAGGAGTCCCGGCTCGTCATAATAATGAGATCATTCCAAAAAAAGTGATGTTTTTTAATGATACCATTTCGAATATTTATAATGGAACGGCTATCGACGAATCTATAGAAGAATCCTATGTATCAAGAACCATACCATTGGTAGATACAAATTATTCTCTTCCATCCGATGAGATTATAATTCCAAATGGGACCATATTAGATAAGTCAAATAATTTGCTTGCAAATGCGACCTCTTTTCTGGACTGCAAGACATGTTATAAAACATATGTTTTGTTTAATAGTACTCAATTAAATGATATTGATTTGAACTCTACTGACTTGCTAGAGGGATTGAGAAATACTCATCTGAGTGAAAATGTAACGATACCAATTGCTTTTACAAGAGAGGGATCCTTTGACATTATAAATCCATCAGATCCTACCGCTATTAATATGACTGATATTCCCCGATCTTCAGAACAAAATTCATATAATATCAGTAACAAGAAAATAGAATTTTCTTCTCTGAATAGCACCTACAAGTCTCTCGTTGCTGAACCAAGCATTGCAAAAAAGAACGATACATTGATCTTTGTAAATAATTATTATTTTGCTAGATCACTTGATAATGGTGATACATGGTCTTTGTTGGACATGCAAAATGATCCTGAGATAGACATTTGCTGTGATAATCGTGTAATCTATGATGAAGATTATGATATCTTCGTATGGTATGCTCAGGGCACGGAAAATGAAACGTTGGGAAATAACGTAAATAGACTAGGTGTATCAAAGGATGGGCTATATTGGATAATGTATTATTTTGATCAACAAGATATATGGCCATCTATGACTAGTTTTGTTTTTGATTTCCCTCATCTGGTTGCTGGTAATGATTACTTGTATCTTTTCACTTCAGTTGTTCAGAAAAGAACTGATAATATACACCAAATTGTAATCAGGATTCCCCTGAGTCAATTAAGTAGGTGTGATCCTTCGTCTATTAATACAGTCGATTTGAATGTATGTAAATTTTCCTATGATTATTATTTAAGTAAGAAAAAATTTAACTTTGCCCCTATTTATAATGTCGAAGACTCGCTTTATTGGGCCACATTTTTGACAAATAATTTTATGAGGATCTATCAATGGGATGAGAATTCGACTTCTATTGGCGATATAGAAATCTACAACAGAGCAATACCAGCATTTTCCTATTTAACTAAAAATAATACTGTCTGTGATCCTCATAAGGAGGGATTTGAGACAAACTGGTGTCTTAGAACTGATAGTCGGATCCTTACTGGTTGGAAACATAATGATCAGTTAGGCTTTTTCTGGAATGCCGATTCTAAGGGACACAATGTCTACGGCGATAAATTTCAATTTCCTTACATCGACAGTGTGACTTTCAAGATAGAAAATGATACTTTAAAGAAATTTGGAAGGCCATATATTTATAATAATGGTACACCTTTTCTTTATCCTGCCGTAAGCGTGAACTCTAATGGTGAAATAGGTTTAATGGCCTATTACGGAGAGGATGTATTGAAGCCGTCGATTATTTTCGGAACTACCAAAAATATATCCACCAATATGCCATGGGACATTCAGGTTATCAAGAAAAGTACTGATATACCTCGGACAGATGTGGCAGATAAAGATATACTGGCTTGGGGGGATTTCATAACACTGCAATCAGTGGGCGACTCATGGTATGGAACAGCAGTTGTTGTAGAAGGCGGAAATACTAGTGAGTATGTTCAACCTTATTATATTCAGATCAAAAAATAAACCCATTACTTTATTTTCAAAAACGAAAGTTATTAATATTTCTAATATATACCAAAGGTATGCAAAACATCCAAAAAATCTCAATTGTATTTGCCTTTTCTCTTATCTTATCCTCTGGATTAGTAATGACTACGACATATGGTACTATGGCATCAGGAAGTTTAAACACTACTCAGCCAGTGATATCTGAGATCGAGATGCCCGGTTTATTAAATATGGAGTTTGATGAGAACGCATCTTCAAACATTATGAATATTAGTTACGTATCAGATGGTAATGAAAAATATCTCTTGGTAAATATAACGAAATTGACCACAGCGGAACTTGATCCTGATAATAATTGCGTTGAAGTAAATCAAAACGAAACAGGAGAAACCCTATATAGTTGCTTTTCAACAGAGGAACCAGGTACAAGTTCAGCATTCTGTGGTAGTACAGGTGAATGTGTACAAGCAGGTGGACGTCCCAGATAACCATATCAATTTCTTTTAATTTTGCAATCCGTAAATATCCAAAAGAAAAATTTAACTGCATTAAATATTTCAATTGTATGTTTATTTGTATTAATTGCCATAGAGTTAATCGATATTATAATAGGGAATATCTCTGATTTTCAATATGATGAAAAATATACTTTTCTAAATTTTTTCCTCTCTAGCGGAACTGCAAATTTATTCTATATTGGCCTTGTTACCCTTTTTTTAATAGTGCAATTCCTTTTTCTTTATTCTACTAAATCCTTCGAGAGGAAAAAAAATAGATTCGATAAATTCTTGTATACTATTACTTTAGGTTTTCATTTCGTGCTCATTGGGATAATTTTGATAATTGTTACCAGTATTATGATTTATCAATCTTATCCATTTGTATTGCTGAAGATTGCCGTAGGAATATCATTTACATTAGCAAGTATCATATTTATTGTTTTATCACATAAATTTTTTAGTTGGTATAAAATTAGTGCAAACAAGATTCTACTTATATTTTTATTTTCTTTTTTAATCTTGTCATTTACAAAATTAAACTTTGAACTGGGGATTTTTTCAGTTAGATTTGATTACAATGAGATTGTCACAGCAAGTACTATCGTGGAATTCCCTGATATGACAGAAAATTCAACTTTAACATTTATTTTCCGTGATGTTTATTGGATCTTTGCAACGATATCATTTGTCGGTCTATGGGTAGGTACAATTTTGTTAGTTAGCAAGTATAAGGAAGCAATAGGAATAAGAAAATATTATACTATAATAGTAATGTCTATAGTTCTATTTATTCCTACGCCGCTTGGATACTACCTAAGTATCTCGGAAATAGGCAATGTAGTCGATCCGGTTTTATTTTTTAGTCTAACTTCAATTAATTCAACTATTGGAGCAGTCTTATTTTTTGTTACATTTTGGGTTTTTTCTAAAAATGTTAATCATGAGGAATTGAGTAAATATTTGTTACTAACTGGAATTGGGATGTTCCTATATTTCGTATCTGATCAAGCAACTATTGAACAACATGCTTATCCACCTTATGGCCTAATATCGATAACTATGCTAGGATACTCTGCATTTCTAATTTATGAGGGATTATTATCATCCGCAATCTTGCTCTCTAAGGATGATCACTTACGAAAATTCGTTCATTCTCAATTGAGAGAAAAATTTTTGTATAATATATCGCTTGGAGAATTATATGGAAATACCGAAAGGGTAGTTGCCGACAAAGTTCTGAGAAAAAATATGGATTCGATGACACCATCATTATCTGAAGAACAAATTGACACAAACAAAGTAATGAGTGATATAATTAACAGTATAATGGAAATTAAAGAAGAAATGGAAGAGGAAAAAGGATATTTCACATTACTTCTTAATTGCATTAGGTGTCAGAAATTATACAAAATTCAAATTCGCCAAAATACAAAGGTGGAATTCGACGGGGAAGGCATGATATATCCTGAATCTGAAAAATTTTCGTGTAATAAGTGTGGAAATATTATATTATTATGGAATACTAAGCAAATGCTACTATCAATCCTGAAGTCATGAGTTCATTAATCTTCTAAAGTCTTACACTATATGCAATACTCATTTTAAGATTAGTGAGTTTGAGCACGTGGGGATTAGTGCTGATATCGGTTCTTTAAAAAAGATTCCAATATTAAATAAGAGAATGTTTTATTTAAACATATATTTCTCATGTCTTAACGAATTAAAGTCTTACTTTTAGTAAGCATTATCTAAGATCACATAATTAATAGTCATTGATGCGAATGACAATCATTGTAAATTTGTTACCTATTATATAATATTTCCAAGTTTAACAGAGATAAGTATTAGCCTATTACTGAATATTTTGTTCCATAATATTTGAATCAATTAGGTATATGGGATCTGCTAATTCTATATATTTCATGCAGATAATTTATGATATTTGAAAAAAGATAGATGAATAGATAATCTGGATAATGAGTTTATAGTCATCCTTCTATTTTTTAAGCAAAAAACAAGGTTAGAACGATTCTATAAACAATTTCTATTTCTTACTAATATAATACATTCTATAAAATAAATTCAAGATAAAATATCTACTGAATTTTTCTCCACCTCTATAAAATACAGATTCGTATACGAGCCCAGGTAATTAACGGGTCCAAGGGGGTTTAAGTTGGGTAGGTAAGAGGGTTCAATGGATATGACAATAGAGTTAGATATTTTAGTTCTGTGTTGTTACCTAGTAAAGAACTTATGGTAGTCCATTTTCTTGAAAGCCTGACTTTTTAAACAATTCCATCAGTGTGTTTACTTATTCCACACTTTCCATGCTTACAATCCTTTATTTTGTTATACTTTGTTCGTGAGCATACGTAACTACAGGAGGTTTATTTTGCTTGGTCTATCTTGAGATGTACCTAATCCAAACATTCATACAATCTGGTAAGAAGGGTAAAAGAGACACGATGGGAGGGCTAGATATATTTATATATCTTGGTTACTTTATACTATATAATGGTAACAATATTCTAAGAAAATTTAGACTGAATATGAAAACTGCATTAAGACCACATGTACCTGTTAATGGGTAATTTTCTACGTTCTCTAAATTTAAACTTAGTTCATGATATCATGAGTCAAGGTTTATTTTA
>JANWKP010000033.1 GCA_025451315.1 Nitrososphaerales archaeon | reverse complement strand
GACAATCCTTTATTACACATTTACCATCAATATATTCCTCATTAAAGTCGCAATCATCATTTGGTACGCATACACCTTGGCCATTTCTTGCTTCATCAGGATTTGGACAATCCTTTATTACACATTTACCATCAATATATTCCTCATTAAAGTCGCAATCATCATTTGGTACGCATACACCTTGGCCATTTCTTGCTTCATCAGGATTTGGACATGGCCCTCCTGGTTTTTGTGTGTCTCCCCCTCCTGGTTTTTGTGTGTCTCCCCCTCCTAGTGAATCAGAGGAACTGGAATTGCAGTTTGGAACATTCGGATCACATATTAACTGGGCAAATACATTTTCAAAAGAATATTTTTCATCATAATCATAAGCGTTGCTAAATACAGGTATAGCTATTATGCTAAAACATAAGATCAAAATGGATAATTTGACATCCAATTTTAACACCATTTTGCACTCATCTTCCAAAGTATGTTTATCTTAGTTGTAGTTCTCAAGCACCGTTATGAAGATCAGTCACAGTAGGTGCTGGCAAATTTATTATTGGTGGTGGGCTATCTGCTGTTGGATCTAATCTATTATAACTGATCATGATTCCACGTAATCTTAAGGTTTGTAATAGGTTGGCGTCCAAATTTATTGTGTAGGTGTCAACAATATCAGTTGAAGGAGTATCATTTATCCATATTTTTACATATAAGCGAAGGTCATTTGATACGATATGCTGAGGAATAATGAAATTTAGACTAGATAATAAATTTGATCTTTCGGAAGCATAAGTGGGATGAAATTGAGTAATAATTTTGCCTGGCGGTTGTGGTGATAACGTAGTAACATAATGCAATATATAATCACTAGGTCTTGATCGATCAATTCGGATCTCACCAGTTATAGTTTGTGGACTTGGAAATCTATTATGTATGTATAATCGTATCCATGCAGGTTTGTTTGCAATAATCTTTATAGAACTATCCTTCTTTCGATCTCTTCTGTCGGTCAACTGACGGCCTGATTTATAGCATTGAATACTCTGAGTCACCTCAATACCATCTATATAAACGGATTTAAGTTTGGCCCATGGGTATCTGTCGCTCATATGTAACAATATGTAGGCTAACTTATTAATATTGCTATTCATTGCCAATATTTTGAAACATTGAAAACGGTATAAAGTATCGCCTTATTTGCGCTGAGTTGTTTTATAACCTCCATTTCATATTATTGCTAAAATAATTGCATGGCTCTATAAAACTTCATGAGATTATTGAATTAGGTAATAAGAATAATAGATCTCTTGCATAATTAGAGCCTATCCCAAAATTATCTTTCTGAAGATGATTATGCAACAAGAGAGTTGTACTAGTCCAAGATAGTTTTCAGATTTTTTCTCATAGCGGGTATATAGTTTTCTGAATCTGTTATGCCAGGAGTTTGTTCTCTCTACAACCCATCTTTTAGGAGAATATTTTTTACGATTTGGGACCGCTTTTGGTTTTTGTTCATCATATTTCTCTCTCCCTTTCTTTTAGACAAAACATTTGAATATGATACATAATGAAGCAGTTATTGTATATTGTTTGTGTTCTCATTCCAAAACCAGCACAATATTTGAATATTCTTCCAATTGGAAAGGGATTTGAACCTTTGGGGTATACATGAAGGTTCTAGTTATTATCAGATGAATAGCGACAAGCGTAATAGGTGTATGAGTGAGGAAAAAGTAACAATATGACTTATATTATTTTTCTATTGATAAATCTTGGTTGGCTTATTGAGGTCATTTTATTATTGCCTCTACGTTCTTTAATTTTTTCCTTAACCAAATCAGACCGGATCTTTACTCTAGTATTGAAAACAAATATGTGAAGATATTTTCAATTGAACTGGCATAGAAGTCTTGATACAGAAAAGGGGAGTCTAATCGATCACGCGGTTGTTAAATATGAGTCGATTAGGGGATATGACCGTTCGGCTAGGAATTAGTGCGAATAAATAATGTAAATCCTGACCAATTTCTTGCAATTTATTACTTTATACAAAGGACTGTCCGTTGGGTCCTCCTAATATGAAAGATTGAATGCTTTCATATCAGGCAGGAAAAGTATAGTAATCATAGAATCAAACAGGTCTATTAACGACATACTTGTATCTTCTGATTACCTATTTGACCTGTTGGGGGTTAGTCACTCATTCGAATTACGAAATAACGGTTTCATCTTATGCTATAATATTTGATGCACTATGAATCAGATCGGATGTCTCGCAAGATGGTCAATAATAAATCAGGATGACCCTAATCAATGCCAAAATATTTTATTTCTAGTGGCATATCATGGGGATTAGTAACAAATTTTACTAAAATATCGGGTGCTTGGACAAATATATCGCTTCTTTGTTGGATAGCACTGTTGACACCGCAGAAATAAGACGCAAAAAGAAATTCTTTTCTATTACTTTCAATCTTTAATGATCAAATCATGGTATTTAGCATAATTATCATTACTTGGTTCATAACCTACTTTTATCTCAATCAAATATTTTCCCTTAGGGATATTTTTGAAAATTACTTTATTTCCCTTATGATAAAATTCATCAGAGTAACTATCTTCATCTCTACTTTTTATCTTAAACCACATCAATCCTATGTGAATAAAATTATTCAATTTGTT
The DNA here is from genome assembly GCA_025451315.1 of Nitrososphaerales archaeon. Taxonomy (GTDB): domain Archaea; phylum Thermoproteota; class Nitrososphaeria; order Nitrososphaerales; family Nitrososphaeraceae; genus TH1177. The sequence goes on along the minus strand of JANWKP010000033.1, from coordinate 8,076 downwards.
CCTTAAAATTACTTCTTTATTCACATCTACGATAAGTTTGTTGGATGTGAAGATTGTTGAAATTCGATTTCCCTTGATTCATTCCAGATAGTTCCAAAATGACTTAACTTTGGCTCCAGTATTATTTTTCCATCTTGTTCAAAAACAATTTGAAGATTCTTTTCTAAATAATCTTGTGCCTTTATTAGTGCTCGAGGACTAAATTTAATTTCCATTCTAGTATTATCATAAATTTGAAAATATGGATTTAGGATAGTTCTTAATAATTCTTCTAGTTCATGATGATTCTTAATCTCTTCTTCTATATTTGTTGTTGAATCAAATATCTCCGACTGAATATCATCAAATGACGGCTTTGGAGTCATCTCGTCTAATCCCAGATCAAAGTAGATTTTTCGTGCATAAATGTAATCAGCAATATTCTCAAATTTATCTTCAATTATTCTAAGTTTCTCTGAAATATTGATTTGTATATTTAACATTTCAGTGACTAAATCATCAAGTGTATTATCAAGCAATTCTAAAGTTCCACTGAATAAGTTAATACTTCTCTTTATCTTTTCCGGCATAAATCCATAATACTTGTATCTCTTTGCATGACTAATAACAGCCCATGCATCTTGAAAAACAGTCCTTACTTGTATTTCAAAAATCATGTTTTCATATGAGACTCCATATCACCTTGATGGATCGAGGCTATTAGATGAGTCGATTGGTAACCAACTTCATCTTCTTTTAATTGCTCGGATTTCTTTTTTATTTTTTTAATATCAAATTCTTTTGCTATAAGCAAAGTGACTTTTTCAACATCTTTCTTACTGTAACAAACTATTCTGAATCCACACATATCTTCTATTTCCTCGGGTTTCAGATCTGTGCATAACTTAAGTTTTTTTAGAAAACTTTCTCTTTCTTTTATCCTGGAGTTAACTGCATGAATATGAATATTGCTCTCTTTTTTCCATTTTCCAAGCAACACATTCATTTTACTATCAACTCTATATTCTAAATTTTCATATTTTTCTTTATTATCATTATACCAATTATTAAGGACCTTATTTAACAATTAACAAACAAATCATGCAAAGAGAAGTATATAATCCAAGGTTTCCAAAATTGATAGACAATATATCAAAGAATTCAATATATGTGTAGACTAGTACGCATAATTTTTTATAAAATTTACAAATTTTACAATGATAATAATGATTATCTTTATTTCATTTTATCTAATTTCCCATGACATCAAAATATTAAGAGGATTATAATACACACCATTATCAAGATGGTCTAATTGGATCTATCTATCGAAAAACAATTCATTTTATTCTTAAATTCATAAATTAGAGTTTTTATGCAGTAATAATCAATAGTGAAATGGATAGATATAATTTTATTTTAACATCGTCAATAGTTTCCACCCACAATGTCTTTAGATGATAATGATAAATTCAAAATTGATGCTTAAATGGTCAATTCTAAGGTGTGCTCATTCACGACATCAATCCATAGGTTCAGAAAAGATTTAATACTTTTTGAGAGGATGAGCCAAACATTATTTAAACATCCCAAATTTCTGGTTCAAGAAAAAGCATCTATTCGGGAAGCAGGAGATCAAAATAGGAGATCAAAAATTGTTGGGTTGGTAAATAGTATCTATCCGAAGTAATAAAAAAATTCGATGGTGTTCTAGAATATGAACCAAGAGGAATTAAAATGAAACAGATTTACTTCTTTTGGCAATGTGCTCTACACAGGAGAAGAAACATACAATCATGATGTCATACTCGGAGATTACTCTCAAAAATGATAGATAAACAAATACTAAAAGAATTTAATATATTCTATCAATAACTATTAGTATAATTCTTTTAACAATTACCAAATCAAACCATTATTCTTCAAATACTTCAAGTCTTTTTACGGAGTCACAATAGGTTTTATTTTCGAGATCTTTACTAGAATAATTCAATTGCTTACTCATCTCTTCCATAATTGTGTCATCAACATTCTTGTAGAGTTTGTCATTTGATTCAGGCGCGCTTTTGTTAATGGAGATTTTAGTTTTATTTAAGAGACCTTCCAATCCTGATTCTTTAATTAAATCTTTATGGTTTATGTGAGATTCATTATATAGCGTATCTTTTGTGTTTTTATCTATATTTTTTATTGAATCAAAATTTGATCTTTTGGAGCCAACAATCATTGAATCAACATTCTCTTGATCATAGTAATTTGAAAGATTTGTTACAAATGGCAAATCTCTTAGTAATAGAACCATGGTCTGAGCAACCGAATGTATTTCTCTAAGAGATTGAATTTTTACTGAATCTTTTACAGAAGGGTTCATAATTATGCTCCAGCATTCTTTCTTTACTAATTCGAGTTCATCAATGCATTTTCTATATATGCTGATGTAAACGTGATGATCTTTGGCCATGTGATAGAACCATTTCTTGTCTTCAATTTCCTCAGATTTCTTTAGATATTCTATTCCAGATCTTTCAATCCAGATCTTTGTCTTTGAGGCTATATAGCATTGGATATGATTTGTCAGGGTAACTCCTTTTAATATGGCTTCCTTGTAACATAATCTTGTCCATTCTTTTTCAGTATTTTTTAGTTGTCTAATTGATTTTACTCTTTTTAATATTATTATATTGTCCCCAAACATAGAACCATGTTTTTCATCTAGTGAAGCATTAATTTTATTTGAAAAATCTGGATTCGTATTTATATACAAGCAGTAATAGCATAAAGATCTTTCTCCTTTATTTCATTTTTTCATTAGTTTAAGACTTTTTTCGAATGTTCATAAAATTATGATCAAGTAAAATAGATTCTCTAACTTTATAGTTATTTTGTAATATGGTTATTAATTTATCTAGAACATTCTTAATTTTAACTATAGTTCAGTTCTGAAGGCCTTCAGTTCTGAACTCCTAGAACAATTAATTATGTTGTAGAAGAATGTTATGAGAATTAAGGGTTTGTTCTATCCTACTAGTATTAAGAATATCTTAATCGCAAGAAGAGAGAATAATTCTGCTTGACCATAAATTCTAAAGTGTGATAGTTCACTGGATATTTGATTATCAACTCTAAAATCGTCAATGAAAAAGTCAAACTGCTGATAATAGTTTCTCTTAGGAGTCATACCAAAGTCAAATAAAGATTTATTTCTTAATCAATTGATGACACCTTTCGGAATGATTAACATATTATCTAATATTTGCATAATTGTTCTAATTACCCCATAATCTATTAACACGTTATTCGCTCGATCCTTTACCACCGAATTTATTTCTGTCCGAATAATTGTATACTATGTCTCTCACTGTTGGATGAGGTTGTTTAAACGAGAGGCGATTTTCAATCCTCAAGCATTCTCCCTTATATGGTAACCTCTTGGTATAGATTTGAAAAAGTTGGTGTAAATACTTTATCCTAAGATATCCACTGGGAAACCGAAAGGATATATATCCACCATTTTCCACCTTGATTTTTCTATTGATTAATCTATCCAATGCTCGTTGCAAATCAACAACTTTAATGTCATAAGCCCCGTCGATTTGCATTACACTCCAGTCTAATGGTTCGGAAGTGAATAATACATTGAGCCGCAAATATTTCACAATATGTTCATAGATCTGTCCGCATGCTACGTTAAACTCAACCAATCCTTCATAACTAAATAGATTAAATGGATACTTAGAAGAATAAATGACTACAATGGTTCTTCCGTTGGGATATAATGTCACCTTGCAACCTCTATATCTAGATAGTGGGAAGTCACGGACCTTTGCCTTATTTTTTTGAGAAGGTATATACCAATTAAAGTATTCATAATCGTCCTTACACTGTAGAGTTGTAGTAATCACTATATGATGAAACTCTATTGAAGTGCGGTGTAACATCTCTCTTACGGCATCCATACAAAAAGTAGATCCCAATAAGATCTCATTAACATTCATGATTTCCTGAGCATGTTTTATTTTCTTTTCTGGTTTAGTATGAACTTCAAAGTCTTGCATGTTAGATAGCGCATATCTATTTGAATGAGAAAATTTCTTTGGATGAATAACTATTAAATTTCTTTTCTTTGCCCTTGTAAATATTTTCTTTTTGGTATCATAGGAAACTCCCTTGACAAATATATCTTTGATTATAGGACACTTTTTCTTTAGATTCCTTTCTGCAATCTTTTCTAGGACCTTTCTCAATTTTCCCTTGATTTTTGTATTCCAGGTTATTTCCAAATCATCAACTAGTTCTTTTGGACTTGTTTCATTATTTGAGGATGAATTTGAATTAGCTGACTGTGTATCTTTATTGTCCATCAAAATGAATAATAATCTACCCCTATGCTCTTTCAGATGGACATTTTCTTATCACTTGTAAATGCCATTCGTAAACGAGTTCCTATATGTAGGTATGCACTGCGAGATATCGAGTTCATTCTTATCCATTTAATACATATGACAACTAATTTGGCCTCAATTATTAGAACTTTAGTAAGATTTTTTCCAATTACCTCATTTGAAAACCTTTCACAGTTTAGCTGTAGCAACAATTCTAAAGGGACATATTTAGAGGTGATTATCCTGTTGAATATATTCTTGTTTTCAAACATCTTCTCAATGCTTACTCGATTTATCACCGCACTCCATTTCTTCGTATTCACATCTTTGTTCAATACATCTTCTCGACCTCTACAGTTGCAATATTCATTGTTTTTTGAAGGTAAATCCATATTCAAGACTTATCATACCTTTATACCTCTGATCTTATCCGCACAATCCTTACACAGCTTTAATGAAATAGCTCCCAGTATCCCTAAACTGATATCTAAACTCTCAATCGCATTTTTCGAGCATCGATATCCATCACATATAATGATTTGTCCTGTACTAACAGTCCTTGAAGTTGATGGTTCATTCATAAATATTTCCTCTCATTCATTTCCTTGATTGTGCCCTCGCAGAGACGTTGTCAAGCAAATCATTTTTCTTTCGTACTCCCAAAATCTAGTGTATCTTACTAGTAACGAACCTTCATATATGGAATAATCAAACACTGTTTATTTCCACCTTTTTACAGCAATCGGGACATAATTTTAGGACCAAACTGCCAGATTTCTTTAGGTTGATAGAAACATTTTCTGTTGCGATATTCTGACAATCATACCAATAACAAATAGTTTTATTAACATCCTTTGAATCTATAAAGTCATTCATAGATTGCTAAACACCTATTTATGAATAGATTCGCTTGACTTGTTTTGATTAACGGTCATACACTCAAGCGAATTAAGTTTATTTTTGGCAACCATAAGTTCTCTAATAATTTGATCATAGGATTGGTTCTTCTTCCCTATTTCAATTAGTTTTTCCCTTGTTTCAATTTTAAGAGCAATTGATGCTCGTTGATTTGATCCCATGTATATGTATACGAAGTATGTAATAACTATGGGATTCGGTTGGGACACTGAAAATGGGTGAAAGCGAGTATGAAATCGATATTATAGTAATTAACAGGAAAAGAATGGTTTTAGATTATATTGTAAATAATCATGGATGCAGTAATAGAGATATAGTAAGGGGGCTTTCATTTAATAAAAACGTCGTATCAGTAATAATACAAGAATTAATAAATGATGGAATTATCCAGAATAAAAAGGGAAAGAAAAATCTAAATGTCCTTGTTCCTGTAGATAATAACGAAGTTTCGTTTGTAGAACAAACTCTCCTCAATTTTAAGCAAAGTTACGTTGCTCTTTTAGATGGAATATTAAATCATTCATTAGTTAGAAGAGTTATTGATTCAATCAATTTTGATATTCCCGTGGAAGAATTAAGTGAAATAGCCCAAACTGCAAACATCTTGAAAATTCAATATTCGAAGTTCAACAGAAGTAAGGATCTATATTCCAAAATAAGATTGCACATGGATCGGATAAATACAGTGTTAGAAACACCGAGAAATGAAAGTATGAAAGCTGATTCATTTAAAGAGAAAAATCAACCACGTTCAGTTATTTCATCAGATACAAATTCAACTACAAATAATTTCAACCCAAAAATGTCACAATCCCAAATGAAAAACGTGGAAGAAAGAAGTAGGTTAAATATTAAAGAAATTGATATTATTACAAAACTAAAGATTCAATATTCCCATTGTTTGCAGAGATGTGCGTACATAGTTCTAACATCATGGCCAATTATATTATATCTTTTTCTATCCTTACATCTTTCTTATAGGAGCCTGTTTGTTTGGCCAGAAAAAATAAAAGATAAAAAAATATTTTTTGAACTAACTGAATTTACTAATAGGAATTTACAAGATATTAGAGAAATTTCTATAGATTTTCTGTCTAAATGTAAGAATAAAAGAATGAAATCTGAATTTGATTTTTTAAAAGACGAAGTTTGTTTAACAGAAAAAAAAGTCGTTTATTCGAAAGTTTATCACGACTTTTCCTTCATGGGGTTAAGACCACTAGCAATTAATGTATTGGATTCATTAAACAGGCTAGAGAATAATGATTCAAAATATGACTTTGAAGATATCTATTTGGAATCAGTTTATCATGAATCAAAATCGATATTGAATAGAAAATGATCAAATTTTCAAATCCTTTATGATTTCTGGCTTTATATTTATAAGGACTGGGTTTTGTTGAATTAATTCGAAAATCTTGCTGAATCTGTATTCCATTTCCTTTCTTAGATCCGCCAGATCATCCTTGTAATTCTGTCTAATTATTTTTAGATCGTTATCCTTTTCCAAAATTTGTATCTCATCTTTTTGTTCCTTACTTATCGTGAGCATCGGTATGGCCTTGCAAAATTCATCGAATATTTCTTCTTCAGATGCCTTATAATACACAGAATCTAGCCCTGTGGTGTGGCCAACAAGCATTTCTCTTATAGTCTTATCTAACCTAGCCCTTTGCATCTGTGTTATTGCAAAAATACGAAAAGAGTGACATGGGTGTAGCAGATCCTTGCTTTTGGAATCCTTGTTTAAATCATTATATGTTTTAGAATAAAAAGATCTGTTTCTCAAATTCAATGATTGTAATTTTGGAACTATAATATTACTGGTTATGGAACTGCGATGCCTGATAGGAATTGGAGTGTAAAATTCAGCTCTTCTATTAAATGCATGTATAGCAAGGTAAGAATTAGGTGGATTCCAGCCCCGGCGTGTTTGTTCCAAGTTCTCCCCGAAACGCCTTCTCAAATCTAAATAATTGTCAATTGCGAGGGCACATTCAGGTGTGCAGAAGGTAAAGTATCTATATTTTGATGATGATGAATATACTTGTATTTGATAGATGTACTGATCCTTTCCTTCAATTTCCCACTTCATAAGATCTTTGAGTTTAATCTGAGGAAGCGCCCCTACTCTAATACCCGTACTTGAGAGCAAGAGTATGATCATTTTTTCCCTTTCGTCGGATATACTAAGAAGAGAAGATATTTCATCAGTAGTATAGGAGCGATATTCATACTTGTTTTCAGAATCACTCATAAACTTTGCAATCTTTTTCCTGTTTATCAATACATCATTTATTGAATAGAAATGTGTCAGAGCGCACAATAACATATTTTGAGCACTAAATGACATTTGTCTTTTATATCGCATTTCTATTATGAGATCGATTAACCCTTGTTCTAATTGACGAGGATTTCTGTTTAATAATTCATCAAAAGTTGAAAATGAAATTATCGGAGTTCTCAAGTAGTTTTTGAGACGAATTTCATATGCCTTCCTAGTAATGGAAGACTTGAGAGAAGACACAAAGTTTACATATGCTCGATGATTTTCATCTATTGCTATCGAACTAGAAATGCAAAAACGTGCATCAGAGCTAACTAATTTGGTTCTTTGGTTATCATTTAATGTCAAAATAGAATGAGCACCTCCCTTGATTCTATAATTATTAAAATTGGATAATATTTATTCGTGCATATAAACAACATAGCTTTAATTATCCTTTCCTGTACCTAATAACAAGAAAAGATGAGCCTGTCAAAAACAGATAATGACATCATAGAAGCAGGTGGAGGG
>JANWKP010000032.1 GCA_025451315.1 Nitrososphaerales archaeon | reverse complement strand
TAGGTAACTTGTAAAGTTATTTACCATTACTGAGTGATTTTCTGCGATTTTTTGTGGATTAAACCAGTCCCATACACCATTGTTATTGCTACTACTATTTCTATCTACTTGTGATTGAAAAGAGCCTATTATTTGTTTTTCTGCTTCGATGAAGTCAGAAGCAATATCTCTTATGGTTTGAATAGTTTGTTCTTGATACTCAGCAATACGTTGTGTATATCTTGGAATCTCTCGTGTAGCTTCGTCAGTTGTTCTTTTTACATTATTTAAGGTGTTGTCTAGTGTCTTGTTTATTGCATCTTGTTGTTGATTTAAGGTGTTAGTTGTTCTTTCATTGAAATTGGTGTTAGTATTATTAAATTTAGTTGTATTTTTTTCATTAAATTTTGGTTCATTTACAGCTATATTTTCGTTTACTTTTATATTTTCTTTTGATGACATGTATATATATACTTTACTAAGGTATATAAACGTATGTAATAATGACTAATGAATAGTCATATTTATCTAGATTTAGTATGTTTATTTGTTTAATTTAAGGTAATATATTCAGAATTACAATCCTAACAAGGAGAAGATAGAATATAGATGATAGACAATAAAGGAAAATGAATGAATTAGAGAAAACTATGGCCTCAAGTTACAAGTTACCTCAATAGCGAAGCTTTATGTTCCGGTAGTAGGATTATCAATAACACTTCCCCCAAAATTAACTTGATGCTTTACAGGAGAAAGCGGTTCTAATAAAACCCACTAGCCCCTTAGATACGGCCGAGTTGGTCCTGCTGGGGTACCAAATATATTGTTCTCTGGTAATTATTCAAGCAAATTGGATCGATTCACTGTCTTCCTTTAGGACTCGACTGGGAAATAATTTGATGCATAACTTTAATCTCTTATCCACTTACCTACTGCATTAATAACTGATTCAGGCTAGTAACGATCAGGAATGTTTATAGTTCAGCAATCTACCTGTTAGTTTGTCTAAAAAGAGATTTGCTATTGTCCTAGTTCTTGTAATCATGTCGTTAATTGCAGGCTCGCCAGGAGGTCCTTTTCTCACTTCGTTAAGTGCAGTTGCACAGTCTACTGGAGAGCCTTTACCAACTAACTCCACACAAGCTGCTCCTCCTTCTAGTGAAGAATTGAATGTAATGATGGCCCAGCTTTCTTCGTCTGACCAACCAGAAGATATTGCTACGCTTGCTTACATTTCGGGATTTCCACTTGTAACAATGGAAGACAATTTAATTTTGTGACCAGCCCAAATAATCCTCCTTGGTCTGGACGTGGTCCTGCCAATTCTGTTTCGTATGCTACTGACCTTCTAAATGCCAGTTTCACGGATGTTGTCACTCCAAATTCTGATACGTTATATTGTCAAACACAGTTCGATCTCAGGAATGAACCAGTGGTCTTTGTTGTACCACCCATTAGTGATAGGTACTATTCATTCCAGTTCCTAGATGCATATACAAACGATTACGCATACCTTGGACAACGGGCTTCTGGAGGTAATGGCGGTACCTACTTGATTGCTGGTCCAGATTGGAATGGACAAGTTCCGGAAGGAATGACAAAAATTTGGACTCTCACAAATCTTGCTAGGCTTATAACCCGAACACTCGTAAAAAGTCCAGCCGATGTGGCTAATGTTAATGCAATCCAAGATCTCAGACCCACAAATTACAAAACAAGACAAAGACTGGCTATATCCTCAAATGATACAAGCAATCAAAAATATTAGAGACTCTATTATTCTTGTATTTTCTCCCACCAAATTGACAGAGTTGGTAAATTATCGGTAAAGCAGTTGAATTTACTTTATTCCAAGATTCTGAATATTATTAGACATTTTAAGAATGGTACAAAAAAACTTTATGGTACAATAATAAGAATTTTAAGTTAACTTATTAGTTATTCATCATAATTTTCTGTTCTGTTGAATCATTCATTGTTTAAATCTGTTGTTGAAAATCAGTTGTTAGAATTAGCTGGAAAAAATCTCCATTTATCGTCATCTCTATTATTTATACTGAGAATATAATAAGATATTAACAAAACCGAACCTGAAAATCCAAGAACTATTGGAATAATATAAGGAGAAATAGTTGAAAGGTCAAATTTCAAAACTTTATCAGAAAAATAATCCAGAAAAGGTATGAAAATAAAAGAGACAATAGAACTAATTATTGCACTAACACCAATCCATTTAATTTTCGAAATTGTGCTTTCTTTAGTCATTCAGCAAATTCTAATAAACATGTGAATGACATATATGTCAAAGCTAAAATTTTAGATTAAATGTTGTATATAGCTGTTTTGAAAAGTGGGTGTTATATTTGTCCCATAACACCCATTCTTGACCACTTCAAATAAATACAGATTGGTAATTAGATGCACAATAAAAAATAAAAATATTATAAATTTTTTATACGACCAACTAACACTCATTGTGTTAACTTTTTTTTCAAATGATGAAATTAGGTGTATTATAACAATAGAAGTAGGATAAAAGACTTTGTTTTCCAGAAAGTAATAATTTAATCAATAGTCAATAAACAAGATATCTATAGATTTATTTAAGGTTTTTCAGATTTTTCTATCATAATAAAGTTGAACTAATAAGAACAAATTACTTGATTCACAATATTGAAACACCTCCTCAATCCTTCTAATTTCAAAAATCAAAAAAAACCTTATTGATATAGTTGATGATATTTGTTAATTTTAATGAACTTAAAAAATAGGAGGTATAAGCTGTTTACAAAGGGTTATTGCTGAAAATACATTCCATTTAAGTAGTCCTTTTTTAATTGATATTTGGAATGGAATTTCCAATTCTAAATAAATTTGAAAAGGAACAGAAGGTTATTGAACTTCATAGGAATGGGAAGACATATAAAGAAATAGCTGATTCAATTAATTTTATTATTCAGTCTCAAACTCGTAACCTCCCAAAGTGTGTATAATGCGCTAAATAAATAATAAAAATATAATCATGCGTTTTCTTCTAGCTTTTTATCTTTTATTTTATCTGCATCTTTTTCTTTTTTACCAAATAGTTTACTGAATATATTACAAAACATGTTATTATATATACAGAAAGAATATTTAAGTTTGATGTAGAAGATTGTAAATTCGCAAGAATAGTTTTGCAAAATTATGATAAATAAATGAACCAAAACTTTCATTTTTAGACGCTCGTTTTATGTAATTGCTTGTTCTGCTTTTGTCAATTATTTAGTATCCAAAGCAGATGATGTAAATATACAATTCTCCTAACTATTGAAATAGTGGGGCCTAGAAAACTACGAGCCCGTCTGGAGTAATACCGATAGTGGTTCTAAAATAAGAGTCTATTGTTATAGGGATACTACTATCATGTATTTAACTTTTATTATTAGAAACTTATTTTAAATTATTTTTGGAATGTTTGATTTAAAGAGTAAGATAATCGATGAAATAACTAATATTTTTATTTCTTGGTAATACTTTTTTTTGTAAATATTATATATTATTTGTTTTATTAATTCATATCGCTCAATGACTCTTTTGTTATCATGTTGCATCATTCAATGTCAATTAATTTTTTTTATTTTTAGAAACAAAAATAAATTATATCTTATTGAATTAGAATTCCTTTATTCCATTGATTTAGAAAGATGTCATATGTAATATCAAAGAAATTTTCTTTGTCTGTATTTTTTGACCTTTTTAAGATTCTGAAATGCTTCTGTATTCTTTTTCCTTTGTTGGGAAAAATCTATGCTCAAAGTATATCTGTCCATGTTCTATTGATAATGGATCTATAATTATCATAGATTGAAATAAAGGGAAATTTACCATTCTTATCTCCATTTTTTTATTTTCTTTTTTTAAGTCTTTTATTATCTGTAATAATGATTGAAATAGTGAATTCTCATTGGTATCTGTATTTGAAGTTTGTTGTTTGTTTTCTCTAGTTCCATTGTAATCTAGAGAGGAGCCTATTAATATTCGAATTTTACTTATCGTATTAGTATTTATACATCTTTTTAATAGGTCACTACCTTCTTTGAAATATTTACTAGAATCTAACACAATATCTAACTCTTCTTTTGCTAGTCCTATTTTTGAATCAATATCGATGATTTTTTCCTTAATTACTTCTATAACGTCATCATCTATTTTTTCTTTATCTTTTGGTTGATCTGTCTTTATTTTACCTTTAAACATGAGAATAAGTATTATGGCAAATATAGTTGCTCCAATTATAGCTAAAAGGCCAGTAACTCCTTCCAAATATGTTCCAGGTTCCCAACGATTATTAGCTACATCAATCAAGAAATCAATACCTTTATCAATAAATCTCGTAGCTATTATTGTCAAAATTATTTGAAATAGCCAAAACCATCCTATCTTTGATGATTTTATTCCCATGTTTTTTAATGTTAATTTAGCCGTTATTGTAGACAGTAACTTACTCAATATACTATCAAAAGGAATAGTACATTATGTTTTCTTCGGTTTGGTAAGATATATTACTATTATTTTAGATTATTTTGACAATTTAGAATATACTAAATTACTAACTATATTGGATTGTAGTTTTTACATTAACCACCTAAATTCTCCTTTTATGCAATCTTTCAATTTCTATTCTATAATTAAATTATTAACTAAATTACAAATGAATCCTTAATACCAAGACAATATCATATCCTCAACAACCTTTGTCTTCAGAAGAAAAGACCAGCCATAGATTAACACTAAAATATTTTATTTTCTCAATGATAATAGCCATAATCATTGCAAATGTTATTGTAATATTTTCAGAAGAACACAGTAAGCATTCTGTTTCTCTTTGGACATTAAACATAACTGCAGCTACTGCTTCAATTTTATGTATTATTGTTCTCTGTAGATATGGAATTCATGGACTTCATAGTAAATCATACTTGTTTCTTACTCTTGGTATTATATCTTGGTTTTCTGCAGATTTTACTCTTTTATATAATTATTATGCATTAGGAATAGAAGAACAAAGACTTGTAACTATTACAGATGCTTTATGGTTTGCGGGATATGGATTTCTCTCTTTACATTTATTTATAGTAATACGTTCTTTACACATTCAAATAAAATCTAAACTTGTTATTGTAGCATCAATGATTACAGTCATTTTTATTAGTTATAATTTAGTTAATATTCTTTCTTATGATTTTCATACTGACGATGATTTTATAGCAATCATAGTAACCATTTTGTATCCTATTTTAGATTTTATATTAATAGTACCTTCTTCAATAATACTGGTAACTTTACGTAAAGATTATGAGTATAATATCACATGGTCTCTTTTTTCATTATCATTACTGGTTAATTCAATAGCAGATGATGGATATGTTAAAGATTTTGTAACTGGCAATTCTGAAAATCTTTGGTTTTGGAAGCTCTTCTATATAACAGATTTTATTATAATTTCAGGAGCTTTATTGTGGTATAATAAGTTTCATATTTCACATTCAAAGAAAATTAAAATTGAATAATCATAATAATGAGGTAATTTGTATATATATTTAGCAGAAATGGTTACATCAGAATAATACCTATAGTGGTTCTAAAATAAGAGTCCAATGTAAAAATACGACTATCTTGTATTTAGCTTTTATTATTAGAAACTTATTAAGAATAATTAATAAATAGATAGTATCATTTACTAATTTGTTGCTATTAAAGTTAAGAAAACACTAGAATAAGAAATGACAAGTAAAGTCAATTAATACTATAAAAAAACAATTTTTATTTGTCTTGTTTATTATATTTCATTAATTTTTTTATTAGATTCTCTTTTACCTGTTTCCATTCTATTCTGGTTTTATAATACTGTAACAAACTGTGTCTCTTATTCTTCCATCTCTCATTATCTTATGATGACGTAAGATACCATCTTGTTTGGCACCTAATCGTTGTATTGCTTGACGTGAAACTGTATTGAGAACATCAGTACGAATTTCTACAGCTATACATGCTAGTTTTTCAAATGCATATTGTAACATTAAAAATTTGGATTCGGTATTAACATATTTCTTTCTCCAAGATTTTGCTATCCAAGTATGTCCAATTTCAAGTCTATGGTTTTCGTAGTCAATATTGAGATAACGAGTAGTACCCAAAATTGTATTAGAAGATTTAAGTATTGTTATAAATGGCAAAATTGAATCCTTTGAGCTCAAGTCTAACATTTCTTGTATGTACTTTTCTATTTCATTTAGATTTGGAAATAGAGAAAACCGATTATTCCATATTTCTCCATCTCTTGCTGCAATAGAAAGACCGTCTATATCTTCAATGGATGGAGGTCGTAATATGATATATCGTCCGACAAGTGTTGTTGGTTCAATTGTGAGCACATAATTTGTAAAATCAAAAATAAATATAAATGGAAATGTGATAGAACCATATCCGAAAAGTAGTGTAGATTATTTGAATGTAAATAGAATTATTCATTATTTTTATTCTTTATAAAAAAATTGAATATTAAGATATGTGAATTCGTTAGTAATTTGCAAAGGAGAGAGTAATACCGATAGCGGTTCTAAAAGAGGAGTATATTGTAGATATATTACTAACTTCTATTTAGCTTTTTGGTAACTTAGTTAAAATACATAATATAAAATTCCTACTCTTTAAAACTTAATCTAAAAAAATAAGTTCATTCTTGAATATTATTACAGAATTTATACCATGTTTATTAGATACACCTTCTTAAATTTAACAATGAATGAAAAAGGTAGCAATTCTTCATTTTATTTTTCATTTTGTATAACAACAATGTTTTTTATTATTCTTGTTGTAACCTTCATAGTTTTTGGTTCATTAACATTAAACACAAATCATACTGCAATAGCACAACAACAACCACCTTTTATTGAAGACCTGTCTTTTGATATTGATAATGTGACCTTTTCACATCATCTGGTATCTGTGAATGGTATTCAATTACACTATGTTATAGGTGGTCAAGGGGACCCAATAGTCTTGTTGCATGGATTTCCACAATCATGGTATGAATGGAGACATATTATGCCAGCTTTGGCCAAAAATTATACTGTTGTGGTACCTGATTTACGTGGATTTGGTGATTCTTCAAAACCTGTAACAGGTTATGATGGAAAAACTACGGCAGAAGATATTTATCAATTAACATCTCGATTAGGTCTTAATCAAATTTTTCTGGTAGCACATGATGTAGGCGCACAGACAGCTTATTCATATGCATCAGCTCATCCTAATAATGTAACTAAATTAGTAATCATGGATTTCCCATATCCAGGTTTTCTACCTCCAGAGTTTGGGGAGAATGGTCCATGGTGGTTTGCTTTTCATCAGACACCTAACTTACCAGAATATTTAGTAGAAGGTAAAGAACGAGAATATATATCATGGTTCATGAAAGGGTTAGCCTATAATCCATCTGCAATTACGAAAGAAGATATAGACATATTTGCAAATCACTTTTCAGCTCCTGGTACAGCACATGGAGCATTTGAACATTTTAGAGCTTTTTCAGTAGATGCAGAACAAAATAAAGAATCAGCGAAAAATAAGATAACCATGCCTGTATTAGCATTAGGTGGAGATATTTATCCAGCTTTAGGTGGAGATATACCTGGCAACTTTGCATTAAGCTCGTTACAATCATTGGCTACAAATGTAAATGGAGTCACGGTCCCATTTTCAGGACACTGGATACCTGAGGAGCGTCCAGACTTTGTACTGAACCAACTATTCAAATTCCTTGGAAATAGTACTAAATGAAATTAAATAAAAGTACCTGATAAGCTGATTCATATTCTTTGACATTTGGGTTACATTACAAAAGCAGGTAGCTTGCCGGGAGTAGAGCCTTCCATGTAGTGGGGTTCTACTACAAAGTATTTAGCTTTTTGGTAACTTATATTCCACAATGTGATTATTCATATACTGGTGAATGGCCTTACATACTTTTTCCTAAAATCTTTCTTCCTTTGTTATCTACTTTCTTTGAGTGAATCTTTTTTTCAAAATAATTTCTGAATTTTTTCGTATCAAGTTTACTGAATCTAACACCGAAAATATTAAATATACCATATAGTTCTTAGAAATAAGATGGTCGAAAAGAGTTACATTAAATGTCTATATATTTTTATTGCAATAGCATTTGCTGTTAGCATATTATACATATCTTCTTCTTTTG
>JANWKP010000031.1 GCA_025451315.1 Nitrososphaerales archaeon | reverse complement strand
TGAGGTTACAGCTTTTTCATCAAATCCTGAAAAAGAGAACGAGGTAAGACAGTTTGGAGCTCATCATTTCTTGAATTCAAAGGATCCTAATTCCTTAAAATACTCGGTAAATAGATTTGATATGGTACTAGTTACTACAAATGTTGAACTAGATTGGAATTCGTATCTTAATACTCTTCGACCTGGTGGTACATTACATATTGTAGGAGCAGTACCATCAGTGAAGATCGATGTATTCCCATTAATTTCTGGTGAAAAGTCAGTCGGTGGATCTCCCATAGGTAGTCCAGCAACAATTAACACAATGCTAGATTTTTGTAGTCGCCATGGCATTACACCTGTTACAGAAGAATTTTTACTATCACATGTTAATGACGCTTTAGCCCATCTTAAGGCAGGTAAAGCACGATATCGCATTGTACTAAAAAATGATATAAAATAGATAGTGTATTATTGTGAAATCGTATTATGAAATACTATAGTATTAAGATTTCTAAAAACTCCATAAATCAATATAGTAAATGAAACATAACATATACAGATTTTAAATCTAATATCTTCGAATAACTGATGTCAAAAATAAGCCAAAATTTATGATTTTCATGTTGTTTATTAATAAAACTGCGAACTAAGAGAATAAAAAGAGGTTTTTCTAAAAGCATAGTTCGAGAATTGACACCCTAAAATAATATAACAAAACAACATGATTAAGGTAGTATATTCCTATAACATTTCTTAGTATAGTACTATTGTTTTGCATAGACAGTATTATTCTTATCCTTTACTTCTTCACAGTTGAGCTATACAAGTAGAAAATCAGCCTTAGGAATTTGTTCAAATTTCTCTCCTCTTAGAATCATGACTACCGCCTAGTGAAATTTCCTAAATAAATGGAATAGTAGTTTCAGCGAGGATTCAATGGAGGAGGTGGGATTCGAAGCCTCGGTTCGATGTCTTGATTTTTGAGGCTTCATAAACTTTATTGCACTTTTATTGAATTTATGGTTTTTCATTTGAAATGAATGAATTAGTTCATCTATTCCATTATAGGTTAATTTTAAAAATTAAAAGAATTACAAAAAGATCAGGAATGAAGTATTATCAGTTTCTCAAATGGGTACTGTGGTTTTCGTAATGCTAGTGTTAAGGGTGCGAAACCAATAATTTATTTTTTATTTTGCAACTCTGAAATCTTTTCTTTTAGCAAATTGTAATGTTTTTCAGTTATCTTTTCATTTGAATATGCATCTTCGATACCATAATATAGTTTATTCAATAATTTTATTTTATCTTCATTATTAGGTGAGTTATATAATGATTCAAATTCTTTTTTAAATACTTCTTGATATAAGATTGAAATATTATTAACCAAATTTATATAATGCTTCTCATTTAATTTTCCTTCGGAATATGCATTTTCTATCTCACTTCTTACTTCAGCCAATTGTTTTTCTACACTCTTTTTGTTAACCGGATAATTATCATTATTTAATGAATCATTAATCCTATTTCTAAATATTTTTTCGTAAAGTAAAGTCGTTTCATTTTTCAAACTTTCATAATGCTTCTCAATTAAGTTTCCTTCTGAATATGCATTTAAAATACTACTTCTTAATCGGTTCAATGGTTCAATATCGTTTTCATTTTGTTTCCCATCGTCTTCATATAGAGAAGCAATTTTCTTGTGATAATATTTTAATTTTCTTGCATCCATCTTTGATTTAATCCATCCTACAATGCTTGGTATAGACAACCCTGCAATGACAGTACCAACAAGAATGTATGATTGAAGCCAGAATTCTGGTGGAACTGGTGGAGGAAGCTCTTTAAAGTTTGCAGTAAAGCTTCCAAATTTTGTTATCTTGAGTTTTGCTTCTGGTTCTTCTGATTCAATATTAAAAAAATTTTTAATAGATTCCAAAATAGAGACGGGCCTTGAAATCGAAATTACTTGAGTTGACTTATCCTTTAAGTTTTCTTCCCAACTGAGAAAATGAAAACCTTGATTAGACTTAGCTATGCATTCTGTCTTATCGAATACATAGAAATTTTGTGAGATTGGAGATTTTTTTTTATCGCATTCAATATAGCCAGAATTAAATGGATTAACTTGTAATGTAATTCCCGCTACTACCTTATTAGATATACCATCGATTACAGATACGCTACTAGAACCAGTATTTGCTACATAGACTGTATTTGTGTTTTCATAGATATCTATAGCAGTAGGATTTTTTCCTACAGGTATATCTTCTCTTATCTTTGTATTATTCTGTCCAGAAATTACAGATATGGTACCAGAATTAGTATTGACTACATAGGTTGTATTTGCACCAACATTGACATCTATAGCTGTAGGCTTATTTCCTACAGTTATATTTTTTATATTTTCATTTATCGTTCCATCAATTACAGATACGGTACCAGAATTAGTATTGGCTACATAGACTGTATTTGTTTTTTCATTGACATCTATAGCAGTAGGATTTTTTTCTACAGGTATATCTTCTCCTATCTTTGTGTTATTCTTAATTACAGATACGGAACTAGAACCAGTATTGACTACATATACTGTATCGGTAGGTTCGTTGACAGCAATAGCGGTAGGGTTATTTCCTACAGATATGTCTTCTCCCATCTTTGCATTAGTCTTCCCAGAAATTACAGATACGGTACCATTTTCAGAAGTGGAGAGATAATCTGTAATTGTTGTGTAAGAATTAATTATATACACGGTCTTCGTAGTGTAGTCAATATCTAAAGCTGTAGGCTTATTTCCTACAGGTATATCTTCTCCTATCTTTGTATTATTCTGTCCAGAAATTACAGATACGGTACCAGAATCAGTATTGACTACATATACTAGACTTGTACGTCCATTGATAGCAATAGATATAGGAGAGTCACCTACATCAATATAAGCAGTTTTATTAAATCCAGAAGTTGGCTTTGTTATTTCGTCCAAGGTTCTATCATGCAAATTTTGTGCAAATATTTGTACAAACACATGATTGTTGGATACTATACCTCCAAATGAAAATATTAAAAGTCCCAAAATCATCATCAAAATAAATATTCTGTATATTTTATCATTAATTTGCATATTTTAAACTCTATTGGATTTACCTATTACATATAAACATGATAAACTTTATCTTTTATTTATATTAATTCTTGTAAGGCTCTGTTAACTTAAGATATATTCACCTCTGTCATTCAATTCGTTAATGAGATAATTCTCAAATGTTTTATCATTATACATAGATACAAAGAATTGTATCCAGTTATGTACATGAAATAGATTGCATTCGTCTTCCATAAATGGATAGTAGTCATCAAAACTCTCGGTTCTATCTTTGAAATATTGATTGACCCTTTCCATTAGACTTTTCTGAAATGGTGAATGTAGATAGTGTTTCAATCTTAAGACATTACATGCTTCATCATATCATGTACCCCCATCAGTATAAACAGCATGTCTTCCATATTTTGATACAAGACATCTACTAAATTTTTCAGCAACAAGCATATTTCTTTCTCTCCTCAGATATGTAAATTCCCAGCACAGAACTATGTATAGGTCTATACAGAACCATAACCAGAAATGTTGACTACCAATTGGAATACAGTTTAATCTATTATGAATGCAGATATTATTTTTCTTTTGTAAATTGGATATTCTGCAAAACTTTGAATCCAGTTCCATACAGAAACATGACTTCTTTTATTGTCATTGAAGATGACTAATGCCTTGGATGTATATCTTAAACTCAAACCAAGAAAGTACAAATACAAAGAATACATTACTTCGATTGTCTATGTTCTATTTCTCTCAAATCGAATATGTATACTAGATTAGAAATAGAATGTTCATAGCTAAATTTAGATCGTTAACTTAACACTTCCCTTGTAATGTTACTCTCTTATTCGGTGGTTCTTGTAATGATTGAGCTATGGGTTCGGTAGAATATTTCTAGTTCCAAGTTTGTTTGATAATACTAAAAAATTGAAAATTATAGATCATTAAATATTTTTGGTTTGGTTTTATATTAAGAATATATGTATGCTAAAAATATTACAATAATATACTCTTTAAATTTAGCAACGATATATTTAGAGTTCTACATAAATCGGATCTTAACATCTTGTAACATTCTAGACGTTATTTCCTAACCCCCATTTCACAATTCTAAATCTTTGAAATTTAAATTGGACCTACTGTATGTCTTCGATATTAATTTTAGTAGATTTATTTTTCTGATTTAAAAATTGTGGTCCATTTTTAGACGTAACACTAACCAAAGATTGGAGGAGGTGGGATTCGAAGCCTCGGTTCGATGTCTTGATTTTTTAGACATCATAAAATATATTTTACCCATAAGAAATAATAACTTTTCCTAATTACTAATATTCATAATTATTGAGGTTTCGATAAAGAGGATTAAGAATGGTTTATTGATCATAATAATGCTTTAAATTTAGAAAAACAGATATTTATTCTAATTCTAAAAATATAATTTCAACTCATTTTTTTTCTTATTCCAACCTTATTTTATCATAATAGTATTAGTTGCTTAGTTAATCTTGTATTAATCAAAAATTGTGAAAATTTTATAGAAAAATTATATTAAAACAACCTATAAAACTATTGCATGTTTGATGAAGCTAATCTTGTGAATCTCATAGGAGCGTTGATCGGTGCCTTAAGTGGTTCGTTAGGAGGTAATTTGACTACAGATTGGTTAAGTCGTCGGTCTGAAAAGGAGCTTGTTCGTAAAAATATTGTGGATAAATATTTAATCCAGTTGCAATATTCAATACAAGATTTACTTTATAGATTACACAATATGAAAGATGAGGGAGGTCCATACTATATGATGCTCCTTACAGGTGACGAGGAATATTATAATATTAGTACATTATATGTTTTAGGAGCCGTTTTAGCCTATCATAGAATCCTTCTTTTTGGTGGTATTTATTCTAAAATAGAACTAGTATTCCCATCAGTGGGAACTAAACTATCAGATCAGTTAGATAAATTTGGGAATGCTTTAGATGCACTAGAAATTATATTACCAGATACAGGGAAAATGGTATATTTCTTTAGATATGATAGAATAGCATTAGGCGATGCAGTTACAGAAGAGACGAATGAAAGATCTCATATTCGTTCATTTCTAAAATTTAAAAGAGAATATGAAAATGATAAAAATTTAAAATCCATATTAATCCCTGCTTATAATTTTGTACAAGCTTTACAATATTCAGATGAATTAGGTCAAGTTATTAACGACTTAAAAAATATTCTGTCAGAATTGGAAACAAAAACTAAGGTCGAAAGTTCCTTTAAATACTAATGGTAAACTCAGTTTTTTGATTTTGACTATTATATTTATCCTCTGCTTAAGGTTCAAATTTGTTATTTTATTATACATATTTGGTAAGAAATCCTAAATTGTGTATGGATAATAATCTTTTTAGTACCTATTGAATTTTAGAATCATCTGCAAACGAAAATTCTCCGTAATAACAGTCTAACTAAAATTTTGGAAGAGTATATCCAGCATATGGTGAATCTTCATTATTTCTTCGATAATATGGGGAAGAATAGTAGACAAGAAAAAACAAGACAGATATGAAATAATAGGTTCGGTTGTTGCCGTATTACGGATTGCAATAATATTTTATTCTCCACGTTGATCTTGTATTATGTAACCAATATTACAATCTATATCACTTATTATTATCTATATATTATAAGTTGAGATTTTGAAAGTTATCAATGTCATAATATATTACTTCTCTTGCCCAGTAGTCAACTGTATGTATTTTTATCATATTACTTGTATTGTTCTAGGATCTATTAGTTTACTTCCTTTCCCATGAGCAGTAGAACATCTTTCATCGTAGCATCAATATCAAACAATAAATAAATTTCAGTAGATCAGAACAACTTGGCACTCATTGTTTCCGTCATTAAGTGTCTAAATCCGCCAACCAACGTAAGGCGCGTATACCTGGCATGAAACAATATTCACCACCGCGTGTAACGACGAACCGAGGAAGGTTGTATAAGACTTTTCGGACTGGTTTGCGTGGGACAATAAACTTTCCTGCCCCCTCGTTGGCTCCTCCAATGGGATCTTTGTCCTCGCCTGCCCCTATAAATATGCCGTTATTTACCCATTCCGATTGGACAAACTCGAATTGGCGGCGAAGATGAGCTCCTATGAAGACGAATATTAATCCTCTATCCACTCCATCGTCCTTCAATACGCCATCCGGCAGAGGTGGGCCGTAATTAGTACCACGACGGATCATTCTGTGAAGATTAACTTTGGTGGTGTCTCCGAGAGTGTCACGTGGATTCATTCGACGAATGTGTGAGCCGGGTGGTGTGTTGAATCCTTTTGGATCCGTATCTTGGAAAAGGAAATTGTTGTTGCGTTGAGGGTCAGCTCCAAGTTCAGGATCATCACGTTCAGGACAGAGGGCTAATGGTGCGCCACTGCTCCAGCGTCCCATCATCTTTGCGGCTATCAGTTGCTCTTCTTCAGGACTGGAGGAATTTGCTTTCAAGTATTTCCGAAAAGCCCACACGCGTTGATGGAGTTTACGAAACACAACATAGGTTCCATTTCTGCCTAGTATATCTGGGTTAGGCATAGCAGGAAACTTCCCAGTCTCATCGAGGTAACCTAATACGAACTCTCCGGCTTTGAGAGGTGGCTCTTTTGGGTTGGTGCCTGGAATTCCACTCCCTTCTACTGCCGGATGATTGATCCCATCTCTGAAACCAAAAGGCTCCTTCCCAGTAACTGATGCGAAGCAATTCTGACGCCAGATAGCTTCGATACCCTGCAATTCCTGGTATGTTTTCTTTGCACGCTCCAGTACTGATTCTAGTTTCTGCTCATTTGGAGATAGGGCTGTCAGGACTACGTGCACGTCTTTGGTTCCGAGTGGTTTCTCCCACTTCTCAGGAGAGCTCTCTCCAGTGTCCCCAAGTTCATGTGCCCGAGCAGCCATTCCAACTCGAAATTCAGGTGGGAAACTGTCCAGTGATTCCTGTGGGACACCCAAGGCTTTAAGACCTTGAAAGGTCAAAGAAACGCTCACCCAAGCATCGCCTGCCGGGCTTGTCTCATCCCTTACCGACGCTACAACTGTACTCAGTTTCTGCATCATCTCTCGTCCTACCTTACGGTCATCAATGCGGAACAGGATGTATGTTGCCACATAAGGAGAAGGTCTGGGAGAAAGAACACCACTCTGTATGTCTTCCAATTCTAACACAGGCGTTGACATCTCAGTTAACTCCACTTATTAGAGACTGAACTTCTTGAAGTCTTGGATGAGACTTCAGCCAAATAGATTCTTCCATAATCGTAGTAGGCTTGATTCACCGCCAAATGTATAGGCCCAAAGAGTAGCATCACCTATCAACACGTCACCGACACGTTTTCCATTGGGAGGTAACCATAAAAAGGCGTTGAATTCACGATTTCCAGCGTCAGTGAAGGGATGTGGGCGTGCCATATTGATTGGTTGTTTTGCTAGAACTTTTACATGTTTCTCGTCATTTGTAGTTAACGCGAAGTGTGGAAGATGTGAATGTAAGTTGAATGATGTCACGC
>JANWKP010000030.1 GCA_025451315.1 Nitrososphaerales archaeon | reverse complement strand
GACCTGTAAATGATTTGAATAGACGTGGTTTTCTGGATAACCGTTCATAGGATAACAAAAAGAAGGGACAACTTTACATACGAATCATGGAAATAAAGCTGTTTTGATCTAATTACGCAAGAGATCTCATAAACAAACTGGAAGTTAAAGGCTCTTCTAACATTATAGGGGATATTGCAGTAGGTCACTTTAAACCAATTATAAGCAACAGATTCCTTAACGACTGTCACGAATACATATTTCATTTTACTAAAGGGGGAAATACCGTTTTAGATAAATTATCAGTAGGAGTTCCATATCAGGACAAGACAAACATCGGTAGATGGAAAGCCGCAAAGCAAGATACGAGGGATAGGGGTAACACTTGGTTTATACCTTATGATACCATACAGAAACGAAAGGACAGGCCTCATCCCGCATCTTTTTCAGTAAGGCTTCCTGAAATGTGCATAAAATTACATGGTCTAAGAGATAATATGGTTATACTAGATCCTTTTTTGGGAATTGGATCAACAGCAGTTGCTTCAAGTAGACTTGGAGTTTCATTTGTAGGATTTGAGATAGATAAGGAGTATATAGATGAGACGATCCATAGATTAAGTTCTATACCTGTGTCTTCCAATGATATGAAATATAATGAGTAGTATACAAAAGACTTGGAAACACAATCAGATTTCTGATACCTCAGATTCCCATCTTTTGTAATAAAATTTCCTTCACATCAGGCCATTCTTCATTTATGATACTATAGCAAACGCATTTCAAAAATTACTATTAGTCAACGATATATATGTAAAAAAATAGGTTAATCATCTCCCCAATCTGATTGCATCTAGATTAGGCGATTATTATCAGTGGCTACTTCTAAGTTTAATCACTATCAACTTTTCGCTATTTCCAGTCGAAAGATCAAAATGGACCTGAAAGTCTGAAATGTTTGGATGGGTCCGCATAAACTACAGATTCTGATATCAAAAATGAACCGACTAATATTGTTATTGACGTTATTTTTTCTATCAATATCGATACCCTGAATGCCTATGTACATAACCTTTAATACCAATTTAGATTCTATTCTAAGTCGGTATGATCAATTAAATCGTAAATGATATTGTTCCGATTTACGAAATTTGATAAATATTCAGACAGGTCTAAACCATCCAGTTTTCTTACTCCATTTCCTTGGCGAGTAAAAAAAACGTTGCATTTGTCATCATCCAACAAAAAAATTGGTTTAGATGATTTGCTAATGATGATTTTACATATAGTTTTATTGTGAACCTGAGGGAATAACAACTGTAACAATGTATTCACGTAATCCATCTTAAAGTATTTGTCCCTTACCAAATTTCTAAACAAATTCTCAAATCCATCTTTATCCTTTCTGTTTGGTAAGTTCTCAAAATCCTTTTCTAAACCGAGTGTCTGGTTCTCATCACTTACTCCTAATAACAGTACGCCACCGTCAGAGTTTAACATGGATGCGATGGTTTTCATGATTGTAAATGGCAAACCATCATCGACTTGATTTTTATGATGGTTATATCTAAAAGACGACTATTTTTCTAATCTCTGATTTTCTGCAAAACTTATCAATTTTTCATTGGTTTCAGAATCAGTACCAAGAATATTCAGATTTTGTAACTCTATCAAACTTTCATTTTCATGATTAATGATGATAAGTTCAAGGGGGTCAAAAAGAATATTAATTTTTTCATTTCCATGTTCAAAATAGCGTTTCAATCCAAATTTGTTCATTCCCTTATTACTAGTATAACTAATTGACCCAAACGGGATAGATTTAATCTCATCATTCATAACCAGTAAATTCAGTCTATCTACTAACTTATCGTTAAATTCTATTGTTGGGCCATTATAATCATAAAGTTTACAATAAATTGGTAACATAGCAACTATTCTACTATTTATCAATATGGTTCCCTTCACATCCAGAAATGATTCAACAATCTTTAGTGTTTCAATTCCGTTCATTTGCAACGATATTCCATTAGAATTCAAAATTGAGGAACAATTGTTATCATAGTTTGGTCTCATGAGCAAACTAGGATATTCTACATCCTTTGGATACAATTCGGGTAAGTAAGCATACAATTGATTAATTTTAAAGTCAGATGACAAATACAATTTCTCCATATCTGATAATTCTATCAATGAATCATCAATTTGGATAATTCCATTCGTCAAGTCATCAAAAAATTTTTGAATATTCTTTTTCTCAATTAATTTATGCACGAATTGAAGCCGTGAATCTTCGTTAAGTTTATGGTAAAAATCCCATTTCTTATCCTCCTTTATTTCGGAATCCATACACCAAACCGTTTTTAGAAAAACCAAGTCTTGTTCATGTGTTTCAGCATTTTCAACTAATACCATCCTAAAATCAATTGTTTCATATGTGTCGGCTAACGTTGAATACACTTCGCTCAAGAGCATGAGTATTGTTAGTAAAGCGTATGGAACTTTTAAATCAATTTAATTTTTCAGATAAATTTTTGAGCCTTTATCAATGATTGTTAAAATATGGCAGTTATTACGTTAGTACCACCTTAGTTATTTTTTTGAATGAGAAATTATTTGTTTCTCCTTGGAATTGACCATATTCCAGAAGATATGAGATGCTTTTGATTACAAATCTGCTTTCAATTTTCTTCTTAAATCCGAATAAAAAAAACTTAAATTAATTTCATTTAATGCCTGATAGACATATGTGAACCTCCTGCAAGCCAAAAGCATTCCTTGAACATATTGATGCTTATTAGACAGATCAAAACCTTCTCGTGCGTATTCCAACGCATCATAATAACGACCTAATCTTTTGTATGCAAGAGACACCGTAAGAATATCGTTAATTAATTGATAACTAAAACCTCTATTATTATTAGTTATCTGCCTATTAATAGTTACACATGCAAGTCCAAACCCTAACATTTTGTAATTATTATTTGTGTACTTGTAGTAATATGCCATGTGATCACAGTACCAATAGAAAAACTCATTAAGCCTGTTAGGTTGTTCTTTGAAAATAATTTTTAGTTCCTTTAGAAGATCTAAGTTTGAATTATGTGCATCCTCAAATTTGTCATTTATTAAAAATAACTTTGATATGCTCATGTGAATATGGATCTTTTCTTCCACATTATTCTTATTCAATTTAAGAGATTCCAAGTAATGGTTCAGTGATTTTTCAAAATCACTAATTATGAAAGAATCGCCTAATTTCTTGTAATCATTTGCAATACGTTGTTTGTCGCCCCATTCAAGATCTACTTTTAACCCTTTATCAAAGACTCGTTTAGCATGTTCATGAAACTGTAAATTTCCCAAAATTGAACCAAATTTATTTAAATAAAAGGATTTGGTTGGCAGATCCTTCAATAAACTAATGGCATTTTCAAAGTCGTTTGGGTTGTATTTGAGAATCTGATTGAACGTATATAGGTTAAATAATCCTTTATCTCTTCCAATTTTTTGATAATTATCAATCGCCGTTAGATAATACAGCATATAAGACCTATAATATTTAATATTTATAGAATATTTGCCAAATTTCTTATTTATATACTCCCTTACCAATGAATGGAAATAATAAAAAACATTTTCAGTTTTAAGGGCATGAATTGATGGATCATACCTTTCAACCAAACCTCTATCATATATTCCATTAAATGCAGAAATAACATCGCCAAATACCTCTTTGATAATAACCTTGCTGAAAGGAGAACAAAAAAGTAACAAGGATTGTATTATCTTAATTTCAAATTCATCTAGTTTTTCAAAAGTGTAGTCAAAACACTTCATGATATTCTTGAATCTTTCTTCAGGTTCGTCTGTATCAAATGCCTCCAATCTATTATCCAAATTCGAAATCTCGGAAATACCTTTACCTTGATAATTCTTCGAGAGAATCTTAATCATAAGAGGATGCCCATAACATTTTTTAGATAGTGACTTCACAAGTCGCATGAATTCATTAGTGGGTTTTGATGGAATCTTATCTGCAGCATATTTTATGAATAGCGAACTTGCATGGATCTCGTTTAATCCGTCCAGACGGTACACATACTCATCATCCAAATTTTTATTACGTCTACTTGTAAGCAAAATTCTAACACTTACCGGCAATGTTTTCAAAAATGAAATTATTTTCATGTTGTCCTCAGTTCTTTTGTCTGCTATGATGTCAAAATTGTCAATGAAAAAAAGTATTCTTGTTGATTTTCTCAACACTCGTATAATACTTTTGAGTAAGTCATTAAATGAAATTTTTGCTGTCGGTATGTTCAATTCCAAGGCAATCTCTGAAATAAACTCTGTGTGAGTGATCTCACCTTCAAGAGATATCGCAATGATTCGAAAATCTGAACCATATTGATTAAGAAATTTATATGATAAACTTGTTTTCCCTATTCCACCCATTCCATTAATTGTAATAATTCTTTTAGAATTGAATAGTTGTCGAAGGGTTAAAACAGAATTATCTCGACCTAAGAAGAAGGGAACCTCAGGAAAAAATTGTCTAT
Organism: Nitrososphaerales archaeon; assembly: GCA_025451315.1. Classification (GTDB taxonomy): domain Archaea; phylum Thermoproteota; class Nitrososphaeria; order Nitrososphaerales; family Nitrososphaeraceae; genus TH1177. Next base: position 1,431 of record JANWKP010000030.1, on the reverse strand, counting down.
CAGTAGCCTCATTCAAGTTAGTAGTGTATTAATATGTTAAATCCAATATTAGAATATTATTCAAATCATTGAAAGGTGACATTAAAAACCAAATCTTATATTCCTTGGGGTTCTTAATATGGCTGAACCTATTTTAATGAACCGATATCGGTAGTAAGCCCACCAGGCCCAAACCATTGATGCGCTTACGATGAGAAGTGATCTAAATTTCGATGAATAGCAGCTTCACACAAAGTTTTTAAGAAATACTATACCATCCAATTGTATAATTAAGATATTCTTAAAGATATTTAATTAAACCTTGATTTTGCTGAGCTTTATAAACAAATTTGCCATAATATCATTATGAATTGATATGAAAAAGATTAACCATAAAAATAAGAAAAAAAGTCCCTATAGAAGCGGCGTAAATAGAAATTATGAGGTAGTTTCCCTAGGTCTTCGGAGTGAGTTATTATGGCTCATGACTTACCAACCCTTTAACAAATTTGCAATTGACAATTGCAAAGCAAGAATAAAGGGTTTAAAGAGTATGAAAAAAGCTCATAATCTATATACAGATTTTGGAGAAATATTTTCTAAATATCCATAAGGGACATCCTAACCCAAATATCCCAGTAAGGAGTTTTATTAATTTTCTTGCAAGGATTTGATTGACAATCTAATTTTGAACCTAGTTTACTATGCTTCGACAATTCCTAACTCCTTTTTGTCTTTATGACGGTGGTTTGATAAAGACTATCCTCTACTTGCTCCGGATACCAAATACGACCTTATAACAATCTATGATGCACTTCACGACATGGGTGACCCACGCACGTGCTGCACATCATGCTTTGAAATCTCTAAAAGAGAGCGGAACTATCATGCTGGTCGAACCTTTGGCTAGTGATAATTTGGAGGACAATCTAACCCCGTTAGGAAGGATCATGTTTGCGGGTTCAGCCTCTGCATGTGTTTTAAGTTCCATGGCTAACAATGGGCTTGCATTGGGAGCCCAAGACGGACAAGCCAAAATTGCTGAGGTTATGGAAAAAGCTGGATTCAAGAGGTTCCGATTAACGAAACAAACCCAGGTTAATATGGTATATGAAGCAAAACCCTCCCAAGACTAGAGTTCATGAAATGTAAATATATAGTAGAGCTAAAAAGCCATAATAAAGTGACCATCAAACCATCATTTTATTACTATACAATACAAGTCAATTCATGACCGATTTACCTTTAGGGACCTCGTCATCTTGAAGTCTATTAGTCCAGTTAAAGGTATTGATTATCATAATGAAAGTTCAATGAAAAAACTGGACTCGTAATATATCTATTACTAAACCCACTGGGCCCGTATTACATTTGACTATATTTTAGGATTCAGTTATTTTCAATTGAGTTTTTTTAGTTCTGTTAACAAGAATCACTCATATTGGCAAATGT
>JANWKP010000029.1 GCA_025451315.1 Nitrososphaerales archaeon | reverse complement strand
ATCCTATTATGGATATGAAGAATTAAGAGGTCATGAACACTTTGGATTTAAAGATGGAATTTCCCAGCCAGGTATAAGAGGTAAGCTTTCTGAACAAGATGATAATTTTCTAACTCCTAGGCTAAAAGACGACTCCTCGAATGAAGATTCTGTTGAATATGGTATTAATGGAAAACCTCTTGTCGCACCAGGCGAATTTATATTAGGATACTCGGTTCAAAGTCCAAATCATCCCAGAAATGTACTATCCGCTCAACCAACTCACCTTATGTTAAAGAATGGCTCATATTTAGTATATAGACGATTAAAACAAGATGTAAATGCATTTAGTACATTTATAGCGAATGAAACCAAGCGTTTATCTCCTACAATTGATAACATTTCTGAACAAAAACTCAAGGCACTTTTAGTAGGAAGATGGCCAAGCGGCGCACCGCTATCCCTCTCGCCAGAAAGCGATGATCCTGATTTAGGTGCGGATCCAACTTTAAATAATCTATTTGGATATAGTGATGATGATAATGGATTTAAGACACCTATCATAGCTCATATTAGAAAAGTTAATCCGAGAGATTTGGCTACCGATATAGGCAATTCCAACCTAACATTGAAAAAGAGAATCTTAAGACGTGGTATACCTTTTGGTCCACCATTGATAAATGATAAAGATAAATCTAAAACTCGTGGATTAATGTTCTTATCCTATCAAAATTCAATCCAAGAAAAATTTGAATTCTTAACTAGAAAATGGATGGGACAATCTGACGCCCCAACTAACGCGCCTTCAACATCTCCTCTTGCAGATCCGTCAGGATATGATCTCCTAGTGGGAAGTATCAATGCTACTACAACTGACGACAGAGAACTCTTTGGAAATCTATATTTCAAGAAGGATGACAGATATATTCAATATCAGGCAAAAACCAACCAATTTGGGATGCATCGCTGGATCACCCCCACTGGTGGTGGATACTTCTTTACTCCTTCTATCAGAACGCTAAATGAAATGGGAAAGTAGAATTTGTCGTATTGTAAAATTTATTTTTTGAACGAACAGATAAATAAAATGGTGTGGCTCACGAATATGTCACGGAATGTGAGTCTGCAAATTACTGATAAAAAATGAAAAGGGACTTTCAGCATTGTCAGCAACAAAATATAATTTCGGATAATTACAATCTTTTGATCTCTGTCATCTGTAAAGAGACGAAAAAAGATAAGGGTACTGAAGGACCCTGCTGACTATAAGTCAGTAAGCAATTCTTACCCTTCCCAGATCATACGAAGGGATGATGGTGCTCTTGAACCTTCAGAGTTAGACGGTTAGCTTTTGGGAATTGGGTTAGGAATGTTACCTTTGATCTCAGAACTAATATCCAGCATAGTAACAACACGAGAGGGACGAGTCATGACACTAGGATCATTCTACGCAAATTCCTGGGACTGCGACCTTCTTGAATAAGTGCGGCGACATTACGATATTTGGGAGAACCTCAGCCGTGCTTGAACGAAACTCCGGTCTGTTTAATGCCTGTTTAGAATGTTCTACAGATTCCCAAATCCCATAGAAAAGAATATGTTACTTACTTAGATCTTAGTAAATTTGACTAAACTTGTCATTGGAAAAATGGTAGTTGTTATGCTGTAGGGTAGAATCGAATAGATACTCTCAAAAAATAAATTTTGGAAGTAGGGGCCAGTTATTTTGGATATGTCTTAGAAATAAAGTCCTTATCTATTTGAGAAAGTTCTCTATTGAATCCTACTTCAAAATCGCCTTTTGTTAATTCATTATCAATGGGATATTCCATTATGGATGTTGGGTCCCAATCGGTAAAATTCGTTATTGTTTTGCTGTATCTTCCAAGTACTTGCTGATCTACTTCTTCCGGATCCCAACCTTGAGTCATTTTATAATACTCGTAGACTTTAGGCTTGTCCCAAGGAATTACACCAGAAGCAGGGCTTTGATGTTCGTGTATGCAACCTAATGCATGACCGAATTCATGCAGAACGACTCTTCGATACTCCTCATTTGGAGTATCTGGCTCTAACCACCCGTAATTCATAGTAGGACTGTCTTTGGGAATTTTTCCTTCCTGGGTAAGACTTACTGCCATAGTACCAATTACTGACCAAGAGGACGTATCCGGTCTGCCTTCTTCGTTTAATCGCTTTAAGGATATCCTAATTTCCGCATCCTTGTCAGAACCAAAATCAAGTTTTAAGTTAGCGTATTTCTCCCACTCCTTTGCTATATCTTGAACCTTTTTCTGAATTTGAGGATCTCCATTTAAAAAACGAACTCTTATTGTTTGCCCATTTTTCCACTGGACTTCTGACACGATTGCCATTTCCTTTCCGCTTGGAATCCATTTATCTACACAAGCCTGGATAATTTTTTTAGTCATGTTTTTTATTAATTCCAATGTATTTATGAATTTCTATTATGGTAGTGTGCATATCAGAGGCCAGGACCACACTTATCTTAGAATTATGCAATTCTGTGTTTGAAACTGGGTCAACACTCCACCATTTGAGATTAATATCACGCAGAGAAACAAAAATTATATAGCAAATTCACAGAAAGTTTTTCGCAGAGCGCAGCTGACAAAAAAGTTATTAGTTTGCGTTCCTAAATTACACATTCAATTAATTATTGTTTGTCGAACCGGAATCTTGAGTTTACAAAAGCAAAACGACAAAAGATGAGGAAAGTCTTAATAACATCCCTTCTATTACATTATTATTGGATGAAAAATCTTCGATTCCAGATTGGAATCAACTTGAACTCGATTTTTTGAAACGATGCAATGAATTAAATATTTTGTTTATGAATTGGATAAAAGATGTACAAACAATGGATGTCGTAACTGCTACAGGTAATCTCAAGGTGAAGATTGATCCTACGAAAGAGGGAAGCATCATAGATCAATTACCTTCCGCAGAGGGAGAATTGGTGATAAGAGCCAGAACTACTATCCAAATTGACGGTGATGTTTTGTCTGTATTACCGGAAAAGACTTCCGATACCGGATCACAAATTGATGCAGAAATGTTAAAAATACATAAAGACAATGTTGATATGGCAATCAAAAACGTCTCGAATAATCTTAAAACCTTTACTGACGGTGTAGTAATGGCACTCTCCTCGTTAAAACAGAGCAAATTACTTCCTTAACGAATAATCCATTATGAATATATTTGACTTTTTTCTTCTCCCTCAATTCATTCAAATAGTAAATTCATTTGGAAAAATAAACCTGCCGTCTAAAATAGAGTTCAAAGGCAAAGATGACTTAAGACTTCTGATTAATACATCAATGAATAAAAATAATGATATAGTTTTTTCTTTTAACTTTTATAAAAAAAATAAGATCGTAGACATTGCTGATGTAACAAATCCAACTATGCTGTTTTTTCTGGCCCAGTTCAAATTGTACGTCCAAGAGTTTCTTCCCTTAAAAGATCCAAAAATTCCAAGATACAAAAAGTTATTCAAATATAGTAAAATATCATTCACATTAATGAAAAGGATCATTAGGGAATCAGATATGCACAGGAGAATTTTGTTTCTATATCTCAATAAGTCACTGAACGTATATTCTGTAATCGGATTCAATAACGTTAGTTTTTCTAGAACCATAATAAGATCCATGAATAGAATTAACATAATTTCAAGTGAATTTATTAATAATAAGAATTTGCAAATATTAATAAATTTAAATAATTTGAATATCACCTTATTCAATTATATTATTCAAAATAATCTATCACTCTTTTTTAACGGTTTGACGGTTTTTATCGCCATTGTAAGAATATGTTTATTAATGGTCTGGATAATAACCGACCTAGGGATTTTTTCTATAAGTACATTCTCCCAAATAGAATCAAAAGTTATGTTCAACTCTGCTATTATTGTGAACTTGGCATTTTTGGCAATATGGCTTCTTTTGCCCAAAATAGTAATTTCAATTATAAAAATAAAAATAAAAATTAATAAAAGTAAATAATTTTGATAAGTAAGGAAATAGAATTGAAACGGTGCCACTCATTTATTCCTACCCGCTGGCGGTAAGATCACTTGTGCCTTTATGGTCTTCATAACGAATCGCCTCCTTAAAAACAGACCATCCGCCGTTATTTCCTGAATACCACGAATCTGCATTAATATGCAGAATCCTGTGAACCGGAATTAGTCTTACCGATATTCCTTAGCACTCATTCAGTACCATGCAGAAGTACCTATATACTTGCTTATAGGAAAATAAACAACAGCCACTATTTCATAATTCCGACAATCATGAGAATCAAAACATCCAACTTCTTTTGATACCATCCTTGTTCGATTTAACCCAACAATATTTGACTATCCCTCTTGCCTGCATTTAGTAGGACATTCATCTCGTTATCTCTAGAAAAATATTTAGTTTCTGTGCATCCTTGTCGTTAGACTTAAATTCAATATTAGGAAAGCGAACCTAAAAAAATCCACTGCATTGATTCGTCCCTTTTTTCTAGTTGCTATGCCCATTGTAAATGGGGGTATGTGTACACATAAAACCTCATAACGTTAATTCCCAATTGCTTTGAACATATCGAGTTGTGGACTAACATGTGGTATTTCCTTTTTCAAACCAGGATTCAATAGATAGACCTGGCTATTCAATCCTGGCAGTTTTGTTATCAAGTGGAAAAACAGAATACAAAGTTAACTCCACAGAATAAAAAATAATCGTCCCGCTTCATCCTTGGACCATGTCATTCCGAACTTTCGTTGCCTATTTGGTTTCTAAATCGACTTAACGACTGAGCTTGATATTCTAATTTGATGATGAAAAGGAAATAGTAGAAATCTGTTCTTTCACTTTTAGATATATTGTTCGTGATGTTAGGGAATTATCTAGTTCTCATGGCAATGCGAAGATATGTTTAATATTCTCAGGTCAGAAGATTTTCAAATCAAAGGTAGTATTGAGATTGTGATGGACAGACTTTTTGGATTTATGCAGATTGGAATAAGATAATTTCATGTTAATCATAATCGTCCTTTAGATGGTTCTCTTATCATTTCATTTATATCGGTACTTAAAGCATTTTTGCTATCAAGATGCATGGGAATTTCCAAATACCCGTCAATATAACCAGAAAGTGCATCTGCGTCCCATCCACCGCACCAGAATTCCAGTGACCAATCATTTGGTTTGTTATTATCGGGATTGAAAGCAGGTATGCTGGGTAAATAGCCATCGGGATCGTGAAAAACAAGGTTCCCCGCTAACGAAACTGAATATAGCATTCTTGCTACAAATCTAGAAGCAAGTCTTGAACTTTCTGATAGAAACTTGATACGTGATTTTAGAGTAGATTTTTCAATTTCAGTTGTGGTTGTTTCCAAGTCTGCCTGCAGTTTTAATATTCGATCTTTCCAGACAAGACCAAGATCAAAAATTCCTGTAGTCTCCCCGATAGTTCCTGGATGAATATGTATACCCGACGCCTTTAATTGATTAAACATCATAAAATCATAATCATTAGATGGTGGAATATTCATTTTATCGTCAAATTTACGCTGGATTGAGAAATTATCCTTCTTGATTTGAATATTTATTGGTACTACAGCCTCTTCTCCCTCTTTTGT
>JANWKP010000028.1 GCA_025451315.1 Nitrososphaerales archaeon | reverse complement strand
TATCTTCATTACAAGGAGTACTGATGGTGGTCAGACATTTAGTGAACCAGACAATATAAGCAACATTCCAGGAGGTTCGCGATTCCCACAAATCTCATCAGAAGGCGATAACGTTTACGTGGTATGGCAAGATAGCGGCGCTCTTAACGTCCCAGATACCTTCTTTTCATTTAGTCATGATAGCAGTCAGACATTTAGTGAACCATTTAACATAAGCAACAGTACAAGTAGGTCGTTTGACCCACAAATCTCGTCACAAGGAAATAACGTTTATGTGGTATGGGAAGAATTCAATGATGATGATGATATCTTCTTTGCAATGAGTACCGACGGTGGACTGACAATTAGTACCAAAAACATAAGCAACACTACAGGAGGTTCGCAGGACGCACAAATCTCATCAGAAGGCGATAACGTTTACGTGGTATGGCAAGATGATACTGATATCTTCTTTGCAGGGAGTACCGACGGTGGACTGACATTTAGTACCAAAAACATAAGCAACAATACAGGTTTTTCGATTTCGCCACAAATCTCATCAATAGGAAATATTGTTTATGTGGTATGGCAAGATGATGATGATATCTTCTTTGCAATGAGTACCGATGGTGGACTGACATTTAGTACCAAAAACATAAGCAACACTACAGGAAGATCCGAAAACCCACAGATTAGTTCTACTACAAAAATATAACAACAACAAAGCACAAACAACATTTTTACTACTACCGGTAACAACAACGATGATGATACTATAACTGATATTACTGCTAAAGGTATCAATACCATTAATAATATAATCGAACGAGGAGACTAGCAAGAATTAGCAGAAGAACAAAAAATACAACAAAGTAATGTTATGTCCCCACCTTCGCTTCCAAGAATACAATACAAGTAGGTAACTTTGATTAAAATAATCAGAGAACCTCTTTATTTTTTTATTTTTATTTTTTATACTAATAACAGTTACTTATTATAATTACCCTTCAAGCAATTGCTTTATGTAATCCAGGTGATGTGGTAGTTGGTGGAGGATATGCAACAAATGCTTTTACTCAAATAACCAACAGTGCTCCTACTGATCCACATGACGGCTGGAATGTAGCGGGTTTCCCATCAGGAGGTACTGGTTCATTATGCACCGAGGCAATCTGCTTTCACAGTCCATCATGACATTGAGGCCTTAAACCTCCATCTTTTTTATTTTTTTATTGCAATAATAACAAAGAAAATTATTTTTAAATTAAATTAAGAAACATAGATTATTGATTAAAATCTCAATATAGATTCACAATTATTGATAAATACAAAATCTACATACTATATACGAGTAACATCATATAACATCTCTCCTCAAAACAATGAGCCTATTTGTCATAGCCAGCAGAAGAATCCCAGCCCGGATTTAATTTGGCTATGACAAAGTTTTAACTAAATGATAAATGAAAATTGTATTAAATTACTAAATATTTTATTGTCTATTATATGATACAATTACTCTGTCAAGAAAGAGAACCTTCAATAACAATCTTGCCATAGCCTACAACAATATACCAGGTATAGTGCTATGGCAATCAATTTATCTCAAATTATTAAATAGAATATTTCTTTATTGATAGTACCAACCAATCATTGTATTCGTAGTTGGACTTGTGCACGCAACCATAGCCTTCTATGTATTATTGGTTTTCTTGGAATGGGTTCCACGTCTTAGAAGGCTATGACTATTGCAATAATTTATATCAAATTATTAAATATTATAATGACAATTAAATAATACTTATACAACCACTACTATCATAGCCTTCTATTGTTATGATATAAGTTCCTTAGAAGGCTAGGACAATTAAATAAATAATTAATCTCCAATTATTAAATAGTATAATACCGATCATTATACGATCTTATAAACAAAGAATGAGATTGAGTCCACCATAGCCTATTATTATTGATTTTACTCTCGATAGTAGTGGGTTATGGCTTTGACTTTTAAATAAATCTAATAATAGTTAGCAAGCAAGAAATAAGATTTGATACAGTAGTGTATTCAATCTACTATGATTAGAAAAGTAGGTGGGTAGATATCATTTAGAGGCTACAATAGATACATCCATGATCAGTGAACCAACTGTTATATTGGACCTTATAGACTTATAGTAGTAAGTAATAGTAAAATCAGGTAAAATACAAAATATTGATCTAGTAAGGAAGAAAAAAGAGAAAAATAACAAAAATAATCACAACTGATGTTGTCAGATTACAAGAGTTTTTGTCTTCAGAGCATTATTATGTACAATTTATTATACAATTTAATCTTAACCACTTAGACGAATTTTTTATTTATCATTTTTTCATTCGTTGCTGTTTATTCTTCTGAAATACAACCGATTAACTGTTTACCTTTGGCCAACATTAATTGCAGGTATTTATCTTTTTCTGCTCTGAATTTACTTCACTATCAATCCTTTTAATCAATCCTCGTTTTAGATCATATGCTTTACTTCTTGGATTCAAAACCTCTAAAACTACTTTGTAAGAACCGTGTATGTTTTCAGGTGGGTCAATTATACCAGCGACCTTGTTCTTACGATTGCATGAACTTTGACTATTGTACCTCAACGGTAGCATTGTATCCAGATATCTGAATCACGTGGAATAGGTTCATTATCAGGATATACACGTGTTCCTAATTCGGATAAGAAACCGTATGAATTACATTTTTCACAATAAGAAGTTATGTGATCAATATCATCTTCATCTCATCATCACCAATCATGGAAACATAATGAGATCTTCTTTTCAATTATTAATCATCTACATCCTTAAATATTAATCCCTTTAATGCCAACCTTAGATCGTCTAAATGGTCGTCGTACATTGTCAAATCTTTTAATAAATCGAATCCGAGATCCCACGCGGTTCGTAATGAAGCAATCAGGTATTGTATTCTTTGGGTATTGCTAATTTCCTTGTAATTACATGATATGTCTGTTCCAACTTTTCCTTATGAAATTTACCAAAAGATACAGGATTTACATAGTTATCTTCTGGGCTTACCTCTTCAGATTTTATTCAATCTATCCGTTCTCCATATACTGCCTTGCATTCATTAACTGCTCCCCTGTTCGCACCATCTATGAACCACCTTAAATGAGGTATTTGTCTGTCCAAACTATGCATATTATTTGCTATTTCTGATGATGTTTTCTTATCATATTTCCTTCCCTCACTATACGAGCAATTTGATTTTTTGTATGTAATTCAAAAACATAAAGAGCGGTAACTGATGACGAGAAACCAAAATCAACATCACCAACATGCAAACAGTATGGGTTTATTGGCAAACCTTTGTATTTTTCACCTAATTCAATTGCGTAATCAATATCCTGGTATGGAAATACATTGCCCCCCTACGGATAGAAATTCTGCGTCATAGAATTGTGAATATAACGGTCCAAGACGTTCACGTTCCGCCTTTAGAAAATCTGCAGTAATAAGACCATTAGCAACTGCATCTTTTACCTTGACAATATGTATATGAATAAATCTGAATGTTCTTCATTGATATAATATTTTTCATATATCTCATAGACTTTTCCTATTGGCCGTCTAGGTGGGGTTTCAATAAGCATGGTTCCATCAGTGTGTGCAAGTCTTGAGAATGTTGGAGCAAACAATGAAGCATCGTCAACTAATTTACTTGCTGTTATGATAAATAATTACTAAATCTTAGTAACGTTATCCATGGAAAAGTATCATTAAAAAATGATGGATGATTAGCTACCAATCATGTAAACAATTCCTACTGTTGTGGAAATCTCTTGTTCTCCTGCTAGAATATGAGTTGAGGATACTTCATCTGAACTAACAGATTTGGTGTATAAAGGTCCAGGCACTGGAGGAAGCCCTATTTCCTCAACCATTATCGACTTTATTCCACCTACATTTATTCCAGCAGCAGCAACAATATCAGCTTTTGATTTCGCATTTGCAATTGCTTCTCTTAGCAACATATTTTTTATTTTTTGTAACTTTTCTTCAGATACGCTAAAGTAAATATCATTAACGAAATTGGCACCAGCTTGTACTGCAGTATCTATCCATTGTGAAACACTGCCAATATTTGAACTCTCTATATGAATTGAATTGGATACCGTAAATCCTATTAAATCTCCTCTATCTCCAGACTTAGAATAATTATAATTAGGTTTTATAGAAAAGAAGAAAGTACTCGTTTCATTTTGTTGGAGGCCAGATTTTTTTAATGCGTCTATCACTGTATTCATCAAATTAGAATTTGAAAGTAACGCTTTTTCAGCTGTTTTATTAGCTGTTTCCACACCTAATGATAATGTAACTTTATCGGTTTTCGTATTAGTAGTAGATGACCCGCTAACAAATAAAGTATTATTTAATACATATGTGGAATCTAGTTGAGCATTAACAATAATATTAGCATGAAGAGTCCCAACCACAATTAAAACAGCCAAGATAGAAATTAAAGCTATAGTCATCCTTGGTACGTATTATTTTTGATTTAATATCATATTTCAATTACTTGATAGGAAAATAATAAATTTATTGTTTGAAAACATAAATTATTAATTTAGTATTCATCGTTTAGATATATACCAGATATTCTACAAAGTACTATATCAAAATGTTTTATTTAATAGTTTGAAAACTAAAACTAAAACTTAAGTAAAAATTTTTTAAATCATAGTTATCAGTAGAATTTAAATATATGACCAATTTTGTCTATTATGTTTTTTAATCCATTAAAAAGTAAATTAATCTATATAGAAATCTGCATGTTTAAAAAAAATAAAATTAACTTATCCATTATTATTTATCGTTTTAATAAGATTACTAATTGGTTATTAATAATTTTGCTAGAAACAAGATTCATTGTTGCAGCAGCGAAAGGCAAGATTATGATATTGGCTAGAATTCCTCTATCATGTTCTAAAGTTATCATTAACTCATCACTTTTTTTTTCAATCTCTAAAAGAGCATTTTTGGCAAAAGGAATTTTAAGTACGAGGGTAATAGAATCGTTATTTTCTTCAATAGAATAAACTTTTTCATTAAAGAAAATACGAGAAGGATCGTCGGTTCCAAAAATATGATAATTGTGCTGTTTTAGCATTTCAATACCCTGAAGTTCTTCTTTCATACGTATTGCTTCTCGACAAGGCAAAGGTAAAAAGTTGAACTTTGTATTTTCTAAAAATATTCTTTTATCTTCATCTTGAACATCGACCTTATTTATTATCACAAGATCAACATTAATTCCAAATAAGTTAGCTGACATAAGAGCTCTTTTGGCATTTTTCACGCTAAAGTTATTTAAATTAGTCACAAGACGCAGGCTAGTAATAGTTTGATTGGATAAAATATGAAATAAATTATCAAGACGCTTTATTATATCAGTTTGAGTTATAAATGAATCCAAATAAGCAGAATAGTTAGACATTGGTTGGAACATCTTCGCGAATCCACTTAACATAGAAGTTAATCCAGATATATGTCTCCCCATAGACCCCATTAATTTTGGAAAATAAAGAAATTTTAATGCCTCTCCTGACGCAGGCATATCTAGTACAATTTGTTCATAATTATTTTTCCTGATAACCTCTTCGATTTTAATCAAAGAAAAAAGTTGAGTCATACCTGGCAACATTGCTATTTCGTACGCAATGCTTGAATCTACTCCTTTACTTATAAAAGAAGAACTTATAGATGAAATAATTTCTACATAATCCTTACTGATTTCAACCAATGGATCAATCTCTATTGCATCTAGGTTTGAACTGATTGCTTTTGTATTATGTCCTATATCAAGACACAATGCATCGCTAATTGTATGTGCTGGATCTGCAGATATCAAGAGGGTCTTATAACCCATTTCAGCCAAGCCGATGGCGGTTGCACAGGATGTGACCGTCTTTCCTGTGCCGCCTTTCCCTGTATAAACAATTAATCTCAAATTATTTCTCTAATATTATTATATAATTACTCGAGGCTTTTAAACATTCAAATTGATTCGATTCGAATTTAAAATTAATCCAAATATAATTTCATTAATGAATAATTTTTTCATGCAATTAATTTTACTAATGAATAAGAAAATGTCCACATCTATTCAAGTATATACATTTTGTAGATCTTATTACTATTTTTTATTTTCAATTTTTCCTTATAGTTTTATATAAATATAATAAAATAAAACCGAGTTCATAATATAGAAGACATGAAAAAATCAGATTTTCCCTCAGTATATTTATTATATTATATTTCTAGCGAACTTACTCTTATTTTATTACCGAGTTATAGAACTAATTGATGTCTTAATTGAAGATAAATTGTATTTTTTGGGATAAGGTTAAATAATTACCATTTTTTCTCTATTTTGAAATAAAATTAGGTACTATTGGCTTCCGTTTTTAAATAGGTAGAGATATCTTACTGGAATAATTATTGATTTCTTCTATGACTATAACCTATATAAGATGCTCAGACTAATTAATATAATGATGAAAATATATCTAGTCATGCTATTTCTGGTCATAATAAATATTTCTTTTATTACAATTATTCCTATAACTGCACAATTAAATCAAAAACTCTGGAACAAACTACCGGTGGGAATGTAACTTCTACCATAAAACCACAAGGAGCATCACTCGATAATCCTAATTAACATTCCATATTTGCATCCAGACTTGAAATTAAACAATTAATAACCTTTTTTTTATGTTACCATAGAGTTTTAAAACGTCGAGAAATTTTTTTAATTAGTCTAATATGATTAAATGTAATATGTTATAGTCAATGTCAAATTAATGCAACATGATAATTTTAGTTTGAGAATTCCCTTAATTAAGTCCTATAATAAAATAATTATCAAATACAATAAATTAATGATTTATATATTATATTTAATATATTTTTAAAGATTGTAGTAAATATGATTGACTTATTTTTGGACAACAATTAGTTCTTTATGGGTATCTGTAACCACATT
>JANWKP010000027.1 GCA_025451315.1 Nitrososphaerales archaeon | reverse complement strand
TATTATCAAAATGGGTTGGAGAGTCTGAAAAAGGAGTCAGAGAAATATTCCGACGTGCAAGACAAGCCTCTCCATGTATCATATTTTTTGATGAAATTGATTCTATAGCTCCAATAAGGGGGTTAGAAGGTGATAGCATGGTTGCAGAAAGAGTTGTCTCTCAATTACTTACAGAGATAGATGGAATTCAGTCTCTTTCTGGTGTAGTAGTCTTGGCTGCTACAAATAGATCTGATATAGTTGATCCTGCACTATTACGACCTGGCAGATTTGACAAGATTTTATATATCCCGCTTCCAGACAAGAAAACTCGTTACAGTATTTTAGAAATGAGTTCTAAAAATAAACCTCTTTCAAAAGACGTGGATTTCGAAAAGATCGCTGAACTCGCTGAAGGTTTTAGTGGTGCGGAAACTAATTCAGTTGTAAATGTAGCTGTTTCTTTTGTATTACAAAAATATCTATCAAAATATTCATCTCCAGAAGAGGCAGCACAACATGCTTCAGAAGCATCTGTATCAATGGATAATTATGTCGAAGCCGTAAAGAAGATAAAGAAGCAACGAGAAACACAACCAGGTCAAAAAGTGACAGTTCCTTACTATAGATAAAGCAATTGATTTTAGTTTGTCTAAATTAAGGAACATGAAATATTTTTCATTTAATAATCCTTTTTTATTTTATTACATTTCCTTTATCAGGTATATCTAATCTTAATAATGCTAGAATAGGTAGTTATATTTCATTTTATAATGTAGGAGCATATTCTGTAGTATTTAATATGCTGTTTCATTGCCAGACTAAGCCTCCGATAGTTATGAAAACTAGTTCCAGAGATTTTAAATTAGTTAGGAAAGGAACAACATATGAAAATCTTTTTGAAGAGGAGGGAGGCTCTCTTTCATAAATTTATCTCATAATTTATATTTGATTTCTATGCTCTCTTTTTTTACTTGATCCAAAGCAATACTGATAATAGTGATAGTAACTCAAATAAAAAAGAAAACAGTGATTCATCAGATTACATTAGAGTTCATTTGATCATCTCTGGAAAGGTTCAAGGAGTATATTTTAGGAAACATACTCAAGATACTTCACGAGAAAATAATGTTTATGGATGGGTTAAAAATTTGCTGAATGGTGATGTTGAATGTGTATTGGAAGGCTTAAAATCTAATGTTGATAAAGTTATGATGTGGTGTCATCAAGGTCCTCCTGGTAGCCATGTCGATAATGTTAGAATAAAATATGAAGAATTTATAGGGAATTTTAATGATTTTAACATTGTATAACCTGTATAAATAATAATTTAATTTACTAAAATCAAATATTAAAATCAATTTATATTTTTGTATGCACTGATAATCTCTTCCTTTAACTTTTCAAAATCTTGTTTGTTTGAAATTTTGTATATTATAGGTGTTTCTTTCCTATTTTTTCTAGTTGCTATTATGATTTCTTCTATAGCGGGTTGTACATCTAGAAAATTACGGAATGCTAATGTTTTAGAATATACTATTCTATGAGGTCTTATATCTTCGACAACATTATCGCCTATCGTTCTTACAAAATTTCTTAATTCTATTAGAATTTTCCTTTGATCCGGATGTAAATTTATAAGATGAGTGTCAAATGAAATTTTAGGTGCATTATTATAGAACCCAAATTTTGTCATAATATAGTAAACACTTCCTTTTATTTGAAATGTTCTATCTAGGCTATGTTGTCAAGGTAAGAATGAATAAAATAAGATAACATACCAAAATTAGGTGCAGAACATAATAGAATTATATAATATGACTATTACTTTCCGTTAAGTTACAGTCTCTATCTATCTATCTATCTATCTATCTAAAACCAATAATAATAATAATATTCTTTTCAATATTAAAATTATTATATTATATTATAAACATTCAAAAATTGAAACATACTCAATAATTTAGTATCATGGTGTATAATCTAGAATGATTATTTATTCTAACAAATTTTTAATAATGTAAATTCATCATGTAACGTAGAAATGGTTATAATGTTTTATCTATAAAATTTTGAGATATTACAAGAAAAAATTACAAACAACTTGAAGTTGAAAGTTGAACTGACACTCAACTAATATTTCAAAATTCTAAAAGATAGATAATTCCAAAATTTTGAATTATTCAATAGGAAATTTGTTAAAATATGAGTTGATACATTATTAATATAATATGACAAAATTCTTGGTTGGAAAAGTATCAGATATTTCAGACGGTAATATGACACATTTAACTGCAGGAGGACAAGAAATCTTAGTAGCTAATGTAAAAGGAAATTACTATGCTATTGGTAATATTTGCAATCATGCAGGAGCCGAATTACATGAAGGAGAATTAAATGACAAAGAAATAACATGTCCTTGGCATGGAGCTAAATGGGATATAACAACTGGAAATTTAGTATGGTTTCCACAAAAACTAAAATCTGCAGGATCTTATCCCATAATAATAGAAAATGAAATGATTTATGTTGATGTTCACTAAATTTATTCTGTAGATCATTTATTTATATAAATTATTCTGCCTTCCTTTTTACTATTAATTTATATGGAATTTTTTTAATAATTTCTTATATGGAAATATTAGAAGATCGTGATCTTGCAAAATACCTATTTGATAAATATTCTTCAAATCAAAGAAAATGGAATTTTATTATCTCAACCTCTCCAGTAAAGGACGCTTTTTTTGATGCCATTGTTTCTAATCCTGATGAAGTTTGGCAATTAAAAATTGATTCTCTTTACAAACCTAATCCATTAGTAATGGGTACAAAGACAACAACAGATTCTACTATAATTGAAAAGAAACTCGAGAATACTTCACAATTTGGATATAGAAAATTGGAATCAGATGTGCTCAAGAACTTGAGAACTCTTTCTGAAGAGGAAAATAGCAATTCTAGTAATACTATGGATGTCAATTTTCGCCTTAATTCCCTTCTTTCGTCACTCGATCCAGTGAAACCAATTAAAGGACACAATTATCTATATGGGCCTTTTATCTTTACCAAAAAAAGAATGGCCAAGTTTCATAATAAACAAGATGAAATATCTGAAAAATTATCATATCGAATGCATGAAAATATTCGAAGAAAATACTCGTCGTACGGATAAAAATAAAAATAAAATTGTTTTATTTCTATTTTTTTAAATTTTGTCTTCTTTTCATCAGTAAATATACTATAGTGAGTAGGATACCCGCAAGTAATACTATACTTATATATTCCTTGTCAAAACTATAGGAACAATGTGCTTCCTGAAAATTACAACTTAAACTAAAGAAAAGAAGATTCCATATTGAATGGCCGAGTATTGCGAACCATCCTTTTCCACTTATCCATGTTCTTAAACTAAAAAAAAGTGATGGAATTACGAATAACCAATTTGCATATGCCAATTGATTAATATCTATAGGATATGAATTGAAGATATGTAACATTGCCCATGCTATTCCACCAATTAGTACAATGAGGTTATTACCGAAAGCATAGACCGGAATCCCAAAAAAAATCGATTCTTCTATAGGGCCAGCTAAAATAACTGGAAACATAAAAAGAGGATGATTTGGTTCTTCATATCCAACTATCGAATTATCTATAATTAATGTTCCTATTAAGGAGAAAATTATTCCTATACCGTGATAAAATAAAAACATTATAATCAAATATAATAATGAATTATTATGATAACGGGAGATCCAATTTTTTGGATTAATATCCTTTGAAAAAAGTTTAATTAATGAATCTTCCATTTCATCTACAAAGTTTCAAGCTAACCTCCAATATAAAAATACAACAAATATCATAAGCTCCATTAAAGATCAACGTTTAAAGCATCATCAACAGATAAAACACAATGAGAATGAAATATTTTATTAGCATTAGCTTCAATACATCTGAATTATTTCAAGTAAAAGGAAATGAAATAAAGATATCTATCAAATCAAAACCAGAATTAGGAAAGGCTAATCACGAATTAATAAAGTTATTATCTAATCATTTTCAAGTTTCCTCTGATAAAATAAAAATAATCCAAGGTATAAAATCAAGAAAAAAGATTGTTCATATTTTGGAGTAAATCTTGTTTTATTAGATATAGAGAGATACATTCATAAATTTTCGAAATTTATCAAAATTAGATTTATTGAAAAAATCTTCAGGACTCAAAAATGTATTGTATATGGGATTAGTCAGTTTTTTTACAGATTTTTCAACTGAAATGGTAATGTCTGTTTTACCTTTGTATATTGTTAAAGATCTAGATTTATCAAGAACTCTTTTAGGGGCAATAGAAGGTTCAGGTG
Organism: Nitrososphaerales archaeon; assembly: GCA_025451315.1. GTDB lineage: Archaea > Thermoproteota > Nitrososphaeria > Nitrososphaerales > Nitrososphaeraceae > TH1177. The sequence goes on along the minus strand of JANWKP010000027.1, from coordinate 3,405 downwards.
AACTAGTAAACTATATCTTTAGAATTCCTTCAGGATATATTTCTGATAAAATTGGAAAACGAAAGATTCTTGTTATAGTTGGATATGGTATATCTACTATCAGTAAACCGTTTTTTATTTTTGTTACTACATTTATAGATACTATAATTGTAAGAGTTGCAGATAGGATAGGGAAAGGTATTAGAACAGCACCTCGTGATGCATTAATTGCAGATTCTGTAGATGAATCAAGTACAGGAAAAGCATTTGGTGTTCACAGAACATTAGACCAGATAGGAGCAATAATAGGTCCAATCTTTGCATTTTTAATATTAGAATTATTTGGGGGAAATATTCAGTATATTTTTTTACTTTCAATTATTCCAGGAATAGTCTCACTTTTCATCTTGATATACTTTGTGAAAGACAAAATTATAATAAATCATAATAATAAAATGGTTAACAAGATTAGCTTTTTTTCTAGTTTAAGAAAATTATTCATAGAGAATAAAACATTTGTATACCTTGTAATAATTCTAGGTATTTTTAGTCTTGGAGCATTCAACTATTCCTTTGTACTTTTGAAATCTACTGATTTAGGAATAGAACAAAACTTTGTACCAATAATATATGCAATAATCAATATTACTCATACTGCAATTGGTATTCCTGCAGGAATATTATCCGATAGAATAGGAAAAGAAAAAGTGTTAATAATTGGATTTCTATTGTTTGTAATATCTTCGCTTTTAATGTATTTGTCAGAAAAAAATAATCTTATCTATATTATTTCAATTCCTTTAATTTATGGTCTATATATTGGTATATCTGAAACTGTACAAAGAGCACTTATCTCAAAATATGTATCCGAACATAATAGAGGGACTGCATTTGGTTTTTATGGATTGATAGTAGGAATTTGCCTTTTAATAGGAAATGTCACTTTTGGTTTCTTGTGGGATAATTATGATATTAGTATAGCATTATTTTATAGTTTAACCCTGGCAACTTTAGCAATTATCTTGCTATTTAGTTTTATAAAAAACTTTTTCACATTTGGTTTTTTACAAAACAAAATATAATATTTGTTATAAATGATAATTTTGAGATTCGAAAGATAAATTAACGATATGAAAAGTGCAATTGTCCTAGGAATTCTTTTATCTTAATAATAGAAACCGTAATGTACTTTAAGCCTAGAAGATACTATCTGATCCATTATAACCAATCATAATGTCTAAAGAGAAGTCAAACCTTGGAAACAATGTAGAAAATATTGTGCAAGATAACAATAATGACAATGCCCGTTTATTATTTGAATTCTTAATTTTACTTTTTTAATTTACTACTGTATTCAAAAATCATTCTCTAATATTAAAAATTTCATTAACATTAGTCACACTCAATCCAGGTTCAGGTCCTCCTCCTATTACATATATTTTATCATTAATAGATACTGCTGACAATCCATGACGAGCAGTAAGCAGAGGTTCTTGAGACTCCCATGTATTATCCTTAACATTATATTTTTCATTATTGTTATATGTTTTAGTCATATTTTCTCCTCCTAATACGTAAATTGTAGTATTATTGATTGATGTTGCACTAATTCCGCTTCTTTCTGAAGGCATAGAGTTAAGTGTAATCCATAGATCCATTTTAGGATCATACATTTCATTAACATTAACATTGGTAATAGGAGAAACTCCTTGAACTCTTCCACCAATTACGTATACATTTCCATCAACAACTGCAGATGCAGCATGGTGTCTTGCGGTATGCATTGGTGATTTTGATATCCAATTATTGTTTTTTTGAATTATAGGCTTCGTTAATATCCATAATTCTATTTTCGTCTTCGCCACCTATAGCATAAAGTATTTCACCTATAAAGACAGCTGTTAATGCCCCTCTAGCAGTAGGCATAGGAGATCCTTCAGTCCAAATATCTTTTTTAGGGTCATAAATAAATAATTTAGCTGAAGGATGCCAATTATTATTTGTATATCCTCCTATAACATAAATTTTATCGTTAAAACTTGAAGCAGCTGTATGATGCAATGGTTGTGGTAAAGGTGCTACTGCCTTCCAAGAATCATTCTTAATATCATAAACTTCTACAGTATCTAGTACTTTACCAGTTTTGTCAAATCCTCCTATAACATAAATATTATTCCCAATGTTAGTAGCAGCAATTTCTGTTCTAGGTGTTGGCATAGCTGTTCCATTAGACCACCATGATTTAGCAGTTTCTGTAAATGCCTGCAGTTGTATTTGTCCAATTAATAGAATAGAAAAAAATAACACTAAAGGAAATATTGATAATATGAATAAATTATTATTATTAAAAATACTCATCTTCTAGTTTTGGAAATACGGTTATTATTTTGATCTTACATTCTGAACAAATTGTACTATTCCTTTCAAATGATTATTCATCTTTATCAAAATCAGAAGTAATTGACAAGTCAACAGTATAACATTTATCAGAATTATTACCACACATTTCACAATCTGGCATTTTAATTACTAAATAATACTAATGGTTTGTATTATTTATTTATACTTTTATTCCAAATTTCTTTAGATTCAATCACTGTCGATATTATAACTTTAATATTTGAATAATACTTTAGAAGAAAAGGAGATAGAACCTTATTTCAGATAGGATGCAATCGGAAGTAAAATAGACAAAAATATTGAAATCACATCTTGTGAGAAGAGACATATTATAAAAAAATACGATTTAAAGAAGGGCAAAAATAAGCAGGATAAAATAAACACAAGATATTTTAAACAACATTTTGGCTGAAAAGAAAAATTGATTGGAGTAACTTTTTTTTAATGTATTTTGTGATTGAGTTTGATGTTGCTTTTCTGTTATAACAGATGATAGCAGTTCTGAAACTTTTACTTTATGTTCTCTATTTAATTCCAGCTGGAGTACCAGATTATAACATACATGTATTAGCGAACTACAATGACAATGATTTGAATTTACTATTGAGACAAAAGTTATAGATATCAACCATATAATCTAGTCAAAATTCTTTTAATTGTACGTTTGAAAATAAAAGATAATTGATAATCTGTTTTAAATCAATTAATGAACCCTTTTACTCAATGGGACCAAGCAGATATGAATCAAGACAATACATGATTTGTGAAATTTTTTGTCCAAATATGTTTACAATACTTCATTGTGAATATCTATGACTGGACTGGAAACATCCAAATCGTTATTGTTTGGATCCCGTCGGCGCTGACATTTATCGATAGGTAACGATTTTGCATTATCAAAAGTTAGTAGCTCTAAGTGCACCTCTTCCTGTACAATAAGCATTTGATCCGTCGACAAACATTTTCTTCTCCATTGTACCCTTTAGTAATATTCATACACGCGAAACCTGCTATGAGGGTCAGAAC
>JANWKP010000026.1 GCA_025451315.1 Nitrososphaerales archaeon | reverse complement strand
GACTAAGAGGTAAAGCAAAAACTCTCTCCGAGTCAGTGGCACTTTCTCATGGTCTTTCAAGGCTTACTACTAGGATTAGAATGATAACACAGAATATAAACCTAGTAGATAGTGCGGTGCGTACACGGTTTAGACCGGTTTACATCTCTGATTCAATAAGTTTTACACACACCACAAATATACTCAGAAACAAGCTCAAATCAATCTCTCATTCAATAACATTTTCCGAATCGGTTTACATATTCAGAGGACTTGTGCAAACCATTTCAGATAGTTTGACACTTTCAGATACAAGATCTAGATTGAGGGGTAAGATTGGAACTATATCAGATTCTTTCGCCTTAACTGATCTGTTAAGTAAGTTAAGGTCAAAAATACGCACACTAAACCACCCATTATCAATACAGGAAGGTATACAGCGTGTGACAAATAGACTACGAACAATTAATAATTCAATCACATTTAACGATTTGGTTCAAACTGGTAGTGCAAAGATAAAATTAATCTTTGAATCTATAGTTTTGACAGACTCGATTAATGATTTGAGAAATAAAATAAGAACCATACCTACCGAATCTTTCTCTTTGACTGATAATTTATTACGACTCCGACTAAAATTGCGAGCAGTACCCCACTCACTATCCCTATCAGATAACTTGTTACGTCAAACAACAAGACTTAGAGCGTTTACACAGAATTTGAATCTTTCTGATTTGGTGGAGAAAGGAGGGGCAAATATAATTAAGACTATCTCAGAGAGTTTGACATTTACCCATACTAATTCTAAACTTACAACTAGACTTAGAACTATTTCTCAATCATTGAGTATTTCAGACGGTGCGCAAAGGATTACAACAAGACTTAGGACCATAAGTCACAGTGTGACTTTAACAGATGCTATAATACAGTCTAAAGAATTTGTAAAGACCATAAGTCACAGTATTTCTTTCTCAGATACTAACACCAAATTAACTAGTAGACTTAGGACTATATCGAACTCTTTGAGCCTTTCAACCAATACCACGAATGTAAAATCACGTATAAGAACAATCCAACAGTCATTATCACTATCCGATTCATCTATACAATCTGCATTATCATCTCTAATAAAAACTATATCTGAAGAATTATCATTTAGTGACGGTGCTTACACGCAGGCAAAGGGGAAGCTTAAGACTCTGAGTGATAGCTTGAGCCTTTCAAGCACCGTAACGAATTCAAAACCGTACCGAATTCGACTTATAAGCGAGAACATTAATCTTTCAGATTCTACATCAAGGATGAGATTACTGGTGATAAGGACTATAAGTCAGAATCTAGGTCTTTCAAGTGCTGCTTTCCGCACCGTCAAATCTGCAATAAAGAGTTTCAGAATGAAAATAAAGAGGTTTGCAAAGTTCAGATATAATTAATAATCATAAGGTAGGCGTTGTTTGAGACGCACTCGTTCTTCTCCGTAGTCTTAAAACCACACTGCATTGGCTCACCCTTTCCATAGATTCCCCCTTTCAGGTTGTAGGTGTGACGCTATATTCGGATGCAGTTCCACGCCCTTCACGTAGAACATCCTTATGATTAACTAGGTTTCGTCTATTCCACATATATATCTTGATATTATGCTACACTACAACTAGCATACCCACATTTTACACATTTGTTACATCCACTGTCCTTGATTAAGGTTTGTTCCTTACAACTTGGACACTCATCACCCTTTTCAAGATATTGAGCTACCTTACCTGCATGGATGGTTAGATCAACCATTAGTTTTTCTGGAACTCTCTCTCTGATGTAATTCATTGCATATCTACTTGGTGGGATCTTTCTTTCTACTTGGTTTTTTGTCGGTGCTTGAAGGATTGTTTCAGTTCCAGGTGTATCTCTCTGGACATTCTGTTCGTTTTTGTTCGACTGTACATTACTCCCGACATGAAGCACTTGCTCATTTCTAGAACCGTCTCTAAAGAGAGCAATTCCCTTAAGACCAAGTTCGTGAGCGAGGATGTAGGCGTTTTTGACATCATCGACTGTAACATTATATGGCATATTAATTGTCTTACTTATGGAATTATCAATCCAGTTTTGCCATACAGATTGTGCAACAACATGGTCCATCCAGTGTAGGTCCATAGCTGTAAGGAATACCTTTTGAATTTCCTTTGATATTTCATCGATACCCTGACAACTACCGTAATTCTTTTCTACCTTTTCTAAGAGTTGTTGTGAATAAATCCCTGCATCTATCAATGCTTTTTTGAATAATTCAGAAGTGTAATAATACTTACCTGCTGTGGTGATTTTGGAGAAAACTAAAGAGAAAATGGGTTCAAGACCAGAAGAACAATCGGCTATCATAGAGATAGTGCCTGTTGGGGCTATGGTTGTAGTCCACATATTTCTTATTCCATGTTTTATCAGTTTATTTGTATATTCGGTGCCTAAAGAAATATCTATCAATTCATTATCTGGTATCCCGTATGACCTTTTTACTGCTGCTGCAGGAGTCTCTCCAGACTTTATAAATTTATCATACCAATAACAACTACCCCTCTCTTCTGCTAGATCAATACTTGTTTTCACAGATTCAATATACAAAGTCTTTGATAGCTCTTCCATCATCCAGAAACCTTCCTGAGAATTGTATGGGATTTTTAGAAGGAAAAACAAGTCTGCAAGTCCCATTATACCTAAACCTATACGTCTGACTTTATTACTTTCCTCTTCTATATGCGGAGTTGGATATTGATTGATCTCTAAAACATCATTAAGGAATCTAGTTGTTTCATGAATTATTTGGACATAGCCATCCCAATCAAATGTTCCATCTTCTCTTACAAGTTTTGCTAGATTGATACTTCCTAGAGTACAGGATTCACCGTCATATAAATATTGCTCACTACATGGATTAGTTGATTTTAATTCTCCCTTTATTCCTATAAGAGGATTAGCACGATTGGCATTATCTTTGAATAAAACACCTGGTTCTGCTGATGACCATGCAGAAACAGCGATGTTTTCCATTAAGGTCTTTGCATTCATTTTACCATATGTTTTATCTTTGAATTTTAAGTCATAATCGGTGCTTGCATCATAGTGTTTCCAGAAATCTGAATCAAACATCACAGAGACATTGAAATTCTCTAAATAACCTGGAGTTTTCTTCATGGTTATGAATTCTTCTATCTGAGGAAAATTATAATCCATAATAGCCATATTTGCTCCCCTTCTTGAATTAGAAACAACAACTCCTCTTCGATCCTCATCACAAACCACGAAATTATGAGTATCTTCTACTTCCATATCATATACATCTTCATAATGGGAAAATCCAATAGAAACTACTCTATGATTTCTCTCGTTTGTATATTGTAAGGCATTTTCGAATGATCCAAAAACCTGTGTTATTTTATTTATAGTGAATCTTTGTAACCTATACAATCCTATCTTATTACTTATTTCTTCCCAGTTTTCTTTAGTTGGTTGAAAGCCTTCAGACATTGCCTTCCATAATGAATTAGCAATTCTTGATTTCTGCATTATAATCTTCTTCTCTGGGTCTTTAGAAGGACAATTGGTTAAGAAATTATGGGTTCCATCTTCTAGTCGTCTATCATTACTTTCTCTTAATTGCCAGGTAGTTTTTGATAGGAAATCTTCTAATTCTTTTCCTTTTAGATTATTTCTCCATTTCTTATATCCTTCTACACTTTTTTGTTTTTGTTCTTCAGTTAGATGTTGAAATGGATGAATGTTTTTTTGTAATCTATCGAGATCATGATGTCTAAGATGTTCTGACTCAGACATTCCTTGAATATTTGAAGTGATATTATTAAGATGATCTCCGTCTTTATGATGGATATGTTCTCCTTGTATTCCTAATTGTTGTGCCATCCATTGATGTTCCGGTGCTCGAAGCTGGTCTTTACCATTTCTCTTATAATAATCTAAATTGATAATCCATTCTCCATCCTTAATATATCTAGAAAGAACCATTAATGGAGCACCTATCTTCAAATCCTTTAATTTAGTATATTCTTTATCGGGTCTTGTCATGAATTTATGATCTGGTGTTGCAAAAACAGTCAATCCTTTATCCGTCACTAATTTCCAAACTTCGGATTTTTTCTTTGTAAGCCAAGAACCAGTTTTTGTTTTCCTTAAAACAAATCCTTTCTCTTTATCATATGAATAGACATTTGTATCTGGTTTTATATCTTTGATTGGAACGGCACCATAATCAGCGGTAGCAATTAATGTAGAACCTATAAAACAACCTCCGCTCTTAACTACATCAGTTACCTTGTCTATCATTTCTAAAAGAAGATTAATGGGACCGCTTGCGGCACCGAATACCCTACCAACATTAGAACCTTTAGGCCTAAGACTAGAGATATTAGTTCCAAAACCGCCTGCACCCTGATATATTAAAGCCGCATCTCTCCATACACTTCCTATCTCTTCCATATTATCTCCAACTTCTAATACGAAACATGCTGAACATCTAGGTCTTTCAGTGCCTGCGTTCATAAGAGTAGGTGTGTTTGGTTCAAAGATACCCTGATACATATACTGGAAATATTTTTGATATAATTTATGATATTTATCAGACATAGTACGATCAGGATAAGCAAGATCCCAAACTTTGTATGAGAACACCTGAAAATCATATTTCATTTTATGTTCATCATTTAATTTTTTATAAAGTTTGAAAATTACATCTATTTTTATTGGTCCAAAACTTTTATAACTTAATTCAAATAGTTTTCTTTCATTATATTCTCTAGTGTCATGAATCGGTTGATTACCATCTTTATCATAAACTTCAGGATCATAGACAACAGACCCTAAAACAACATGAGAAGCAACACGCTCAAACCAACCTGTCATACTCTCTGTAATATCCCCTGTCTTCATATCACGCTGGAGATATCTGTTGGCTGCTATCTGTATTTGATTGACTGAGAAATGATCTAGTTCTTTTCTGTTATAAGAAGGTGCGGTGACTAAAGCGGTGCCTAAAAGATTGACCTTTTCAGAGTAGACCTTGTTTTTCTCAAATCGATTGTCAATGTATTTTTGAAGCACGTCATAATGTTTGTTTCTTAGAAGATAGGTTTCAATAATGTCATTGATATAATGAGTGGACGTTGTAACCTTGTCCCTGATTCGTTTGAGCACCGTATCAATCAAAACCTTCTTTAATTCCTCCGAGTCCTTACAATTACCCAGTGACAGGACAACAGCAAGTTCCAACTTTCTTATATCAAAGGGTTGTGAAGTACCACTGGATTTAATTATCATTTTTGGGAGCTGAGAATCAACTTCGTCCCTCCCGCCATTCTCTGAATGTAATGTTTGAGCCATGTCGATACAAGACAAGTAGTTTT
>JANWKP010000025.1 GCA_025451315.1 Nitrososphaerales archaeon | reverse complement strand
GTAACATTTACGTTGGGGATACAGGGAATAAACGTATAGAGAAGTTTTATCCGAATGGAACATTTCTTACAAGCTGGGGTTCTGCTGGATCTAATAACGGCCAATTCTTGGGTTTGCATGACGTTACAGTAGATCCCGAAGGTAAGTTCGTATATTCTCTAGAATTGAATAATCATAGAGTGCAAAAATTCGATTCGAACGGCACATTTATTACAAAATGGGGGTTCAACGGGACTGGTGGCCGTGACGCCCAAAGATCTCCGCACCAAATCGCAGTAAATTCGAATGGAATCGTATACCTGACAGATAGGAATGGAAACCAGATTCTAAAGTTCTATTCCAATGGCACATTTATAGAAACCATCGGATCAAAAGGCGCAGGACCACGCCAGTTCAATGGCCCCCATGGTATTGCTATCGATCCAGACAATAATGACAATGTATACGTAACAGACATGAAGAATCATAGAGTTCAAGTACTTGATAGTAACGATTCTTTTATCAGACAGTGGGGCTCTTTTGGAAACGGGACAGGACAATTCTCAGACACCGCACCAGGTATTGCAATTGATAGCAATAATAACAATAATAACAACAACGATAATGTCTACGTTCTAGACAAAATAAATACTCGAGTTCAAATGTTCGATAAGGAAGGCAACTATTTGACAGGATGGGGGAGTTATGGCAAAGGACCTGAACAACTGAACCAACCTGAAGATATTGCCGTTAATAACAAGGGCCTAATTTATGTCACTGATACGCGAAATTCTAGAGTTCAGATACTTGAAGTAGGGAACTAATTTTGGTTCAGCGCTGACTAGTGTAAGAACAAGACTTTGATTTTCTTTGGATGACCTTTTCTCTTTTACTACTTTGCATTTGATTTACCTGAGGGTCATAATCACAAGATTTGTCTTTACGTATCGTATGGGGGAGATCTTCAGCAGGCTGATAGGCACGATACTTGTCTCGAAAGATTGGTTCGATTGGAGGTCGGTTTGGGTTTGGAACAGCAAGGGTATTCTCGGGACCGGAAACTGCAAAATTATCCTGCTTCGCACTCGGTACTTGACATTGTTTTTTATAAAGTGTTTTATGTCTTTTAACGTGCATTTGGCTCTGGTTCGGTGGTTTTGGTGAGCCGATATAACATGAATTTTCATAATCTGTAACTTTTTCTTCAACATTAGCATTGGACTCATACGCTGGGGATGGACACGAATTGTCCCTTGACAAGTAAGTAGCAAAAATCTCTTGTCGTGGAGAAGGCCGGCTCTCGTTATTGGCGATTGGTGCGGCCATTATATTCTCATAATCCATCTCTTCGTTCTCAATGGTCGACTGTTCACCACCTTGGATCTCATTTAGTTGTGTTGGTGACTTTCGATATGACTGATCTATCAGCAGGGCTGTATTTTCATCAAGAATATTTGAATCGAAATCTGTAGACTTGATACCCATCTGTGCCTGAATCTTTCTAATTCGGTATGCGTATTTTTGCATCGAGTTTCTATCGTCTTGGCTATTTGCTATGTTAAAACCCAGCCAGCATTTTCGGAGAGCGGACCATGACTGGGCTACAGTCTTACCACAAGGCAGCCGGAAATGCTTCCGAACATCAGCTGTCAACATTGACTCATTGACAATATAAGAGGATAGACCATCGGGGTTATGTTCCCCCCAACGTGTATGGGATGCGACAGCTTTCCTCCTGCGACGAAAATAAATATTATTTTCTCTTCTTGCGTATTTGATATATTTCATGTCATTAACCGTCTAGATTGGCATCTTTGGGACTAAACGTCCTATGGAAATTTAGCTAATTAAAACCTTTCCAACAGAGTCGTCAGATCTAACGCTTCCGAAAATTTTTCGTTATCTTACGAAGCAATAGCGAGCAAACTATAATGTCACACTTCATCCGATATCAGTCATTTCTAAACCTAAAGATACGAAAGTCGCTGATGTAAGCCATCTAAACGCAGATATAAGGCATTTAGAATATAGTCCGTCCTTCAAAAGAATCTACCAAGTCTAAATATTTATGGCAGGCGCTTCCAGTCGCTGCCACATGAAGCCAATGTCCCTATCATCTTAAACGCAGATATAAGGCATTTAGAATACAGTCCGTCCTTCAAAAGAATCTAGCGAGATCTACATATTTATGGCAGGCGCTTCCAGTCGCTGCCACATGAAGCCAAAGTCCCTATGTCCTAAATGTGGAGAGCTATTCTCACGTAAGTGGAATATGCGAGAGCACTGCAGGACACAACACCACTATGATCCTGATCCAAACCCAAGACCTTCGCCTATACGACAAGGTAAAAACAAGGAACTGATAAATTCTTCAGTCAATTCAACAGGCCTGTCTATGGCATCTGCCCCAGTTGTAAAGTTTTTGAAAATGATGTCCAATTCAGTGCGATTTCAGCAAACAGGAATCGGGAATAGCACCAACGCTCCTCTTGCGAATTCAATGGGTTCAATTGAAAATGCTCTCGATTATCTTTTAGAAAACTTCGTTGTTGTTGGAAAGAAAGAATTCAACGGCTTATCAGGATACTTTTGTAAGAAGTGCGTCACATTTCAATACCGATACATCACGAATCTTTGGCAAGACAGGACTGCAAAAGATGAACATTTACTACATACAGTTCATACTTCTCCCGACGTAAATAGACTCGTGAATCAATACGAACTTCAGATACAGGCAGGTGCCGCTCTCATAGAATTAACAAATTCGTTATTCCCAGGCGAAAAAATATTCACTCTTTGCCCACCCGTACCGTTTGCAAACGGACCTGTAATAAAATTAGATTCGCTTAGTGTAGACAAGTGGGCTGAGGCGGCAATAATGAAAACTGGTCAAGTTATCGAAGACGATTCGTATTTGAATGGCTTCTTAATGCGCGCGAAAGGAACTTACGCTCAAATTATCATTTCAAGTGGACCGTTTAAAGGAACTTATTTTATTGCCGTGCAAAAAAGTCGATGACAACGGTAACTTTACACGCCAACAGTTTGATCGTAACTGCTCTTTGAGTTCCCCCCAAATACAAAAGGTAATTCTAGTGATAGTGTAACTCTTAAACAACGTCTAGATTAATTGAAGAAAGGAGTTGATACAAAATGACTACTATAGCTAATCAAGATCAACTACTCGAACCTGTCAGTCTTGCTAACATATGAGCCATAGTCGACATTAACAATTGAAATTATAAGAATGTTACCAGACCATGCAAATATAATTTCAGGATGTAAATTCTAACAATAACCGTCTACAAGATCTTAACCCAACGTTGCCGGTGATTGTCTTAAGTTAGACAAAGCGCCATGCAGTCCCGCTCCAATAAACGATGCAACATGCACCTCAGGAGATGTGAAATGCACACAAACATTATTAGAACATGACATATTTTGCACAGCGAAAACCGATGACGGAGGCTTCATCAATATTGTATACTTCACACCACCCGGTTTAGATCCCCAAATTGTGGAAACGCGCTGTTCTCCAAATCCTACGCCACCTCCTTTCAAGACCTGCACGGTTACTTCCAAGTAATCTCTCCTTATTTTTTCGGTTGTATCGTAAACCTACCATCTTATAACTCAACGTATTATCAGTCCGTCCTTCAGGAGCCATTTTTTCATAAACCCGACAAAGTGCTATTAGTTACGTATCATGGCTTTACGAGCCACTTCAAATAAAATTGGCAGATTTTCTACTGCAATTCCTTTTACAATAAAGGGACGTATAGGTAGATAATAGATGAGTATCATTATGATTTGTAGTGAATATCAAATAGATTTAGATGAAAAGAATTCTCAATACTGGGCCAATATGGCATTTTCACTACAACGTGAAGGTAAACCAAAACAGGCTCAGAAATATTATGAAAAAGCATTGGAGATTGAGCCTGAAAATATTTCTTATCTTATCAACATGGGTAGTGTACTAAACTCACAACGTAAACATGCTGTAGCTGTCAAGTATCTTCGGTATGTCACAGAAATTTCTCCTGAATATGTAGAAGGGTGGATCAATCTTTCTGTGGCGTATCTTGGTGATGGTAATTTGGATGAAGCGTTAATATGCTGTAATAAGGGGTTAGATTTAGATCCAAGCAACGCTATAATTTGGAATAATAGAGGTTATATTTTCAAACTTCAAAACAAATTTGATAATGCAATTTCAGATTATGATGAATCCCTAAGACTTATACCAGATAATATACACGCGCTAACCAACAAATTGATTGCGCATGGTGTTTTAAAACAATGGGATAAGGTCAAGAGTACTTCCAAAAAAATCTTGAAAATAGACAAAGACCATAAAGACGCACTGTACTGGAAGGCTGTAGTGGACGACATTGAAATTAGAGAATAATCGTGTGTCTCATTAGTGGAAGTACTACTAGGTGAAAACGTAAGAAACTATCCGATATCTAACAGTATACTACCACAAAATAAAATGAAAAAACGACAACTAACGACAAAAATGCCCCCTGAACGTATAAGAGAGAGGTCAAGAGTTTGGTACTCCTGGCGACCTTGACGAACATAAACGGGCCAAACATCAGGGATAACTCGACAGACAGCGGTTTTAGGTCTAAACGTGCAATTTAACAAAGGTAAGTTACACCATGCTAATAGCATAAACAGGCATGACTAAATTAAAACTTAAGTCAACGAACTTCCTTATCCGCGCCGGTGCAGTGTCTTATTACTTCCAGAGTCTTATCAAGTCCCCAATCTTTGGAGTACGCAACTTTATCACAATCTATTTTGCCGAGGTCAAGTGTAGATGGAGATAAACTAGACATTGAAGCATTTCCTACAACTGCCATCGCTAATATTATCGCGATTATGATTGTCATGGTCATTTTAATATCAAGTGTTCCTTAATATAGTTCTCGGAAAATATGTACTAATGTCCTAATTGTAGGTCATTTATCCAGTCTGTAGAGGAACTGGGCTCGACTTATTTTTTTTCAACTATGGCCCGACTTAACCCTTGCTTGCGACGTAATCTGCGAAGTTTATTTCAGTCTTTGACCAACCGCAGTAATTACACTTCCTTTCGTTAGGGTTAAGCGTAGGGTGTAAAATTCCCCCATGACACCGTTTACAACGCTCTTGATTTTGTTTTTCTTCCATAAACAAACCATCATTCAAGCTCTTATAGCATTCAGCTCGTGATAGTGAGAGGGAGTATACGACCAACGACTTTGAATTATCCTAATCCCACGGTTCTCTAACTGTAGACGGCAGTTCTCCTATTTGACAGCCGTCAAGAACACCGAGGTGTTAGACTCATAAGAACAGATATGGGCCTTCTTTGTCCGTTAGGCTGCGGATATACTTCACTTGCAGTTAGGGTTGTAAACGTTGGAAAATGAGTAAATTAAGGTCAATGTCAAAATCAAAATGAAAATCAAAGAAAATGAACAAGAATAAGAAATTGCCTTTATTCACGGTTTAGGAGTTGTTACTCTATAATACGACATCTAATGGCACTAGCAAAAGTGCTAATCCTAAGCACACAAAAGTAGCAAAATCAGAGTACAATCACAATAGACAGTATGTAAGGGGTATCATTCATAACTTGTCTTTACAGAGATGGACATAGCTGGGAATATCAGACCATCTGCATGACGAAAAGAAGATAGACGTAGCAAGAAGGACTAACGACTATGATCAGCAACCGCACCTTCTAAGAATAATTATTCCTAAACTGTAACTTTAATAAAATTTATTGATGTCAACTATATTGCGAGCCTCGCTTGTCCTCCAAATTAGTTGGGGTTCGTATATGCTGGGGGAATCGTGACTACCAAGTCGACCCCTCAGCGGTTTATAATTTTCAGCCTAATAAAGCCCACTAATCGTTGTCGGAAAATGCAACATGGTCAACGAGTGATTCTTTATCATTCATAGACTATTAGAATCGCATCAAAACTATGAAAACTAAAATATCTATCGTCTTCTGCTTTTCTTTTGAACCCTTTTATTTTTTGACTTCTTACCACT
>JANWKP010000024.1 GCA_025451315.1 Nitrososphaerales archaeon | reverse complement strand
GAGCCTCAGCCTTGCATCACAAGAATATTTTCTATATTTCTAGATTCCTCGTGTCTTTTAGGACTAGCTTCTTTTATGGCATAACTCATCTATACGAACTTATTTACAAGATACCTTATTTAGACACTCGATGGAATACTGGATTTTTTTTACTAATACAATCTAATTTTATATGATGATGGCGTCCAAATGGTATTTAATAACATAAAATGGTAATTATAAAATTTTGATCCGAACAGTGGGCACTATGATGCTTTAGGAAATATTACACAAAGCATTGTTAAGTATATTATTCGATCAAAATATTTAGGGTTATATCTAAAATTTAATACAATTGTCAAATTGTCACCTTGAATAAGACTTTTTCTAAATAATACTTTAGGACCATAATCCAATTTTAATTATTACTAAAGTCAAACCGTGAGATGATTATTCGAGTATGATACAACAAGATAACTTCAAAATAGAACTCTGACTAATCCTTAAACCTATATAGATATAAAAATGACAAGAATTGACACAATCAATAATAATAACGCTTATATAATTACGACTTTAAAAATTGGATATGATTTACATTATCGAGAAAAAAAGGGGCCAGTCTCTTGGCAATTAGAAAGTCCATAAGAAACCTACCGGAAATTGAACTGACGGATTTAAGAAATGCCCTTTCACAGATGATGTCCATTACAGATAATAGAGGGTATGAATACATGGCGGGAATTCACGGCATACCACAGTTTAGATGTAAACATGGAGAGGCTGGTAGTATCGCTGATCCAAATTTTAGGCTATTTTTACCATGGCATCGAGCCTTCCTATACTGGTTTGAAAAATATCTTCAAGATGCTGGTCATAATACCTCTATTTCTGTGCCTTGGTGGGACTGGACGTCGGAAGCCTCAAGAATAGAGGGAATTCCTAAAGCATTATCTGATAGCACCTTCAATGGTAATAATAATCCACTTTTTAGCTATCATGTTAAATTACCCAAATCAGTTGATCTGACATCATTTAATGAACAAACTGGCTGTCGGAAGGCGATGGAATTTGATACCCATAGGGAACCTGATAGTCCCGGCTTACTACCGACTAAAGAAGAAGTAGAATCGCTATTATCTTTGAGAGACTATGGTGATTTCAGTGACGGAGTAGAAGATATCCACAACCGAATCCACGGATGGATTGGAGGTCGTTGTGGTGATATGAGTTATGTACCTTTTTCAGCATTCGATCCTATTTTTTGGATACATCATTGTACGATAGATCGCTTATTTTGGTTATGGCAACTCAGACCCGGAAATAACCTTCCACTAATCCTTTATGATGAGGTATTAGATCCATTCAGTCTAACAGTGAGGCAAGTGATAAATCCATATGAATTGGGTTATGATTATGCTAGTCAACAAGTATTAGTCAATGGGGGAATTCCATAATGTCAAGCGATAAAAACAATGAAGATATAAACTCGCAGATTTTTGTATCCACACCCGTTCATCTCGATATCAAAAAACTTGAGAATGAATTCTATAGGGCTGATATAGAAATACATGGTGTAGACCATAGCGGACATTCATATGAGGGAAGAGTTTTTTTAAACAACCCTAAAGCAGACTCAGATACCAAATTAAATTTTGAAAATGGGTATGTCGGATCATATCACATCTTTGGTCACGGTGGATGCGTTGGAAATCTGGGTCATTGTGATTTACTTCCTCAAAGGAGACCTTATGATAAAAGACCATCACAAGATTTAAAACCCCAATACAAAAGAATAATCATCACTGAATTTTTGAAAATGTTAGGCCAAAATGTGACCGAGTTTATCATAACTATCGTTCCAGTTTTAAACGGACCCCAAGTAGATTCTGATAAAGAGAGTGGAAGCCGTATCGTTAAACTCGATAAGATAGGGATCATAACTTATGATTGATTGTTCAAATAGTATTTTTTAGAATAATGATTTCATTTTTTTCTTATCATGCAACCTCCCTAGGTTAGTATCATAAGGAATTTGAGATATATTGACAATATTTGAATTTATCGCTAAAACTTTATTAACTCATGTCCTTGATAAAACATATGTCTGATTCTATACAAAATGAAATAGATAAATTCCAAAATCAGTTCAAACCACTCCAAGATATATTTAATGTGAATTTGGAACAATTTAATTTATCATTAGAACAAACAAGAAAAATTCTTATTGAAAAACCAGTTATAACTGAAATCAAGGACGAGGTAACATATAAAACCGTTCTCACGGATGCCGGATCTATAACCAATCTTTTTCCCTCCGAAAGACCAAAAGACGATGATCCGTATTGGAGGCGACATAAGGAAGACGTTGATAAAGTGTTACAACATAAAAAGGAAATTATAGAAAGTTTAATAAAAATGACTGGAGATGTTATTAAATCTAGTGTAATCAAATTCTCTCCTGTAGATTTTGTTCAAGGGATAGGTGGAATCATGCAGCTCGCCAAGGGAGCGGGTTTAAAAGATACCAAGGATCCTGCTACCTAATGAATTGTAAACAGCGTGTTTGAAACATACCGATAATGGTAATTAGTTTTTAAAATACACGATCCTGGCAAGAATCATTCAGATTAATGCAAAATAAGAAAAAATTATTCGAAGGTGTTACAAAATGCTATCTAGGGTTACTGATAAATAACATAAAACAAATCCAGGCATTGTGGTTAAATGTTTAATCCATTGAATAAAAAATTTATCGTCTCAAATAGTTAACTTAACAATTATTTATCTGATTAGGTTTGTCTAATGCGGATAGTTGAGGGATATAAAATATTAGTGATTAGTCCAGATCTCCAATCAAAAAATAATTACAGAATGTACTATTATTCTATAAACTATGATTGGGGTTAAGAATTGGTCCGTGCAATACCGACTTCAATTACTAAATGATAACGAAAATCTTTTTCAACACATATTTAGCATAGTATAATCTGATCTCTTCTTCTATTTGCAATCTTGTCTTATTTCCATGATAATTAAAAAATCCCTCATAAATGGTATATATTCCCATCTCCATTGATTACTATTGTTATCTGATTTAGTATTCTAATTCTATATGTTTGAGATATATTGGATTTTCAGTTTAAATTGTATACTAGCTTTTATCAGGTGTACCTTTATCTGCATGGGTGTTTTCACCTTGTTTTCATCAACTCCCTTACCCCTGCATCTGGTGTTTTCACTACCATTTTACCATCCAATCAAAATATTTTCTGTAACTTCAATTCTTTTCTTTTTCATGTAGGATTCTCAAGTTTAACAATCTAAATACGAACGGTATAGTGAGATAATTTTGTAGTAATAACAAACAAAACTAAAGAAGCTCGATGATCAGTTTTTACCATTATAAAAACGTGTGTTATTGAACAAAATTAGCCCATGTGCCTTTTTCAATCTATTCAATGATCGTTAAAATATTAGATAACGTTTTTATATATTTAATTTATAAATAAGTAAGATGGCAATGGATCCCAATAAGGTAAAATTTTGGTTTACACATGAAACTACAAAATATGAAATAATTGGAACAGATGATCATAGTGACAGGTTTTCCTCCTCCACTATCCTTAAGAAGGTAAATAAAACGAATCAAAGCATAAGACTGGATTGGAATGACTGCACATTGGATATCATAGGAAAATTTAAAGATAAGAAGGATGGAAATAAAGAGAAGCTCAGGATAGCTTTACGAAGTAAATCTACAAAAAAAAGTGAATATATGGGAAATTTGAAGGAAGGTGCTAAAACGGTTGAACTCCGTTATATGCTAGGCATAAATGTTTTCGATATTTCTAAAATACTGGTAGAAGATTATCAACTTTCAGAAGATAATTATATAATTCGAGAACATATAGAAGAAAATCTCTCGCTGCAAGAAAACAAAGACCAAAAAAGACAGAGAATTGGATTTCACATTGATGAACGTTATTGGATTTGGAACTGGTATGATGGATCAAAAATTGAAAACAATCCCATGTATACTCTTCATCAATATATAACTAAGAATAAAGAAAATGCAGACGAAATAAAAGAAGGGACCTTTAAAATTAACTTTGAAGACAATGAATTAGATCAAACAAAAATTGAAAAAAGTAACGTAATACCTATTATATATCAACCTGCACTAGATTCCTTAAAAAACTATGTACGTCAAGTCCATTGTGCGGAGATCGAACCAAATAAAATTTACGAGATCTCGATTGTTTTTAACAACGAGGTATTGAGAAGGCATAAGATTCTCGATGATATATACCGGTGGTTTAGAAGGGTAGTATACCATAGAACAACCGATATTGAAACTATTAGAATCCGTATAGATGATTCTAGTACTAAAGTTAAGAACAAGTGCTTGTTTGAGAATATTTATTCTGATGATTTTGGGATTGAATATGATAACATTCATGGTGATCCACCAACAGCCGTATTTCGTGATCTAAAATACTCCCATATGGACTTACATAGTCCAATTATATTCGTGAATACCTCTAATCATGCAATGGCTGCTCATGATAACAACCATGATATATGGAAATGGGAATACATTCCGTTTATTAAAAACTCCCCAATCGAGTTTGGAACCTTGAATCGTAAAGAACTTGAGGAAGAGATTAATGAAGCAGGAAAATAATAGGACAACTGATTAATGGTCAAAGATATATTTAGATATTTCATGATGTTTTGATTTTGATCGGCCTACTCTGAAGTTATAGTGAAAGTACCTGTAATAAATATAATATTGTCTTGCAAAGATGACCCAAATAAATTAAAAGAGACTTAGATATCAGAAAAAAATTGATTTGACTCTTCCATTTCCTCTATATTAAAATCTAGCTTATTCTCTTTAATATATATGAGAGCCCAAGCCTTGTCTCCATGGTTTTCTCATCAACTTCTACTCCTAAAAAGCTGAGTCCTGATTCGGTTGGCAATCGTATTCCACTAACTGGGAATAACTGCTGCAATTTTTGAAATGTGGATTCTACTTGTGTAGAAATTGGAGTGGGCATGAGGCGCTTCAGATCTTCGATGTACGGTTTTAGAATGTGCTCTGAAGACCATTCTGTAATCCATCTGCCTACAATCAGATTAGGTGTTACCATACGAATCTCATCATGGAAGGGAGTCTCATCATCAAACCTAAATAATCTGTCAGTTACACTAATTTCTGCTCTTCCTCTAAGCATGTTTGCAAAAGAATAACGCATATCAATCTGGCCATCCTCATAATCAAAATAAAATATCTGTGCACGTGGTGTTACCGCAGAATCAGATACTAACATCCCTTCCCATACTCCCTTTACCTCAGTTTCAGTAGGAGTATGACTGATAGTATTATCGTTAAAAAGTGTAAGCAAATCTTGCTCTGACATAAATTCCACGTCATACGCCCTTGACATGCTAAAGTTAAACAGTTCTCTTCCTTTTCCAAATGGTCCTAAAAATGCTTTCCCAAGAATAGTATTTGTATCAACCATTTTAAGTAAATCATAAGCTGATGAATAAGGAATATTTTCATATTCTAAATGAATTACCTTTCCAAAACCCGACATATGTTTTTCTGTTGCAATACTTTTTGCATCAATTGACTGTGTTTCGAACGGATGGGTTATTCCCCTATAAGCGGTATCGTCAATCTTCCAAAATTTCTTGTAGAAACCACCTAGGTATCGTAATAAATTGGTCATTAGATTATTGTCTATTCCATACATTCCTTTCCAATACAAGTCATTGAAAATTAAGAGCTTTTCAGGATCAAATTTCCAGTTCTTCCCTACAATAGGTTTGGTATCGACAGAATTGCCCAATTTTGAAAACAGAGTCGTATCATGATCAGTAACAACAAACATATCACCTAAGATTTCTGATCTGCAGAATCTGGGTTGTAAAATACTGCAGGTTTTGCCTATATTCGACGATATCTCGGACGGATAATTAGGCCAGTCTTTGATTATTTTATCTGCTGTAAAGGCCGCAAGAGCCATCACGGTAAGTTGGGGGTTTACACCTAATGCGGTAGGAAAAACGCTTGCATCACATACGTACAAATTTTTAAATCCAAATACTCTGCAATCAGAATCCACGACACATTCTTCAGCAATGTCTCCCATCTTATTTCCACCCTGTGGATGAGCTGAACCCACCAAGAGTCCTCCGGGATTACTCCTTACGGCATCTTTTATCTTGGAAATATCCGCTTTTGATTTTATTTCTGGAATATCTACGTGGGATGTAACAACACTGGTGGCACCAACATCAAACCACATTTTTGCCACAATAGCCATTCCCCTGGCCATATCGTCTATTGTTTGAACAGAGAGGTTGTAATCTAATTTCGGATTTCCATTGTATGAAATGGATACATTCCCAGAGGGCTCATCCCTTGTCATGATTCCAGCCATGGCATATCTGTTATATTCTTTCATCATCCTCTTGTGATCCAGACCAAACGTTGGAATTGCAATAGCCATTTGAAATATTGGTAGGAAAATGCTCTCTATAAGAAAACCTCCCTTTTTTACCTTGTTGGTTACTCCAAATTGATGACAAGTATAGGACATGGGAATACCTCTATTACTGTAAATTTCTTCTTGGAAGTGACCTAAAACAAAAGGAGCAGGATGTAAAGATATGTCTTTTCCAACGTTTTGACCTCCCACATTAGACCTTTGTAATAAATGCGATGATGCAATCGAACCTGCCGAAACAATTATGACTTTGGCATTAACCCTAATTCTATACCTTTCGTTGCCGTTACTTTCTATAAAAATTCCTTCTATTCCAGTAGCGATACCATTATTATCATAGGTTATTCTATCAACTTGACAGTTACAATATACTCTATAATCTAATTTATCATTGTTTAGTGCATCATGAATATATGTTACAAGCATGCTTTGTTTTGTATCATAATGACACCCCAAATGACAAAAGCCACATTTTACACAAGAATGTAAATCCGGATTAGAGAATGATTGACCACAGTTTCTATGATTCTTCCAGTGTTTAATGGGATGACCATCTATTTCATATTTTTCACATGCCTCTCTTAGTTTTCTAGCATTTATATTAAGTTCTTCTTCAGTTACCTCTGAAACATGAATCCTTTTTGAAACCTCGTCATTGGCTTCATCCCATTGTTCCTTAGATATTGATACCCCTTTTTCATTCCATTGATTAATAACAATATCTGG
>JANWKP010000023.1 GCA_025451315.1 Nitrososphaerales archaeon | reverse complement strand
TTTCGTGTAATGTTCAACCTGTTCTCGAAAAATTCGTTTGCCATGAATTTTATTTTTTGTTGTCAGCATTGTTGCTACTATCAGCTTTTGTTGCGTCGCACTCTTATACTGCAACAATTCTACTCGGCAATTATTGGAGTTACCTGCTCGGTTCTCCTATGTCTTCCTGTTCTTCAATACAATAAACCAAATAAAAATTATAGGGTTGTTATGTTTAGCTTGCAGCTAAACATCGGCTTCGAAGAAGCCGGCAACACTGCTAATTAAAAGTAGCCACACCTGCATTTACCTGTAAATATTTATCTTATTTTAGGTAATATAAAAAATATGCTTGAAGGTGGTTATAAGATCCGGAACCAGGCAGCTATTCATTTCATTACATTTTCGGTGGTAGAATGGATAGATGTGTTTACAAGAAAGATGTATCGCGACATTGTCTTAGATAGCTTAAGACATTGCCAGGCGGAAAAAGGATTATTAATTCATTGCTGGTGTATAATGAGTAATCATCTTCACCTTATAATTTCTGCTAAAAATAACGACCTGAGTGATGTACTTAGAGATTTCAAAAAATTTACCAGCAAACAAATTATTAAATATATTATCACGAACGAACATTAAAGAAGTAAAAGTTGGAGGTTGAAGATCTTTAAGGAAGAAGGGATGAAGAATAGTCGTAATAAAACTTTTCAATTTTGGAGACAGGATAATCAGCCAATGGAATTATATAGTCCTGCATTTGTTTTTCAAAAGATGAATTATATTCATAATAATCCAGTAGAAGCAGGCCTTGTCGAAAGACCTGAGCATTATTTGTATAGTAGTGCCAAAGATTATTTCTTTACAAAAAAATGCGGGTTATTAGATCTGATGTTTCTTTAGTTATAGACGGCTCCGTTGGAGCCGATGGTTAGTCGCAGACTAACCATAACGATCCTAACTTTGTTAAGTTGTTTATTAGTTGGAAGACTAAAGAGAACAGGGGGGCAGCCAAAACCGCTACATTTACACCAGTAGGAAATTAAGTATGATAGATAAAATTGATTATAAAATTGAAATATTGCTAAAGCATCGAGATGCACCAGGTGTAATAAAATCACCTGAGTTGAGATCCTCAACCTGTACTCTTATTGAGAAAGCGTATTATTTGGAGGCAGTTATTTTGTCAAATCGAACTTTTTCAGAAGGAATAGACAATCAATTTTTTACTGCTAAAGCTGCTATCAACAGGCATTTTAGAGATTGGGGATTAGATGAAGTTGCGGATATTTATAATGAGCTTTGCGAAATAGCTGAACCTTATTTAATTTAAGAATTGGAAATAAAACACGGCAGTATTTTTAAGGTTTTTCCTTCGTTGCTCTCACCCAATAAATAATCAACCTTAGTATCCAGTTTATAGTGAAGAAAAGCCTCTTTCACATACGAAGGGGATTGATTTGTCAAAAACGGCTGGAAACCTGGCGAGAAAGAATTTCAATTTTTAGCCGTTCTTTCTTGAGTCGTGTCAATTTATTTCTGATTATTAATTATCAATTGTAATTTTTGATTGATAGTAATTACCCTTGCAAAAAAAATATTTTATACGAGCATAAGACCCTTGCGCATTTTCGTGCATCTGGTGTAAAACCGGAATAATCTACAATTTAATCACCTATGAAACACTTGCTACTTTTATTCGTTTTTTTTTATGGCCTTCATTCTACAGCCCAGGTAATTACAGCCTCTGTTGAGGATCGTTCCCGTTACTTGTTGCATAATATCAAATGGACTTCCCGGGAAAAACAAGGATTTCAGGACGGGAATAATATTATTCAGATAGAAAAAACCGGTACTAAGGCTCAACTTGGTTATACGGTTCGCCTTGATGGAATGAAACATGCATTGATCATCCATAAAATTGGTGCTAATGATAAAGAAATTGCCATCAATAAACTTGATGGTGGGGAACGTGTATTTGGTCCTGTAAAGACAGAGCCTTATGAGTTCGCCGGAAAATTATTACTATTTTATTACAGGTACCTTGATAAAGATTCGATGAAGCTTTATGTTTCAGAAGTAGATAAGAGCACACTGCAATTAATAAACACCACACAGTTATGTAGTGACAAGCAGGAGAATGTCGGGTTATTTAAAATAGAAAAGGCATTAAGCAAAGAAATTACTCTTCAGACTTCCAAAGACGAATCCAAGCTTCTTGTAGTTGCTTCTGGAACTGACGGCCAGGTATTCAGTTGTGTGTTTGAAAGAGATCTCCAGCTCATAAGAAAAAAGGTTTCTAAATTAAAACTATCGGATGATTCGGGAATATTCCAGGCTATGGTTGATAATAATGGAAATAATGTAATAGCGTTAGGAAAGAATAGGTATTCTTTTGAAACATTCAATAGTAGCATTGTTCAAAAATTCCTGGTATTAAAATCAGATAATACTGAACATGTAACAGATATTGAGGCATGGGGTAGTGAGTCAGAATTTCGCAATGCTCGTTTTCAGATTTCAAATGATCTGACAAAAGTGTATGTATTTGGAGATTATTCCGGAGAAGTAGCCAATGCTGGTATCTGGCTTTCAGAAATTCAAGCAGGCAAATTGAATGTAAGCAAACCGAAAACTTTTCCATATCCGGAAGACTTTAAAAAAAGAGTCTATGCTATAGGATTTGGTGACAAGAAAAAAGGTAATTATGGAATTTGGGATGCTGACCTTCAATTAACAGAATTTGAAAATGGAGACCTCACAATATCTGGTAGTCCGTTGCATCAGAATTTTACCTCGAGTGTTGATAATAATGGTAAATTAAATAGCAGTTCTACTTTTCTTGTAGGTCCTGTGATGATGGCATTTTTAAAAGGTAACGGGTCGATATTTACAATGGTCCCACGTTCTCAGCATAATTGCGGTGGAAGTAAATCATTGTTTGTTCCTTACAAAGATAAACTGGTGGTAATCTATAATGATTATGCAAAATACATAAATAATAACCTTGCAGATGATGTTAGCCCAGTACGAGTCAATATGGTTAAAGAATTATCTCTCGCATGTGCGGTTATCAATAAAGATGGTATAATTGTAAGTAGAAAAATGCTTGCCGAAGGAATTGCAAGGATGAATTTTTATAATACCGGCTATTGTGAGTTTCTTGATGACAAAAAAATATTAGTCCCTACAGCTTCTCTTGATAAGAAGACCGATGATATGAAAGTTGTGCTCATTACTATAGAATAGCAAAAAATCTTTTGCAGATAAGAACTTGGGCCTTGTGGTTTTTATTGCATTTGTGAGAATTCTACTTTTTTCATGTGCAGATTTTCACTGCCAAGACTTTTACATGCAATAGTAAACTGGAAATAATCACTAACAGTATTCACAGCCCGTGATTGGCGATTCACTATAAAATATTTGTTGTTAGTTACACCGACAACTATTTGTTCATTCCAGCCAATACTATCAATGTTACTAGATATAAGCATTTTATCCGTAGCAGCGCCAGGTTCTCTATATACCAAGCTAGAATTACTCCCCAACAAGTTTATGTAATAATTATCAACTACTTTTTTTTCTTCAAGATCGCTACCGGAAAAAATACAGCCACTACTGAAAAAAATTATCAAAATAAAACTGCATTTCATTATTACTTTCATTCTATTATTCTTTACGTTTTTGATTAAAGTTAACGTTCTCCCAAATAAAATTAAATTCAACACTGGTAGTGCCCAAAGGAATTGTTAGTCCTGGAACCCGGCTTATATTATCAGCGGCTTTTCTTGTTATCATTGAAGCCACAGAATAAGCATCCGTTACCTTTACTACGATATTATTTCCCTGTTTAGTCATTCTAAAATACATGCCACCTCTATAAAATGTGGCTGGTGTATTTAAATAAGCATTAGCATGCCGTCTGATTGATTCAAACACACCTATGCCTTTATCGGGTGCCATCGCTGCATAATAGCCTCGTGTTTCTCCATCTTTATATTTTCCATTTTGAAAATCTCCGACCATAGCCCATATAGCCTGTCTTGCCGATTCGGACCACATAATTTCTTTAGTAATAGCATGGGTTTGATTAAACGACCTATGAGAAGGGCCAGTCCCTGTTAAAAACTCCCACATCAAAATTCCTGATGTCTTAGGAGAATTAGAAGTAAAATCCTTTTGCTTTTGTTCTTCGCTAAGATTGCTCATAACATCTGAACTAACAGAACCATAGGTGTTGTAACTGCCTGTATATAAACTTAGCGATGTTGAATAGGCTCCTGATACAGTTAAAGGGATTAAATTCGGATATTTCGCAGCTAAGGTCTCATATGTAACTGCAGGTTTTTTTGGCGTAGGGTCACTTATTACTAGTTCCTGTCCTATGTTGATTTTATCTCTGTCTACTATATTATTCCACTTGACCAAATTGTCCACGCTGGTATTATACTGTTTTGCTATGTTAGTAAGATTATCGCCTTTTTGAACTTTATATTTTTGCGGATCTTCTCCATCCAAACCTTGAGGGTCACTAAAGAAAAGTGGGTTATTATTAAATGCAGCATATGGGCTCTCCCATTCTTTAGTTACTGGATCAATATTCCAGCGTCTCCCAATTCTAGGGTCATACTCCCAAAACTCCGCCGTATAACTATTTCCTTCTCCTTTCATTTCATCAGATTTTTCCTGGGCTCCGAATCCGTACCTGTAGTCACTTGCAGATATATACTTACGACCCGGCATTGCCATCCCGAAAGGAGGGACTTTTCAAAGAACTTTTAGGGTTATGAAATTATGAAGAATAATGTATTGCTGAACCATTTTATAAAAACTCAATCATCGGCAATAAACGACAGCATACTGTAAAGGATCTACTTCCATTTTTTGTTTAATAATGATTGCAAAAAAATATTACAGTGGCAAAATAACAAAGCCGTTGATTACTCAATGGCTTTGTTATTTTTTTGTATAAATCCTATTCAGAGTTAATCTCTCCTTGGATAATAAGTTTCTAACCAAATCGCACCTTCTATAATCTTAGATGCATGTTCCTTTAACGCTTCAGCTATTTTTTTTACAATTATGTCCGCTTCTGACTTATCAAAGTCATTAATTATGCTGGTGTTAAAATCCTTTCCCAAAGATTGCAGATAATTACTCATTGAAAAAAAATCTTCTATTCCTGTATAAGGTGTTCGTGTTATGGATATAGTAAAAGTATATTTAGTATCATCGCTTAACTTCCCTTTGATAAAGCTAATATTTATCTTTCTCCTTCTGATTTCATTAGTATACTCCACATCTAAAGATTCAATAAAAATATTACTTTCTTCTATCTTGGGTATAGATGTATAATAGTATTTCTCTTCTAAGAAATAGAAATTTTTTAAAATGATTTCTTTTGCAAATTCTATTTTACTCTCATTTCTTTTTACCATAAATGGCTTCTTTTTCCATGTTATAAAATGTACTAGTAGTTCCGCCCCCTGTATCGAGAACATCATATCCTTCCTTTTTAACCTTATTTATCCACTCCACATTCTCTCTATACATTTGGGTTCCCTTCACAATATCGTCTGATAACTGCTTACCTGTATTCAATTTATTCCATTCTTTTAATGCGCCAGCAGAAGGCGTAAACACTTCCGCATTTTTTAAACCTTCCGCAACTTGCTTTACTTTGTCCATTCCTTGTCCTATCACTGCAACCTTTCCACCATTTGTGCCCTGTTCTCTTTAGTCTTCGAACTAATAAAGAACTAACAAATTTTAGGATCGTTATGGTTAGTCTGCGACTAACCATCGGCTCCAAAGGAGCCGGCTATGATAAATATATTCGATTCTCAGTTATTGAACAAACTGCTGAGATTGCTTCGGCTTGCTTCATTAAGCAGGTATCAAT
>JANWKP010000022.1 GCA_025451315.1 Nitrososphaerales archaeon | reverse complement strand
TAAAGGATTTGGAATACGTAAATAAAGCTTATCGCGTTTATGGTGTTTATGATATAATAGTAAAAGTAAATGCTAGTGACAAAGAGGATTTGCAAAGAAAAGTCCTTTTAATTAGACGACTCAATGACATTAAATCCACATTGACATTACTTGAAATAAATAGCTCGTAAGCACATTCGAGTACTGACTACATTGACTGGTCGATGTGTTATATTCATACAATTAGGAAATATTCAATTTTGATTTAATCCGACTATCCCTAACCATATTGTTTGCTTATTGTATAATTATTATTACTTAATCGTCATTTACGTTTATATCTTATAATATAAAAAATTTGAAAAATACGAAAAAGAAAAAATGGTGAATAATGACTTATCTATTTTGTAACAGTGCGTTGTTCCCATAATTTGTTTGTGATTGGCTATTAAAGTTGTTACATGAGCCTGCGGTATCACCACCAGACACACATGCTGAGTTCTGCTGTGAGTTTTGGTTTTGACCGATTATCTGAGCAGCTGTGTTACCACCACTGCCACCGCCGCTACCGCTACCGCCGTTTTGCAATGCTGCATTATTGCCAAAGTTTGTTTGGCTTTGATCATTTACATTATTTCCTGATAAGAAGGTATCTTTACCAGAAGCTACAAAGCTGTTTTGCTTAGAGTCTTGGTTTTGACTGATTACCTGAGCAGCTGTGTTGCCATATGATCCTTTATATCCTTTCCATCCATAGTCACTACCACCGTTTTGTAATAATGCATTATTACCACGGTTTGTTTGGTCTTGAGAGTTCACGTTGTTACAGGATATGAAGGTGCCTATACCTGAGACGCACAAAGCATTTTGTTTTGACTGTTGGTTTTGAAGTATGCCTTGGAATGCGGAGTTTCCGCTGCCTTTACCACTGCCACCGTTTTGTGCAGCGGCATTATTGCCAAAGTTTGTTTGGCTTTGATCATTTAAGTTATTACATGATATTAGGGTGAAATCTCCTGAAATACAAACTCCGAGTTGTCTTGCTACCTGACTTTGTGCTATTACCTGTGCGGCATTATTCTGTGCAAACACAGTATTACCACTGGCCATGAGAACTGGTGCTATAGAAAGCATTGTAGCTATAAAGATCGCTATAATTAATTTCATATCAATTTTATATATCGGCCTTCCATTTAACCTTTTCTCGCAATAGCCATTTATCCCCTAAACCTTAAATTAATTCAACTAATAAGAAATATCAAAATCTTTAAACAATTCAATTAATTTAGCATTTAGGTGTATAGATGAATTAGTTTAGGAATAGAAAGGCGCGGCTAATTTAAGGGTTTATTCTATCTTTGTTATATATACGAGAACAGCCTAAGCCAATTTTTGATGATTTAATTTACGTTTTTCTCTGGCATAGAAATAATCATCAAAGCATTTGATCCTATCTTTGACATATTGCATTTTCCTTTTAATCATGTTTTTTTCCAAAGGAGAATGGATATGGTGATTTATTTTTAGGAACTGACAAGTCATTGGATACCAGGTCCTACCATAATCACTTAAGACGGGGTATGAATTCCATAATCTTTGGCAATACCTCACACAAAGCGCTCGGCAACTAATATGTTTCTCTGTTTTGATATGTCTGGTGCGAGAATTGACTGTTTTCTGGTTCAGTGACTGTACATAGCCATACGAACTTTGAACTAACCTTTACCGTAGTCGCATCTACAATATCTTCTGATACCTTTTTCTCCCTTTTGATGATATCCTTTGGGGACGAAATTTCTGAATCCACTTCCATTTTTTAGTTAATAGAACATGACTTCTCTTGACTACATGTAGATATGACAATGCGTTGACAAGTTTCTTAGTTATATACTGAGAAAAAACAAATACAGACAATAGCTATTTCACTCCGAATGCGTTCTGTTTCTTTTGTTAACTTAACAGAAATATGGCATCTTTAAGCTATATCATCTCTTAAGTTAACAGGGCTGTCTATGGCCAGATCGGGTTTATATACTTTGTAAATAGCATACAATCAATCGCATTTCGCCTGGTACACCTAACATTTAATGGTAAGAATTGAAGTCCACTATCTCCACTGAACACCCGCTTTACTCTTGCAAAGTTCAACGCAGTATGCTAAAAGAAGACGGTATAAAGATTGTTAGAAATAACTTGCAAATCAGAACTCAATACTTAAATTGATACTCTCTTTTCTCTATACTTTATAGTAACAAATAATACAAGGATTACAAGGAATAGGAGGATTAGCAGTGAAATTTTAATCCCTTTTTCAAATAACTCCTTTCGTTTGTTTTTTATAAATTGATTAACTCTAGATCTTCTAAGCAATTCTATAAAGTCAAGTTATTACAAGTGATCCTGAGTAATCAACTTAACCTACCTCCATAAAAATAATAAGACATAGTTTGCTTTATTGTGTTATTTGAAATAAATACCATCTGGCATGACAAGGAGATTTTCAATATATGATTATTATATTTTCTCAACATATAGAATTTTAAATATTTCTAAAATGTTTTAAGAATATCAGATTCTATGTTCTCTATATTTTTTCTTTGCTATGACATTTCACCTTTTCTATACAAGGCATGTATCATTCCTTTTAATTCAGATAATGTTATTTTATTCAAATAAAAACTCGTCATTATAGAAACCATCAGTATACTTATTATAATAATAACATTCAGTATTCCCCCATCGCCCAACAATAGAATCAAAAACATCCATACTATTATTCCTGATACCAATGAGACTAGAGAATTTATTATATATTTTATAGACTTTCTATTAATCCACAGTATTGAAGGAATTGAGGATATTAAAAATGCAATCAAAGTCGCTAAAGAAGCACCCAAAATACCTGTAGTCGGAACCAAAATTGAAAAGGACAGTAGAAACGCAGCTATCTCCACAATCCCTATGGTCAAAATCTTTTTGAATTGATGATTGGTATTAAATTCAGAGATGGCGATAATGGTTATAGATGCAGGTAGTATAGACAATCCCATAATAGTCAATTCAAGGCTGGCACCAGTATAATTATTACCAATTAGACCCAGTATTGTTGACGAGTGGGTTATTAGCAGAATAACGAAAGGAACAGTAAAAGTTAATGCAATCCGTAATCCCGAAGGTGCAATATCATCATTAGATTTTGAGGATGCAGGAATTACCATTAAGGCGACATTTGTAGCAAACCCCCCAACTACCAAGCTTATGGTTATAGCCATATAGAAAATACCTATTTGTGAAGCATCTATACCAAATACGGCCAATAAAACAATACTTAAACTAAATATAAAAATTCGAGATATTTTAGAAGGGGTATTAACTATTCCTTCTCTTAGAAACATTTTATACATTGTTAGGTCAGGTTTGAAGGTAAATTCATTACGAACTACATAAAAACTAAATAAACTCATCATTAGGATATAAACAGTGAATGCAATAAGAATTCCCGTGGACCCCATACCATTTAAGACCAAAATGAAACCCACTACAAATTTAGATACAGTAGCCAATACATCGATTATTAAAACAGTCCGAACTTGAAATAAACCTAAAAGCAAAAAATGTGCAATGAATCCAGGTATTGTCAAAATTATCATAGTTATCGCTAGCAATTCAAATTGAGTGAGATTATCATCGTAAAAATTATTAAAAATGAAAATCAAAAAGGGCAGAAATAACAGACTCAGACCTATTTCAATCAAAAGTGTAGTGGATAGAATAGATTTCCTATGTTTGTATGAATATTTTAGAATCGGATATTCTAAACCGAATTGAATAATGGTTGTAAAAAGAATAACCAGACTATATATAGTAGTTGATTGTCCTATTTCTTCAGTAGAAGCAAATTTTGAAATTAACATCCAAAAAATCCAATTTCCGAAAGCCACTATTAATTGATTCACGAATAATAGTATGCTAGAGGAAGTGAATTGATGAGATACGCCCCCAGTAGTTTTTTCATTATTTTTTAGTTTATCGTCACCAACAAATTCGTTCAAGTAGGGGCAAATTTATAGAATTCACGATAATATAAATATCTTTGAATTGTTATGAAAAAACTGTTGAGAAGCTAGTTAGAGATATTTTTCCTTGATCGTAACTTGTAAGATACAAAAATCAATCCCTAAGCGAAATCAAGTGATTATAGCCATATTGGATAAAAATTTAATAGTTCAACAATTAGGTATTAATTTGTTATACATATGAAAGACTTGAGAGAAAGAATTTACAACGCATGCCAGTCACCATCAAAAGTGTTCAATTACATTGATGATGCCATATTTTCATCAATATATAAAAGAGAATGTAATCAATTTATTCAACATCTAAAGAAGTCTTCTCCATATAACGTAAAATCACATGAAAATATAAAATTGAACAAATTGTGTAATATAGAAGATTGGGAGAAACCTGAAATCATCGATACAATTCCTAGATTTCATAAGAAGGGTCAACCCATTTTTATTCATAGGAAAGATTGGGAATTAGCTTTAGGTATCGTTGCAATGCAAAGATATGGCAAACTAAATGACCAAAGTACAGCATTAGGCGTTGGTTCCGGAAAGGAACCTGTTTTGTTTTATCTTGCAAATAAATTAAATCATGTTTATGCAACTGATCTTTATACAGGAACTAATTGGCAAGGAGAAGCACCAATTGATTTTCCACTTAATCCTTTCAAATACGCCCCTTTTTCCTATAAGGAAGATGCTTTGACTGTTTTAAAGATGGATGGAACAAAATTAGAATTTCCCTCTGAAAAATTTGATATTGCATTTTCTTTTTCTTCTATAGAACATTTTGGAGGAAAGAACCATCAGGGTTCTTTAAAAGCATTAAGAGAAAGTGAAAGAGTATTAAAACCAGGAGGAATTGCTGTTATAGCGACTGAATTCATAATTAACAATAAAGAACATCCCGAATTCTTTAATGAAAGAACTATTTATTGTGATCTAATAGATAAATTGGATAAGCTGAAGCTAGTTGAGCCACTTGATTTAGGAATAACCTCAAATACTCTTGATACCGTAATTGATTATTTTCCTACGGCATTTGACTGGGACCAGCAGGATGAACAATATAAGCAGAAGCATCCTCATGTTCTTCTGAGGTTAAAGAATTTATTGTTTACTTCAATGATGCTAGTATTTCAAAAGAGGGTTTAATCCATGTAATATTCGGCTCTGTTAACAGTTGTGTAAAAGATGGCCTATACCTTTGTGTAAACTAACAGTGTTCGTTTAGATACCACAACACCTTTAGCTAACCATTTTGGATTACCATCATTATGAGGGATACCTACCT
>JANWKP010000021.1 GCA_025451315.1 Nitrososphaerales archaeon | reverse complement strand
TCCTATACCCAATGCACATAAAATCCGCTCAGTGCGAATAATTAAAGTTATTGTGATTTTAAATTAATATGGATTATGACAATACTCTAACAAACAAGAAAAGTACATGGAGCAAATAGACAAAAAAAACTTTTTTAAAATGATGGCCAAAATAGTATTTGAGAAATAAGGAATTTGAAGATGACTATAATATTATATCGATGAAATATGTAATAATGTAAGAAAAACCATAATATCTTTGCAGTATGAAATAACGACCGATTTAATAAATACAGATTAATTCTATCATGTGAAGAGGTTCTGAAATATATCTGACTACAATACCTATATTCTATCATTAACCTTATCAAACCACGATTTAAATACAGTAGCTTCCTGTTGTTGGCTAATTTAATGTATTTCTATCTTTTACTCTTTTAGGTTCGATATCACTAGATTTCATATGTTCATGAATTAGTTCTTCTGTTATTGTCTTTGTTTCAAATAAAGTTTCTTTCTTTACTATCACTTCTTCCTTGATATGGGATCTTTTAACTATAATGGGTTCTTCTCTTTCAAGTGTCATAATTATTTCAGTAGTGTCATCATAATTCCTCATATCCTCTTCTTCTTCTTCTTTGTCTATCTGACTATCTGAAGAATTACTTTCTAATGTATGACTGTGGGATTCGATTTTCTTTGCAATATTATTTTGCTTGAATGGTCTTTTCGTTAATGTAACTTTATCGTGTATTAGCTCTATCTCTACAATTTTCGTTTCCTTTATAGGTTCTTTTATTATTTGCATGTTTTCTTCGATAGTCTTTTTAGTTACTTCTAATTTCTCGTCTATTAATGGAATAGTTGTCTGTACTTCATGTGACATGTCTGAAGATTTAAAAGAAGAATATCCTTCGAATAAATTATTCTCTGTTTGTTCATAACTTTTTAAATCAGTCTCATTAATCTTCAAATTCAAAAATTCTCCGTCAAAACTTTCTATCGATGAAATTGGGAGATGATATTTTTTCTTATCTATTAAACCTCTTTGGGTGACAACGTACGTCTCCCCTATCTCTATTACTTTTCCTAAATCTAGCCCATCAATTCCTAAGACTTCTTTCTTTATGATGTAGTCGAGATTAATATTCTTAGATTTTAATAATTCATCCTTAGTAGTCACAAATTTTTCTATATAATA
This sequence comes from Nitrososphaerales archaeon, assembly GCA_025451315.1. Classification (GTDB taxonomy): domain Archaea; phylum Thermoproteota; class Nitrososphaeria; order Nitrososphaerales; family Nitrososphaeraceae; genus TH1177. The sequence goes on along the minus strand of JANWKP010000021.1, from coordinate 5,921 downwards.
TATTATATATTCATGTTCTAAATATTAGGTAATTTCTTGATTCTTGCCATCAGGATATTTGACAGTAATTTTTTCCCTTCTGACTTCTACACCTACCTTGCGTTTTTCGGATATTCGAGATTTTTTAATAACTATTTCGCCGAGCTTTACCATTTTTTTATCTATTATTATTTGTTCTCCCCAAATAGGAATAACCTGTTCTTCTCCAGAGTCATTATTGTTATTGTTATTATCAGAAACTTGAATCTGATTATTATTTACACTATCTTCAGAATTTGGTAGTGGTAGCCTTTTTTCACTCTGACTAGATTCATAATTGGTCTGGCTCATTTTTGCTTTTATTGTTTCCTCGTTTTCGTGTATCTTTATGTCCAGATCATTTGGATAATGGCGATCATCTCTATTCACTATCTTACCGGGTAGTTCTTCATCTCCTTCAGTTTGGCTAGGATGAAACACTTCTGAAATTTTTTCCTTTACCTTTGAAAAAATCTCGACTAATTCATTGTGGCTGTAGGAGTCAAATTCTTTTCCATTGATAAACATCTCCTCATAATTGATGGGGACTTCAATCTTTTTTGTTGATTTTATCCATCTTTTATCTAAATACAATTGTGTCTTTGTAGTCTCTTTAGAAATATCAAATTCTTCTTCATAGATTGGAATCTTTTCTACAATTAGTTCCTCCTGCTGGGATTTAGTGTCTATGGAAGGAGGACTATCATTCACTGGTGCAATTTTATTGTCATGCGGGACTATAGACTCGTTATTCATAGGTACTTTATATTATTAATATTTATAATGGTATACCATACCTCTGAGTATTATCTGTTGATTTTTGTACTTGTTTTTCTTAAATACACTAAAGCAACACTTGTTTAATCCTAAATAAAAGTAAGATAGTGTATTTACTGATTACCATATTTAGTGGTTAGTAGGTGGAGTATCATATTAAATACCCTGTATTAATTTTTGATGAGAATTTAAAGTTAGTTTATGACAAAGGGTATTTCAATATTCTCCAGCATAATAGTATCGAATCCATATTTATCAACACATCGTGATGCTCAATCTGTATGGATGAGAATTTATATTATTTCCCAAAAAATTATACCGTCCATCTTTTATATATATTGCATCTTGTTTTTATCATATTTATTAACTGTGATATACACCTAAATTATTGATCAAAATTAAAGAAGAAAATACCGACCAAATAAAAAAGGGAATAGGTAAGATTGAGATCAGGCTAGAAAATAATGAGGTAGCGACATTTGAGAAATATCCGGTTTTCGTTAACTCCAAAGATATGAAATACATACAATATGAGGTACAAAAGAAGCAAAATGATCTTAAAAATTACGGTAATGAGAAACATGGAATATTGGACCAGGCTAAACAAAAAGCTTTAGAAGTTAAAGATACTGTTGTAGATACCGCGAAAGAGTTTTCAAACGAACAAAAGAATCAATAATAAATTTAAGTATTAATTGTTCTTATTTATTGCATTAATACCTAGAAATAATATATTGTTGATGGTTAAATAACATATTAAACAAATCAAGCCATATTACTGTGACGGCAATAATGCATAAAATAAGTGAATTCCTCCTACATTCTTATCAGAAATATACTACACGATATCTTTAAATAAAAATCTACTTTTTTCGGGTACGATAGGGTTTCTGTCAAGTATAATTATTGCACACTTTTCTGCTCAGTATTTCACTAATTATGTGCTTAACTCCGCATTGACGGTAATAACGGGATTCTTAACGTACAAAATAATATTTGCGATCCTTTTCCATCTAGACAACAAACAAAAATATACAAAAAGATCTAGTGGAAAAATCAACGTCAATGTTAAATATCAATCAGAAAGCAATCATTATTATTTTACAGGAGTAAAAATATTGAAAGATTTCCAATTCGATATTTTGTATGGTTGTATTGGTAATTTTACTGTCAAGTGCTGCCTACTAGGCGGCGTTATTGATGTCATCAAGGCTTATTCTCCATTCTAGAGGATAGCTAGACCTGTTACTTTTACTATTATTAACAATAATGTCTTACCATGCTGATTCTTAATGTATTAGTTTGACAATGTTTCTCTCTTTGATTCGCTACGTTTGTTCTAAATAAATCTTTCAGAAAAATCCAACAATGACTATTTTGGAATCTCAAGTTTTTCTCTGGGATGTGGATATGTTTGAATGTGTTCGTAACAGTAATAGAATGAGCACTGGGTATATTGCAAACGACTTTTGATAGCAATGCAACCGATGACAACATATTAGTTTTTATTCATAACCGTTGTTGCATATTAATAGTATGTTGTTCTTTTTTTTGTTTTTAACAGAAAAATAAATTTGTAACTTTTGGTTTAATCTTCAGATAAACTAAATTATTCTAATACTGGCTGTTAAATACTTTATTAATCAAATTAGATTATGAACCGTAATACTAATTCAAGTAATTTTAACTGGAAAGATAATAGCATAGAATGGAAAGATATTACCAAAAAAGAAGCAAGAGGATATGAGAAAGGAGATGATTTAGGTGAGGTGCAAGAAATCGGCCAGGAATTTGTTGTAACAGAAAGAGGTCGACTCAATAAAAACAAATTTTATTTACCTAAAGTATTAGTTGCAGGTTATGATGGGGAAGTTCTTTGGTTTAATATAACCGAACAAGAAGCTGAAGACAATTTCAAAAAAGATGAACCACCACAGATGGGCGAGTATTCAAGGTACAAGTCAGCATCCGTAACAGAACAACCCGACACACAAACATACGATCAATCAGAATCTTCGCGAGATCCTCTAAAGTATATACCTCTCATTGAGAAAAGACAAATAGATAGTGTCGGAACTGATGCATCGTATACCAGGCCTCATGCGGGCATACAAGACTGGGACTCTGTTCTCAAAAAGGGTGCACGGACAGGGGATTCTGTAGCAGTTGGCATTGTTACAGCAGTAAACGATGAAAATGTAATAATAACTTCTGATGGTGCTAAAGATGAATTTAGTATACCAAAAAACGAAATTCAATCCTACAATGGACAAGAGGTAGTTCTAAATACAACCTACGATAGGTTAAGCCAGTTCAAGGTAAAAGTTCCAAGATAGGCGGAAATACAATACCCCCACAACTTTTGACTTTTATGCGATACAATATTCTGACTTATAGTTTGATACTATGTTCAAATACTAGATAGCCTTAATATATAATAACTAAAATTTTATTTCATAGGTTGCACAAACTCGTAAAGTTTACAAAAAATAAATTTATCTGGTTGGGAACTTAAAGTGTATATAGGATGTTAAAAAACTATGTTCAATACTCATAAAATTAGAACCAGATAAATTAATTTCTACCACCAAGAAGAATAGTATTATTTTTAATCTTCTGTAGGTATCATTTCAGATGTCACTTCTTCTGTAATTTCTTTTGTTTCAGTTACTGGTTTCTTTTTTACCACCAATTCCTCTTTAACATATGGTCTTTTGTTGACTTCAATTTCTTCTTTCTTTACTGGTATTTCTATCTCTTCTTGAGAGGTGACTGGTTTTTGTTCGGTATAAGTTTGCTCTCCAGAAGGTTTCCTTCTTTCAATTGCTATTTCTTCATGAGTTATCGGTACCTCTATCGTTTTGGTTTCTGTTATTGGTTTTTTGGTTATGGTGGCCGTGTCTTCCTCGATTCTTTTTGAAATATCTACTCTTTCCTCCATGAGAGGCACCCTAGTTGATTCCTCAGTTTCATTATCTTGGTTGGATTGTAACTGAGTTTCCATCTCGTCTATAGTTGAGACCTCTTCTTCTTGTGAAAGTGTTTCAGCAGTATCTTCTCCGCCTTCTCGATATTTACTGAAAGCTTCATCTTCAGTAACATTAAATCGCAATACGCTTCCATCATAACTTTCTGCCCTTTCTTTGGGTATGCCAAATACTTCTACATCAATCAACCCTCTCTGAGTTATGACGAATTCAGTTGTTAGTTCTTGAACCTCACCAAAATCAGCATCATTAATGCCTCTAGCTTCCTTTTTGATGACATCCGTCCAATCAATATTTGAGCTCATAAAATATTTAATATAACATGCTATAAATAGATAAATAGAGGTAGTATAATATAAAGGGTAATACTATAAAGGGTAATACTATAAAGGGTAATACTATAAAGGGTAATACTCTAGATAAAAGTTTCTAATAAAACTTGAAGGGAATACAATCACTCCCTTAATCACCGAGGTTGTATTAGTTTGAAAAAAGGTTTTATTTTATATATCAAATTACCACGAGAGGGTAATTAACAAAGATGATTTGTTATTCCTACTTATTCACATCTTTTACAATATTTGATATTTTATTATTACTGTAATTATAGGCTCATGTATCAATTCTGTTATCGCAATTCTTGCGTGATGAAGATATTGAAAAATTTTTCCTAATTGATATATCTTTTTATTAATGCCCTATCGAGAACACCGTGAAATTTACTTGATGTCGACGGGTTTCCCGTAGGACAGAGCTGAATGCTATGGTCCTATTTCATTTGCTTGTATATTTTTTAAGAAGAATCATTTCATCTCTAGATCTAATATAATGCTGATAATATTTATCGACAATCATCGAGATAATGAACCAGATAACACTATTGACTATGGTAGCAAATAGAATACAAAATACGGTATGTTATAACCATTTAATCTTAGTAACATTCTACAATAGGTGTTCTAACCCAGGTGCCATTTCGCCAACTAACTAGATGCCATTAACTATTGACCATGCTATATCGGTAGTTGTGCCAGGTTTAACGAATTCCATCCCTACAGGAGCTATAACTAATATTCCAAAAAGGAATCGTAGTAAAACTACTATAACGATAATTGCTATTATAATCAAAATAATTGTCCAAAGTGTTCCAAGCATATCCAAGAAACTTTATTAATAATAGTTTATATACATGTACTATCAGTTATCTGGATGATGTATCTGTTGGTAATATCATGCAGAAATTAGAAAATACTATAAACATCGTTAATCGCTGTTGAATTTACACATCCCATGTAGTTGATTGACGCGGGTAACAATTAATTGTCTGACTATTATGAATTCATACATTTTCCAAACATCAAATATTATTGCATCTATTTCAGATAGCAAGCCTTGTTCTGTTACTTGATATCAATTAGTCTACTTCTATATGGACAAGTCGATTTCTAGTTATTCTAATTATTTTCCATCTCTACATTATAGTCGATAGCATGAAATTTGATGTATAACATCATCTTCGTTCTTCTCCTAGTGCGTGCAAATTGCCAACTTAACTAATATAATTAATTGTTTACAAATTGATGAAATAATGAAAAACGGTATTGAATAAATGCTAACGAATTGTAAGAAATAAGTATAAGATTATTTGCCTCCGCCTATCATCTTGTTTAAAGACTCTCCCATTTGTTCTATAGGACCTTTAGATTGATTTTGTTGTTGAGCTTGTTGTTGTTGAGCTTGTCCTGATTGATTTTGTTGTTGAGCTTGTTGTTGTTGAGCTTGTCCTGCTGATGGTGTTTGTGAATTGGTTGTGTTATCCATACCTATAGTAGTTTGATTGAACGGGACTGTTGTCTTATTCGCTATAACTGTGGTTGCAGGTCCAGTTGGTTGTACCATTGTCTTATTCTCTATATTAGATAGATTTCCAGTTTGAGAAGATATAGTCTGGTTTTGTAGCGGTTGTAATTGAGATTGATCTTTAATTGGTTCAGTTGTTTGATTAACTGTTACTGTCGTTTGCTCAGCCGGAACAGTAGTTTGGTTTGCTATTACCGTTTGAGGTTTGTCAGTCACAGTGGCCATAGTTTCGTTTTGTGATGCAGCCTGAGACGATGTCTGGTTTTGGGTTTGGTTTTG
>JANWKP010000020.1 GCA_025451315.1 Nitrososphaerales archaeon | reverse complement strand
GGCCTTTCGAGTCGCAGATCCCGGGTTCAAATCCCGGCCGGAGCATCGGTGATTTTGAATTCTGAGAAAAATACAGATAATTCATGTAATTTTAATGAAAAATTAGAAAAATCAGAGAGAATTAATGTAAATTGTAATGCGGAAACTCTGGAGAATATCGACAAAGGACAAATTGACAATAGTAAAAATATCTTACCAAATTCAGTAAGATTACCGGCAATCTTTAATGATTCAAATCTATGGTTAGATTTTAGGAATTACCTCATAAATGAAGGCCAGAGAAAGCACAGTGTAAGAAATAAGGTAGGTTATGCGAAAAGATATTGCCAGATACTCGAGACTAAAAATGCTCGGGTCCTTCTAAATTTAACCCATGGTTCTAAAGTTCACACGATGAAAGCACTTGCATCATTGTCTAAATTTTTGGGGAGATATGATGAATGGCTTGACATCGTAAAGAAGTACCAACTAAAATGGTCTAAGCCTGGGAGGTCAGTAAATGTATTCAAATTGGTTTCTAGGACTAGCACGGCTGCTTCCACTTCCATGAGCAAATACTATTAGACCTTTAGCTGTTTTTGGAATAAAGAATTCTCCATGAAGTCTATCATCTGAATCATCTAATGGTATAGAAATCTGTACCATTCAAAGAGAAGTAAAGGGTCTTTGGTAATTATGCATTTAGTAACATCAAATCCTCGGGTCATAAAGTCGAACTTTTATTGATTAAAAAGTTGTAAGAGAATATTCAAACTTTAATGGATTTCAATTAATAAATATTGTATCCTTGAATAAGCATTGATGAAAATCATTGAGGATTTTAAAATCGTGTTTGAAATAGTAGTGGTAATAAATATGGCGTGATATGCTGTCGTAGCCAAACATCCTTGAAAAATAGTGTTTGAGTTATTCCCCATTTTTTATCCTAGGAAGGTTCAAATTCTCAAAGATAGTCAATGTGACAGATATATTGGCTGAGCATAGAAATGTTACTTCTTCGCCATTACTACAAGATATCCCATTCTCAATACATTATCTGAGGTAAATTGCGCCAAAGTCTTAGTATACTCTCTTCTAAATAATTCTATTTTCTCTTCATCATTTTGTTTCTGTAAGGCCTCGAAAACTTGAATCATAAAACCGGCTTTGGTAATAGTATCATGCCAATAATGATTTGGGCTCAAAATTGGAATATTAATAGTGTCTCTTTCAAAGTACATTTCTTCGATTCCTGGTAAAAGTTGTTTAACTTTCTCAGGAATGCCCCAATTGTAAGGAGAGAATGCTTCAGAAGCTGGAAACGGGTTGTATCTAGAAACAACCTCTGAAAGTTTTCCGACAGCCAATTCTGGGGGCCAACTAGTAAAACCTAATCGTCCCCCTTTCTTTAAGACGCGCACCATTTCCTTACCAGCTAACCCTTGATGGGGTGCAAAAATATGACCAAAGGTTGATAATACAACATCAAAAGATTCATCTGCAAATGGCAAGTCTTCTACATCGGCTTCTTCCCATTCTATCCCACTGATACCTGCAATTTTTTCTTCTTCTTTTGCCAAGGCTATATGCTTTGGTGTAATATCAATACCAGATACTTTTGCTCCCATCATCCGAGCAGTTATAGCAGTATTACCATAACCGCATGCTACATCTAAAACGGATTCCTCTGCTTGCAAATTTAGAAGTCTTGTAAGATAAGCTGATACTGGTGGAAAAAATTGCCCCCTACTTCTATAATCTCCCCGACTCCAGACTTCTTTGACCTCATCTTTACTGGCAATCAACTATGAATTTTACATCGTATTGTAGGATAAATATGAATGCCATAAGTGGTTTTTAAAATCAGAAGGTAGGCGCATTAATATTTAGTAAGTATACTGATTCATCTGCTTGTTATTTAACAAGTGATTTCTTACTTGGTTTAAATATTCAAGTTTCCTCTAAACCATTTCCTTGCTAACAAAGATATTGAGGCGGTACCAACAAATGTAGCGGTCCAGTATAGCCATAAATTAATCCACACTCCAGAAAATATGGCTGGAGCCAATGAGCGAGCTGGATTCATGGATGCCCCAGATATAAAAGCTAAAAACAAGATATCCAACCCCACTATTCCGCCGATTACTATGGGACCAAAACCTTTCAAGCCTTTTGTATAAACAACGGTCAATATTACGGCCATTAAAAGAGATGATGCTAAAACTTCTATTCCAAATATTAAAGGCAATGGATAAGAGTAATTTGGCGCATTAGCTCCCAAATTCGCTTCGTTTCCTATTATCAATTTTACAAATAAGCTTGCTAGTAGAGCCCCAATCACTTCTGCACCAATGTATAGCAACAATTGAAATTTTGTAATATGTTTAGTAATAAGAAAACCTAATGATACTGCAGGATTGAAATGGGCCATTGAGATTTTTCCAAAAAAATATACACCGATGGCAACTCCTACGAATGGAGCAACCGCAATAAATGGAATACCTAAAGCCCCGTGTAGTTTTGCATCAATAACAACTACACCTGTAGCCAAAACGACAACGATAAATGTACCCATAATTTCAACAATAAACTTCTTTTGATTTGAAGTAAACCTTTTACTTACAGACTCAAGGATAGATTGCTTTGACATGATGCCCATTTATTATATGAATATACAGTGAATCGAGATAGAAATTGCTAGTCCTAAATTGGGATTTTGTTATCTTGAGTGGTACCTATAATTTCTAGGACCCGTTTCTCGATTTCATCTCTTATCTTTCTTACCTTTTCTATTGGCTTATCTTTAGGGTCCTCAATTCCCCAATCTATGACTTTAGGCACAAATAATGCAGGACAGAATTTTTCATCCATGCAACCCATGTTGACGATACTTGTTGCATTTCGCATCATGTCTTCTGTTAAATCTTTGGGTTTTTGGTTACTGATATCTATTCCAACTTCTTTCATAGCTTCTACTGCGAGAGGGTTGATTTCATAAGTCGGGACGGTCCCTGCACTTTGCGATTCAAAACCTTTAGGCGCGTATTTTCGAAAGAAACCTTCAGCCATTTGGCTTCTTCCTGCATTTTGCACACATACAAATAGGATTATATTTTTGGTACTCTCAGAGGATTTTTTACCAAATGGAAATTTCATTTTAGTCCCCTACTGCTTAACTGCGCTAATTGAAATACTGCTTATTTGTCTTTTATTATTCTCAGTATTATCGTCTAATTCCATATAAGGCTGCTCAGATAATATTACAACATTTGTAAAACCGGCCCTTTTAATACTGTCAATGTAATTAGCCTTTGTTAATGCGCCATCAATACAACTACACCAGTTTTCTATACTCACAGACTTTTCATTAATTTCTGTAGATGTAACTAGGTCAGATATTACCATTCTTCCATCTCCATTTGGTTTTAATATCCTATAAATTTCCTTGAAGGTATTGACTTTATTGGAAGTAAGGTTAATAACGCAATTGCTTATTACCACATCGACAGAATCACCTTCTACTGGAATGTTTTCTTCAATATCTCCTTGTCTAAATTCAACATTTTTGTAACCATGTTTTTTTGCGTTTTCTCTGGCTTTATTAAGCATATTTTCTGTCATGTCGATTCCAATGACTTTGCCAGTCTCTTTTACAATATTAGCCGTCAAAAAGACATCAATGCCTGCTCCGGAGCCTAAGTCAACCACTGTGTTACCCTCTTTAATATGAGCAAATTTTGTAGGGTTACCACAACCTACACCTAAAATTGATGATTCAGGAATGGAAGCTAATTTCTCAGAATCATATCCAATAGCTTTCGAAGAGGTTAATGGAGAGAAAGTTATATCTGTTGTACTGCAACAGTCAGAAGAAGGCATACAACAAGCTTCGGTGTTTCCACTGAGGGCAATCTTTCCATATTGTTCTTTAATCTTTTCCTTTAATCGTAATTGTTTATTCATAGGTATGGTTTACAAAAGAAACTATTTAAGTTGGTAAGAGTAAAATGGTAAAGTAAGTGAAGTCAGGGAAACTAAAGGAAAACATACTGAATAAAGCCACATTGGAATCAGGTAAGCTACCCATACTCCAGGAAAATAATTCTTGTAATTTCTATGGTTATGATGTGGAAGATCTAATGAAAGAAACATCTGAATTAAGAAACATAATTACTAAGAGAGGAACGCTAGAAATATTGATTCCCCTTTGCTGCTCTACTGACCCTGTCAGATACCTAACATTTAGAAGGTCAATGAAAGGTTTTAGCAGTAAGACTCTCACAATACGATTAAAGGAATTGGAAAAGAGTGGTATTTTGAACAGGCAATCCTATAATGAGATTCCTCCGCGAGTAGAATATAGACTTACTCATAAAGGTCAAGAACTTGTAGAATCGATTATCAATCTACTGCAATGGATGAGAAAATGGTCAAATAAATAATTATTCTAAACTTGAAAACTAAATTATGACGGCTGATAATATACAATTGTATTATATACTCTAATATTATTCCTATTTCTGGGCTATGTAAAATTTCTTCAATCGGATTTGTAATAATTTCTACATCTGGAGATGCGGACATAATTGCTACCGCTTTTCTTACGAATTATCAAATTACACCAAGATTGGTTTCAATAGGTATTTGATTTTAACCTTGTATACTGTTTGTCGCAGAATTACAAACAGTTGTTTATTGAATAATAAAAGGCATGATAATTCAAGATGAAAGTAATTATCTAATTTCAGCATATCCTGAGAAGAGAAAATAACATGATGTAGATAGCTTAAAATATCAAATATCCTGAGAAGAGAAAATAACATGATGTAGATAGCTTAAAATATCAAATATCCTTCAACGAGAAAATGCGAATAAAGTATAAAGAGATCCTTTATTCTGTTTTTTTCTTCTTTCTAGCAGGATTATGTGAAATTGGTGGTGGATATCTTGTATGGTTGTGGTTAAGAGAAAGCTATAGTTGGATTTTAGGAGTGTTTGGAGGGCTCGTCTTATTTCTGTATGGAATTGTACCGACGTTTCAAAAGACTCATTTTCATAGAACCTATGCAGCGTATGGGGGTATCTTTATTATAATGGCTATAGGCTGGGGTTATTTTTTTGAAGGAATAGTTCCTGATACATTTGATATAATAGGCACGATAATTGCGATGATAGGCGTAATTATCATATTCTATTATCCACGAAAAGAAGGAGAAAAGATTGGAATCGATTCCTCCAACTGATTACAATATTGCACTAATTATGTCGACTTTCGGGCTGTTTGTAGTTGCTGCGCTTCTAGAAATTGGTGGTGGATATCTTGTATGGTTGTGGTTAAGAGAAAGAAAAAAATTAACATTTGGATTAATTGGAGGAGTCATTCTATTTATTTATGGAATAATTCCAACATTTCAACCCTCTAATTTTGGTAGGGTATATGCAGCTTACGGTGGAATATTCGTAGTTATGGCAATTATCTGGGGTTTACTGATAGATAAAAAACAGCCTGATAGATATGAGATCATTGGAGGAATAATTGTTCTTGCAGGTGCTGCAATAATATTTTATGCTCCTAGATAAAGACTATAGAAGCATCATATTTTTGTTTCATTCATTATCAATTCGACAACGATACTAGAATCTAGTCCGATCTACAACCACTCCGAATTGTAACAATCATGGTAATTGAATTAGCAATAAATCGAACTAAAATTTTTTAATTACATAGTAGTGTATTACACCACGTCTACTTCATGAATAGTAATAAATCCATTATCACCTATTAGTCTTTTTAATGGTATTAATAGTGGTTCTATTTTCTCTCTCTCATCCACTGATTCTATCATCATTGGTTGATTTATCATGAGTCCTTCTAAATGTACTGTCGACTTACCTCTTCTACCAAATCCATCTACGCCAAGCCAGACGATTGCACCGAGAATATTGGCTTCGCTCAACAAATCAATGATCCTTTTTTCCATCCTTTTACCATCAACTACATCATTTTTTTTCATTCGGATGGTTAAACAGATCATTTTCTTAAACGTCATATATTATCACAGTAAAAGTATTGTTAATAAAATTCTGCCACCAACCAAAGACAATATTGAGAAAGACACATTTGCTATTACATTTATGAACACATTCAAGATCTCTCTGTTCTCAATCATAATAGTACTTTCCAATGCTAAAGATGACATGGTAGTTAATGACCCGCAAAATCCAATTGCAATAAGAAGTGAATATTTTGTATCCAAGTTATAATAAGCAAAAATAATTGAAAAAGCTCCTAAAATAAAACTTCCAATTATGTTAACAATAATAACGTTTGATCCCATGATACCATATATTTCAGGATAGGATGTGATCTTGTATCTAATTAGGACTCCTCCTATTGCGCCCATACTCAGAATTGAAATATCTATTAATTCTTTAATCAAGTCAAAAACCTGAAATTTCTAAATAAACATGATACTGATTGTGTTCTCAATTTATGTCAACAAAGATACGTGAAATTCAAAGTTATTTTGAGATAATTTTCTCAAAAAATTAGGCAAGTCTTGATAGTCTAATCTGTATTTACATGTCAAGTCAGGTCTAAGTCGGATATCTGAATTTATCCCAATAGAGATATCAGCCTTCCTAAAAGCAGGATTGTCATTTTCTGAATCTCCTAGATACAATATCTTCCCAATACCATTATTTAGATCAAATATTTCTGAAGCCACACAATCATAGGCATCTCCTTTATTGGTTTTTGTACCATAAATATCAATGAAAGGGTGAGTGGTATACTCTTGTATAAAGAATTTTTTAAAATAGTAGTCAAAATTATTGTTAGATACATTTTTTATTAGTTTGGCTTTTTTGAAGACTTTGTATATACTGTCTTTGACAATTTTTTTATATTTTTTGGAGTTGGAGACCCAATCCTCATTTTTATCATTTCTCCAATCTACTGTTATTCCACCCACTACGTCTTTGGCTACAGTTGAGAATTTTTTTTCTACATTGATGAAAGGATAATGAATTTCAAGGAATTTTGAAATTTCCTTTAATATGATAGAGTTTTCTATTATGGTCTCGTAATCAACCAATAAATGTCTAAAAGTGCTAAATTTGTCGATCTTTATATCTATAGAAGCAGTATAAAGTTTTAGATCCTCTAT
>JANWKP010000019.1 GCA_025451315.1 Nitrososphaerales archaeon | reverse complement strand
TTTAATTTTCCGATTGTTTTTGAATAATTTTTTAAAAGTGTTACCGTGGCTATCCAGGTTAATATAAATGAGAATATGTAAGAATAGAAGAATGCATGTTCCAAAATAAGGAAGTAAACTTCATGCGGGATATATAGCAAGCTTCCACCTGCATAAGGGTATGCGATATCCGGCATTATAGTAATTAATATTGTATTAAGGTAAACTGCAGTTATTATGGCATTAGCACTTAACAAAACAGATGCAAGTCCGTAGGCAATAATAGCAATATCTCTATTGGACCTGATCCACAAAAAAAATCGATACGCAAGTAAACCAAGAAGCACCGAAGAAGTGCTGTAGGATAAAGTTATTACTAAAACGACTAGTATAGTAGTATACTTTGATTCTACTATCAATTGCCAGCTAATTATGATAAATATTACACTTAGAGCAGCAAGAAGTACTTTGGGGATGATGGAGAGCGGCATAGCGAGTCGAATTTTCTTTAAATATGCATTCTTTATTTTATGGTTTACCCGAACTAGAAATAGATATTGTCCTGCAAGAGAGATTGCAGAAATTGCTATAAAGACAACAGTTTTCATTTCCAAATTTGAAAGTTTAGTGGTAAGATCGTATAATCTCGCATACGAAGTATCAATTACTATTACAATAAATAATAAACATATCAAACCTAGCGTTCTTTTGTCATAGGAAAGCCACGTTAGGAATTTTTTTACAAATAGCAATTCTCCCCTTGACTTCATCCGATAACCTCATTGATATAATAAACATGCATAGAAATAATGTTGCGGAATCCGACCAAACAGTCTCCTTCTCCTAATGGGTTTAAAATGCATTTATACTACAAATAGTTTGCTACTTTATGAACCATTTAATTTTTTCTTTGAGAACCATGTATAACATACCCTCCATTAACAAGTGGATGGTGATTATTGGCCCGCTAGTAGCTATGTTGTCATTGCCCTCCATAAATAACTCATTTGCGGATGATTTGAATCCGAATGTCTTTGGAACAGATGAAAGTCCTTATGGTAAGAAATATGCGGACTGGACCCAGGAATGGTGGAAATGGGTGATTTCTTTTCCAACGGATAAAAGTCCAGTATTCGATGAAACTGGAGAAAAATGTGATTCAGATCAACCAAAGGATGTATTTTATCTAACAGGAACAGGAGGGGGGTTCAAAGAAGTTAAATGCAAAGTGCCTGAGGGAAAAGCCTTGTTTTTTCCAGCCTACACAGGAGAATGTTCATACAAAGAAAATGAAGCGATAAAAACAGAGGAAGGTTTGCATGATTGTGCCAAATCAGACGAAGATAACATAGATGGAAGGGTATTGAAAGCAACTATTGACGGAGTTCCGATATCTGATTTGATAAAATATAGGGTACACTCGGGAGTGTTCAACGTGACTTTCCCAGAAAAGAATATGTTTGGCAGATCTGAAGGTCCAACTCAGGCAGTTTCAGACGGCTATTGGGTGTTTTTGAAACCATTAGAGAAAGGTCCTCATTTAATCGAATTCAGCGGTGGATTGATAGGATGTACTATTAATAATAATTGCCAAATAGAGAGCGCTAAATATCATATTGAGGTAGGATAGAACGGGCTTCCAACGCTTGAGCGCCCTTAAATTATAAGTAGGGATTTTTATTGAGCGCTGTTTAAATAAAGCATTTTGAAGCTTGAAATTCTCCATCTCTATTTATGACTAACAGAAATTTAGACTCTGCTCACTAAGAAAAATCTTTTAGATTGAAGATGCACCATCTCATATGTGATTAACAGAGGCAGAATACCTTCAAAGTACGTTTGCTATGGTTTGTATTTGTAATTTTTCAGGCTTATCCTTAGGACAAATTTCATAAAGACTTGCTTTCCTTGTCAAACGAAACTCAGTATCGATTTGGAACTGGATTCAAAAGTACCATCCACAAAAGTGATCATATCAAAGGGGAAAAATATCAGAGTAAGTTATTGATGAGACACTGATAAAGGTTGGTTCTCAATATATCTGGATTTGGGTTGCTATGGAGCCTGATAATAGACTAATTCTCGCACTAAACATATCAAAAGAAAGAAATATGGTAATGACAGAAATATTTATTGCTGATTTAGTCAGGACTCGAAGACACCCTGTATCAACGGACTGTGGAACATGGTATTCACAAGCTTGTAAATTTCTGAAACTCGATCACCATATCCATTCCTCTTTGGAGAAAATCCTGATAGAAAAAACGATGTAGTACATCAAGGACAGAACAGAAAGTTTCGACGATTACTTTCCATGTAGGTTAAATAATTGTAAGCTAAAGCATGAAAGGAATTGGCTACACAATTTGTAGATCATCTTAATAGTGAATTAAAAATGCTTGTGAACAAAGACGAAAATGAACACAGAAGTTCTTTATGTGGACTCTGATAATGAGGTAAATCTATTAAAAATCTGCAGAAGACCTTTTACTTTATTAGGTGGAATTTTTATTATCCCTCCGGTCAAATGAGAATAAAAATTACTAATCCAAATAATGATGTCGATAATGATGAATTAAAAAATTTGATTCGCGAAGTACCAATTTAAAAGTTTGATCTAAATAACCTAGGTCTCGATTCGGGATACGCAAAAATAAGCAAATTTTTTTAAAAATCGAGGGAAAGGTACCTTGTGTCAGTTTCAATTTCATGCCAGGATCCCGATAATCATTGGATGATTCATGAACCATAGAAATTGAACTAGATATCCACAAATCTGCAAACTAACTATAAAATGCATCTTAACATCTTATCTACTCCATTAATATCTAAAATTAGGAGAGTGGGATCGAAAGGCCTGTGCTGAGTCTCAAAATCTTATTAGAAGATCTTGTAAAATACCTTTCTTATGTGGTAAAGGGATACGATATAAGACAAATAATAATATGATTGAATTTATTTAACCGATTTCTCTCTCAAATGGTTAATAACTGTAATAATTGGGTATCGATCATTAGAGCAAAGCTTAAAAAGAATTAATACATAATGGTGATATGCAAAGATCTCTTAGAGTTATACGTTATTTAATAACTGGAAAAATATCAGTCGGTAAAAAGAATCCATATACAGGTCATCAATAAGTATTGTTATTATAACGACTATCTATAATCGTAATCTAAGGAGTAGTGGAGTCAGATATATTACTACAAATCATAAAATCTATAACACAAGTTTTTTTGATATGAATATGATTACTCCCAAACAAAACACGATTAATCTCAAACTTTGCATTTCAATAGCAATAAAAGCGAATACCGTATTAAAATTCGGAAAACCTTTGGTACCTTCAATAATTAATAAATATCCACAAATTCTACCAAAAGTATTATTTTCTTAGACTATCTAATTTTGATAAAACAAGAAATATTCTAATATCTTTTATTACTCTGATTTGATGTTAATGAAAATAAATTTTAGTAAAATATAATTTGGTACTTGTGATAAACTTATTCATTATTGTCGGTAGTTTTGTCTGATTCACCTGTTTGGGTAACTCACAAGGAAAGTCTATTAGTTCCCGTACACCTAATTTACGTCTTAGAGACAAGTAAAATATATCAATATTACTCGTATTGGATCGCCTAATACTCAAATGAGAATTGAAAATTCGCGTTTAATATCGATATCAATATTAATCCCACACGGTCCAAATAAATAACAGTGCTAAAATACGTTCCTCTTCATTATAATATTATGGGTGTTTGTGGGGAATATTAACGAGATCGAATGCTACATTTTGTTTATAAAGACAAAAGATCTGATCGGACTAGAGATAAATACCGATGTCGTTTGGTGATATTCTTTGATTTCATCTCTGTCCTAGCCGGCAGTTTGGAAGAACGAATGAATTATTTTATCCAAAGAAGTATAGACAATCTCAACTTTGCGTTCAACTCAATATTCAAGTTTGTATTACATCAAAAGAGTCGGATTCAAAATAAGGAGATCGTTGTTGCGAATTTACATAATTATCTAAGGCCCATAAAACTACTTTGTGAAATGTCAGAAATTAGCATGAAGAGGTAGAAAATTACTACGGGATTATCTAAAGAAAGAACGTACGTTGAAGATAGAGCACTAACAGTTGAAGAAGTTCAAAAAATTAGTCAATATCCAGATCGCAGGATTTTTATGATTGTAAAAACAATGACATCCTTTGGAATGCGGTTAGCGGCATGAGATGACTTTAAGGCAAAACACATTCAACCGATTCATCGAGATGGAAAATTAGTGGATGGTAAGTTAATGGTTTATCCCAATATTGACGAACACTATTTTTCTTTCTTAACTCCTGAGTCATACTCAGTTATAATGGAATGAATAGAATTTAGGAAAAAGTGTGGTGAGAGAATTACCCAACAAAGTTGGATTCTAAGAATTTTATGAGATGTAACTACACTATCAGGTGGACCCAGAGGTCTTGTTTCAATTTCAAAACGACTATATCATACAGGAGTATAAAGTTTAATAGAGCGATCTCTCAGGGCACAAGGTATTAGGTTCACATTAGAAAAAGGATAGAAAAGACATGAATTTGCCAGTGATCATGGGTTCAGAAAATTTTTCAATACATAATGTGAGTTGACAGGCATGAAATCCATAAATATTGAGATTCTTATGAATCATTCAACCGGTGTTACAGACTTATCCTACTGACCACAAGAATCGGAAATACTGGAGGATTATCTGAAGGCAGTCGATCATCGGACATCTAAGTAAATTATCAAAACAAACTTGATAGAAAAGATTTATGAGATTATGGAAAAGAGAAGAAAGTAACAGATGTTTGTTAGGATCAAAACTAAAGGAAAGGGATGACACTATTTTTTTGATGTCGGAGCAGATTCTTCAAATATTTGCCGAAATCAGGCTTTTGAAGGATCAAAATTTTTTTTATTTGTGTTAGAAATTAGCATGTAATTAGTCGACATCGACTCGGGGTTTTTAATTCCATTGGTGAGGGTAGAATTGTTTTTTATGATCAGATGATGGTGCTACAAACTTGCTTAGATTCTGAGAACAATGGATTACATTGATCACGGAACATAGCCCGTATAAGACATCAGAGATACAAGCATGATCGTTTTGAGAGATTAAATAATTATCCAAGGGTAGGAGACACTCGTTCAGGGACTATTATCAGACACATATTTCGTGTAAGAAAGTAAATATGAAATATGAAATTCTATAGTTATCAATCTTCCCTTTCAAGTTAATATATCCCCAAATTTGTCTGGTGCTATGATAATAGTAAATTATTAAAACAGTACTTAGAATATCGAAATCATATGCCAGAAGTCAAGATTGAATTGTTGCATGACAATTTGAATGGATTTTTAGACGTACCACCTGACTCGAAAGCTTTGGTTATATTTGTCCATGGAAGTGGTAGTAGTAGATTTAGCAGACGCAATCAATATTTAGCCAATTTTCTTAATGATAATGGGTTCGCTACGTTATTGATTGATCTTTTAACAGAAAAAGAAAAAGAAATTGACGTCATTACAAGGAAATTCAGATTTGCTACCGATTTCCTTTCATCGAGATTAACAAAAATAACAAATTCAGTGTTAAAAAATTCTTTAGTCAGAGAATATCCAATAGTATATTTTAGTTCTAGTACGGGGACAGCCGCAGCTATAAAATCTTCTCTAAGTAATTCCAAGATTGTTGCCATAATTTCTAGGGGAGGCAGAGTTGATCTGATTCCATCAAAAACCATTCAGAGAATCCAGATACCTATCTTGTTCATAGTTGGAGAATTGGACGTACCAATTATGAGGGACAGTAAAAACGTTCTAGACCTAATGATAGGAACTAGCTTAAAGGAATTAGTAATCATAAGAGGGGCATCTCATTACTTTGAAGAATCTGGAAATTTGGAAGAATTGTCAAATATTTCCCTTGAATGGCTTAAAGCTCATGTATCGGAAAAGAATCTTATTTTTTTGAATTCACATAAACAAAAATCATTTGGTTCATTTCTTAATAATTTCAATTTGAATCTCATTATTAAATTTCATGATCGAAGACGTGCTGGATTTTTACTAGGGGAAATCCTAAAGAAGCACAAAAACATAGATAATTCAATAATTCTTGGGATTGCTCGGGGTGGGGTGATGGTGGCTGATGGGATCGTAGATAAGATAAATTCACCATCGATGGATGTTATTTTTATTCAGCGATTAAGGAGTCCTTACAATTCCGAAGAAACTATTGGTGCGCTCGATTTAGATAACTTGATATATCTTGTCCCGTCCTCATCCAAAGTTCCACGAGTTTTTTTGGATCAAGAAATAGCCTTTCAAAATCGGGAACTTAAACGTAAACTGGATCTGTATAAACCATATTGCAAAAATACGAGGCTAGAGAATAAATTGGTCGTTATTGTTGATGATGGTTCAAATACGGGGGCTACGTTAATTGCGGCTTCAAGATATGTAAAAAAATTTCGTCCTCACAGGATACTTGTCGCTGTTCCTATCATTCCAAGTCAAATTACTTTGCAATTGGCAAGAGAAGTTGATGCCTTAGAATACATACTCTCTCCAAATAATTTTAGAACAGTTGAAGATTATTATGTCAATTTTGATCAGATAGATGATGAAAAGGTTGTCTCTATCTTAAAGAACAGATTACCTAACATATAGATTTGTCACGATTTTATTTGAACAGTTTTAGACTAACTAATTGAGATTACTTTTAAAATTACTATGTAGTTGCAATGGTGAAATCTCTCAATTAAGTTTGATGCAATAAGATGATATTTTCAATTTGTTTGCTCATCCCAATAAAACGTAGGAACTAGCGCTGAGATTATCGGCTTAAGGGTCAACTTACTCGCCTTCCATTTGCCTGCTAACAGTAATAATTAGGATCGTAATTAAAGTCCAAAATTGAGCCAATAGTATTTTGATAGTTAAATTCGGTTTGTGTCACTCTACAATGAGATTATAAGTAGCACCGGCACATAGCCTTCCTTCCTCACATGATCCTTCAAATTCAAGAGAGTGTTCACCTTTTGAAAGCGACTTCAGGAATACCCAATATCCATCAGATGAAGCTCTTGTAACTCCGCTATATTTTAAATCCATCGCATTTTCAACACAAATGTTTAGATCAAATATTCGAGGGTCTGATTTGATTCTCTTAGAAGGCAATATTTTTCCGTCCAGCAAACAAATATTCTTAATAATGGTATCGATATCGTCGGACACTTTATTGATCAGGTCTTCATCATTCTCCAAGTAGGGATACTCTACACGATTTGCTTCGCAATTTAGAACAGGAAAGAGTATGGACATGCCAAATGGTACAGAGCATCGGCGGTGAGGAAATCTATTATCCTCTCTACCAAATCTGCCCGCCAAAAACCATACATTGTTTCGTTGACCAACATGAGAATAGCGTCCAATTTCGTCAACTATGGGATTTATTTCTTTAGGAATACTCATGGCCCAGTTCCACCAAAGGACTGTCCATTCGCCCATTGTCTTTTCATAGGGTTTTTCTGATTCTTCAAAGACCTGGGCGGTGGAGGTATCTACCATACCACATTATTCGTTGGTAACTATTTATTAACCTCACTAAAGCCTAACAACCTCGTTTTAGGTTTAACAACAAAAGTGAACCAGATAATTATTCATCCATGTTAACACACCAAATTTTATATATTCAAAAACTAAAACTTCACTTCGTTTCTACTACAGTATCGTACACTCTTCTAATTAAGGTTATTATAGCTAAATGCCCCGTTTGGACTTAATTACCGACCTATACCCTTCAAATGCATTATTTTGATTTTCATAAATAAAAGAAGAAATAATCATTTTCTCTCAAATAGCGCTTGGATTAAGACTGATTGATTGAGTTATTTTTTAGAAGTTCTTATCTCCATTTGCTTCAACTTGTAAATGGAAGCCATATTTTTCATTGCCGCTAGTAATATTCAAATATATTCTACAACGAAAGAAAATATCTCAGAACTAGAGTTTAATTAACTCATAGATTACTGAATTCCTCAATTTACATGCTTTTCATGAATTTTGAATAATTATTACTCTATTGTCATAATTCTGCAAGATTAATGACTTTTTGGTTGTACGGATTAACCAAAAATTATTGAATCAGGGCTATGAGTATTCTAGCATAAGGGAGTAAATAGATGTAATAAATTATTAGATTCAGCCAAATGCTCACAACATCTTTGTTCTAGGCCAAATGAGTAATCTATGAATGTCTAATTCATCCAGCAACCAACTGATTAATTTTTTTAAATCTTAGGGATTTAGAATCGAATGTTTTAATGGAATTTTGTTGATGATACTCTAAAATTCAATATTTCATTCATCAATTTTTATGAAGATGTATTCTAGATTAATCTTTAAACCGTTTGATTTCTTCTAGACTTGCAACCAAATGCTTCTTAACAATACAAATTCCATAAAATAGCAAAAGAGCAACTAGTTCCATATTGATAATTAGACTACTAAGAGTTGTGTTGGATGTCTTAGAATCTAAAATCATTTGAAATAACATTATTTTGAATTAGCAGTTATTGTTGATATGGGGGCAGGGTTAGTAGGAATGGGTAGCTTTACAAGTTTTTCTAATCTTTTAAGTATCACCTATACAACAATAAAATGTGAGTTGGTACCAAGACAGGGATACTGAAAAATCGAATTTATCAATGCTTGAAAAATCATATATAGCGAAAAAACGAAGACAAGCAGGTATTGAATTTCCTTCAGCTAGAAAACAAGAACAACTACTTATAATAAGATTTGATATTTCCCAATCCGTCCTTGATAAGGGCAATATAGATGAGGTAAGAAGGGGACTAAAACAGCTTTGTACCATGTTGGATGAGATGGACAGTGGAGTTATTAAGATTGAAAACTTGTTACCGAATGGAGATATGAAATTGGTAAAATTGTCAGATTTCAACTTCTCGGCTACTGTCGGATTCGGTAAGGGCTTTTTTGAAAAATTAAAAATAAGCTCAAAAAATTATCCCCAGAAACTAAAGGAAATGCCTATGCATATGGGACTCTATGATACAAAACCTTACAAACTATTTCAAACAGATTTCATTATTCAGTTAGGTTCAAACCATGAAGATGTTAACCGTTGGGTATTTCAACATTTTACAGCCAAACCAATTGAAAGCGATAAGCCTGATACAACTAAGAATACTAGATATATCAACCAAAAAAAAAGGAATGGCACTCAAAAAACACCAAATGAAATATCCTCTGCAATCTCTGATTGGACCGAGATTGTTGATATGCATGCAGGATTTCAACGAATTGATGGAAGAAACCTACTAGGCTTTAATGATGGCATCTCAAACCCAAAGAGACTGTCTAATGATGTAGTATGGACTACCATTCAAGACGAGGACCAAAAGTTTACTGATGGCACATACATGGTTTTTCAAAAAATTGAACATGATCTTGAGAAATGGCGAACTATGAGTGTCGACGAGCAAGAAGGATTGATGGGTCGAAGTAAGGGTACCGGTCTCTTCTTAGGGACTTTGTCTAAAGAACAGGATCGAAAACTAGGATCCGAATTGCTGTCCGAAAATCCATTAATAAGAAACCAAGCACGCAAGAGATGGAAGAAATTGTATGATGAGCAAAAGGACCCAGATAGAAAATTTTTTGATCCCAAACAACAACAGTATAGGAATATTCAAATTGAATGTCCCGTTTGGTGTCATGTTCGAAAATCTAATCCTAGGCAATCTCAGGGTGCGGCAAGGAGCCTAATCTATAGACGGGGTTATCTTTACGTTGAGGGAGGGGGAACTGGTATGTTTAGTTCAGGTCTCTTATTCATTTGCTTCCAGAGGAATATTGAGAAAGGATTTGAATATATTAAGAAAGAATTCCTCGGCAACAAGAATTTTCCACCCCTTGACTCCAAGAAAGATATCTTTAACAGAAATTCCAAAATGAGTGCTACAAATACCTCTTTTCGCATGACTGAATATACAAAGAAAGGAAGCCAATTATATGCAGGCAAGTCTGATGCTTTAAATATATCGAAGGGCCATGAAGCCTCTGTTAATATGAGTCACGCTGCGTCATCTGAATCCTCGTCTCTGAGTCACCCTGGGGGACAAATTCCGGCAACAGTTACACTTGGTGGAGGGTATTATTTTATACCTCCAATCCCCAATAAGAGAATCTCCGATCTTAGTGAACAGTTTTTTACATAGGTTGTCAAAATGTAGCAGAATATTCAGCGGATACTATAACTATACAGAATGGTCCATAATTAAGAATTAGTATGCATAATGCGAATCAATAATAAGAAAGACTTGAGCACATAGAGGGATTAAGTTATCCAAACATTCATAATCCAAAAAAATGTTATTGGCAATGACGAATTATCTATTCTCTTTTTTATTATTATCAATATCTGATTCCTTCGTAGAAAGCAAATCTATCAAAAGTGTAGAAATCCTAGATTCATTCAAGATTTTAGAAAGGTATTCATTTCTTGAACTTTGTCCAGAACTGCCACTGCTGTGAACAAAAATTACCATGCCTCCAATATCATTTTCTGGTATAGTTAGTATTCCTTCAAGATAATTCGCGTCAACGGGAAACTTTATTTTACTTTT
This sequence comes from Nitrososphaerales archaeon, assembly GCA_025451315.1. Taxonomy (GTDB): domain Archaea; phylum Thermoproteota; class Nitrososphaeria; order Nitrososphaerales; family Nitrososphaeraceae; genus TH1177. The sequence goes on along the minus strand of JANWKP010000019.1, from coordinate 1,094 downwards.
TCCTGACACAATGACTGAATAACAATCTAATTTGTCTTTAGTTTTTTTTTTGTGAATGACCTCATTCTATTGGAAAAACATGGATAATACGGATGTCGGGTTTATTTAATATACTAATAATGGATTAAGTTGCTGGCCGGCTATCCAAATGACTCCTAAAGACTGTAGATCTAACATTTTGACTTCCATGCCACTTATCCGTTAGTAATTACTTGTCTACTTACTATTTAGATCAAAAAATGACTCAAACTATTTTCATTTATATACCAAATCACTTTGTTTTTCCAATCCATATTTCCGTAATTCTTACGGTAAGTAAAAGGAGAGAGTCACTCCGAGTAACATTTCAATTGGTTCATGATAACCTATTGCATGATAGATAAAAGTTATTAATGCGATAGCTGCGGTAAGAAATTTAATCGAAATCAAATGCAAAGAGGCACGTAAGGGTGGTTCATGAGGGGAAAGCACGGCATTCAATAAGATTAAAGGCAAAAGTACAGTGGAAGTGCTCCAACATCCAGATAATTACCGAGCGGATTTAATCCCTCCTGGTATAGATGGGGTTGAACCCCGAGACTTACTAGGTTATTATATAGAAGAAATATTATTAATCGAGATTTTGAGAAAAATTAGGAACCCTTTGAAGAGTTAGAATCATTGGTTGCAGACCAGAGTGAAATTCCGAAAGTACTATTCCTCTGTAGACAAATCACGTTCTCATTACTTTTATCTGATTCAGTAAAAGCTCTACAAGATTCAGTCGATTACATAAATGCCTTCAAATTAAAGAAAAAACTTGTGAATTAAATTGTGCGAAGTGATAATATTGACCCAATAAAAGCCGAAAGTTTTTTTATTGAAACATTTAAGACGGGAAAGTATTACAGGAATAGAATAAAATCTAGACCCAATACCGTTTAACGATCTACTATTTCCAAATTCTGCCCAAATATTTATGATAACATTGTATAGAATGATGTATGAGTAATGCGGAGAAATGAATGTATTATAAGTTAGCCTTTAGAATCTGCTGTTGGAAGTTTAAAACCTTAAAATAAACCACTAATAATGAATATCGAGGAACGAATTCA
>JANWKP010000018.1 GCA_025451315.1 Nitrososphaerales archaeon | reverse complement strand
TAGAATAGATATTGATCTCTTCTGTTGCGCTAGTTTATTGGTTTGGATGATAGTTACACCAAAACATCATACACCAATAAACTAGCTTTATTCGTTATGAAAATGGAATAATTATGACCCAGCCTCAATTAATTATTAATTTATCTTTTGAACCCTTCTTGTGATTTCCGATCTTTTACGGTATCTCGTAAGTGAGTTAAGGATCGAATTTGACCACCATTAATTTTTTTATACAATGACCAATATATTTCACGGTTAACATCATTTCTATCTTTTAATACTTTCAAATGGTATCTCATTGCTCTTATTTTTTTTACGTACAACTCTTTTTTTCCTGTTCTTGCTGTTTTACGACCCTTCTTAGAACCAGCACCGGTTCCATGTTTCTTTTTTATTTCCAATTTGGCTTTAGCTTTACCTCGAGAAGTCCCTTTGGGCTTGGATGTCCATATAACACCATTTTTAATTAAAGATCGTATATCTTCCCTTGTTATAGAATCTGCTATATCATCTAGCTTATCAGGCTCAAATTTAACCCTATTAGAACCAACATTTAGCATCCTAGCGACTAATTCTCGTTTCTTTTTAAGATTTACAACCAATACCTATTCATTCTCCTTTCCTTGAGACGTGTTTTGTGGTTTAGAGTCTTTCCCTGGGTTCAAAACTTTAAATCCCAATTCAGCTGCTCTAGTCAAAATTTGTTTTCTCTTAAATTTTCCAACAATATGACCTATTCTTACTGCATCTTTTTGGGTATCTAAGTATAGAAGATTATTAGTATTATATACTAAATTATCAGTATATCCTGATGGATGAAGCCCCCTACAGAGCTTTGGACCTCTATATCCAACTTTTACTAATTGAGGGACTCCAGAAACTTGTCGTCTCATTTTATTATCTTTCCCTTTGGGCTTCCTCCAGTTTTCTGCAAGCCTATCATATCTCCAGCTTTCTTGTCTTACAAATTTAGGTCGATGTTCTGATACTTTTTTCCGTTTTTCTAGCAGTTCCTTATTAATAACCATGAGTAAGCAGTAAATAGAATTTTAAATTTCAATAAATACGTTTCCCTCTAATAAAGTAGGAAGAGGTAAATTAGTAAATATCTTAAACAATATTAAATAGCATAAAGGTTAATAATTACAAAAAAAAATATCTTTATGGGAAAATATGAATTACCTGCAGTACCGTACAATTACGATGCACTAGAACCATATATTGACGCCAGAACAATGGAAATACATCATACAAAACACCATCAAACATATACAGATAAACTTAATGCAGCACTTGAGAAATGTCCTACTGATATTCAAGAAAAAGATATAGTGGAAATATTATCCAATCTTGATCAAGTTCCAGCTGATCAAAAAAGTGCAATCAACTTTAATGGAGGAGGATTTGATAATCATAGAATATTCTGGCATAACATGAAAGCAAACGGAGGAGGAGAACCAACTGGCTCTATTGCTGATGCAATAAAATCGTCATTTGGAAGTTTTTCCGAATTTAAAGAAAAATTTTCATCTACTACTGTCTTGATTCAAGGTAGTGGTTGGGGTTGGCTTGTTTATAATCCATCCACCAATAAAGTAGAATACAAGTCAATGCCAAATCAAACTAGTCCTAGAACAGACGGTTTGATACCGCTTTTAGGATGTGATGTATGGGAACATGCATACTACCTCAAGTATCAGAACAAACGACCTGACTACATTTCTGCTTGGTGGAATGTTATTAATTGGGAGGACGTTTCCCAACGTTATGATAAGGTCACGGTATGAAGACTCTTCCTCAATTATTTTTATACTAAATCAAATATACTGTTAAACTATATGAAAATATGATATTATTTTATTAATCAATAACTTGAATGTTTTATAATCATTATTATCCGATGTGAATTCTATATGAAATATATTATTATTTTTTAGAAATATATATTCATCCTTCATTATAATTAACCCGGGTTGTGGAGAAAATGAATATTGTATATATTTATTTATATTAGATCTATCCTCTATATTTGATATTTTTATATTTATCATAGTTTTATTTAGTTTTTCTAAATATGATTTAAAGTAGTTAGAGAAAGTGTCTTCTGGATCTAGAATTTTTAATTTAATAGTAAAATACTCCTGAAATGCATCTACAGGAGACTTTAATGGAGATATGAAACTAGTTATTATAAAGAGATCATTATCAGAAAATTGATCTTTAAATTCAACATATGTCCAATCCGAAGGATACATTAATTCTAGAGAATGGTTTTTATTTTGATATAGTTTAAAATCGTTTGTAGATACTTCCGCAAAAATTTGATTAAAATTAAATAGTAATAATAAAAAAGATTGTAATAATATGACCGACCAAAATAAATTCATTTATATTCTTTACAAATTAATAATTTTGGTCCAATTTTAGGGAACAACTACTCCAAAGATTATTTGTTAGGTATAAAATAGAAAATTTAGGTAAGAGATACTTCAATATAAACATCATCAGGTATTCTCAATCTCATAAGTTGTCTAATAGCTTTGTCATCTGCTCCTAAATCAATTACTCGTCTATGTATCCTTAATTCGTATTTATCCCATGTATTTGTTCCTTGTCCACAGGGAGATTTCCTTGTTACTACTTTCATTTTTTTTGTAGGCAGTGGATAAGGACCTTTTAAGTTTATACCACTTTTTTCACCTATTCCTTTTATTTCGGAACAAACACCTTCTAATGTAGAAAGATTGGTGCTTGTTAATTTTATTCTAGCTTCCTGGGGCATCGTAAGAATTCACTTTTACTTCTTTTCGTATTTTTCTGTAATTGATTTAACAACTCCAGCGGCTATTGTAGTACCCATATCTCTTAATGCAAATCTCCCTATTTCAGGAAATTCTTTGAAAGTTTCTATTGCAAGAGGTCTAACTGGTCTAATTCTTACAATTGCTGCATCTCCCGTTTTAAGAAATTTTGGTTTTTCTTCCAATACTCCACCAGTTTTAGGATCAATTTTGGCAACAAAATCAGATAAAGTCGCTGCGACTTGAGCTGTATGAGCATGTAATACAGGAGTGTAACCTGGTGCCATAGCAGTAGGATGGTGAATTACTATTATTTGAGCTTCAAATTCTTTAGCTACACTTGGAGGCTTATCTGGATGACCTATAACATCCCCTCTATGGATAGATTTTTTGTCAATTCCTCTTAAATTAAATCCTATATTATCACCAGCTTCGGCGGAATTCATCTGGGTATGATGAGTTTCTATAGATTTGACTTCTCCCGTTACTCCTGCAGGCATGACTATCACCTTATCATTAGCCTTAACAACACCTGTTTCCACTCTGCCTACTGGAACAGTACCTACACCAGTAATTGAATATACATCTTGAATTGGAATTCTCAAAGGTTTCCCAATTGGTTTTTCTGGAGGATCAAACGAATCTAGTGCTTCTAACAAAGTAAGACCTTTATACCATCCCATATTTTCAGATTTTTTGGCTAAATTATCACCTTTCCATCCCGATACAGGGACAAAATTTACTTTACTAGTATTATAACCTACCATCTTCAGCATTTTTTCTGCTATTCCTTTAACTTCATTATATCTTGCTTCTGAATAATTGGAATCATCCATTTTATTTAATGCAACTACTACTTGTCCTACTCCCAATGTTCTGCATAGAAATGCATGTTCTCGTGCTTGACCTCCTGGTTCAGTTGCGGCCTCTGTTTCTCCGGGTTTTGTAGAAACAACCAATATAGCCACATCAGCTTCTGAGGCACCTGTTATCATATTTTTGATAAAGTCCCTATGACCAGGGGCATCAATTAAGGTAAAGAAGAATTTTGTAGTTTCAAATTTTTGAAAAGCTAAATCTATGGTAATTCCTCGATCTCTTTCGTCCTTAATACTATCTAAAACCCATGCGTATTTGAAAGTATCACCTTTACCTGTAGCTTCTGATTCCTTTGCAAATTGTTCTATAGTTCTTTGATCAATAACTCCTAAGTCAACCATTAAATGGCCGACAATTGTAGATTTACCATTATCTACATGTCCTGTAACCACGAGATTCATATGTGGTTTCTTACTTGAGCTCATATACGGAAGGAGTATTCACCTGCTTTATTTATATTTCGATTACCAAAAATTGAATTTCATACGAAGAGACTATAAAAAATGTATTTTACTATAATAAACAATTACAGTAAAATACATTAATAGTAAACGATTACATATTTTTTAATTGAATAATTACAAAAAACTTTCCGATAATGAAGTTGAAGCTAAATTAAAAGAAACAAAAAACTGGAAAATCGAGAATAATAAATTATGTAAATCTTTTGAATTTAAAAATTTTATCCAAGCCTTTGGTTTCATTACAAAAATAGCATTAGAATCAGAGAAATTAGATCACCATCCGGAACTATTTAATGTTTTTAACAAAGTAAATATTTTTTTATCTACACACGAAATTAATGGGTTAAGTGAATATGATTTCATATTGGCGAAGAAAATTGATAGCCTTTAAAAATACACAATTATTACTAATTAATTAAATATTAATAAATATTAGAATAGACTCTATCTTACGTAGTAAAAACTAAAAGTAGGATTATTATATTTGTTTTATAAATTAGATTTGAAAGAAATAAAACATCCACTATTGTATCGATCTACTCGTCGTATTTGTACCTTCTCCCCCGTCTCAGTTTACGGAATACTTCCATGGCATTAGTCATATTTAGAGATTAGAATAAGAAGTTATGCTTCTGTTTGTTATTGGATACAGAGGTTTGTTTATATTGTGTCTACAAACATAAAAGAATTTCTGCTTTCATAATTTATGCAACTGTTGTTAAGATTGGTAGCGAACACTTTTGGGTATAGATTTGTATAGAACCAATACATTGTTCTGTGCTTGGAATCTGTCTTTCAGAAGAAAGAAATGCTTGTTGCCGAAAAAATTCATCAGAACATTCGTGAAAATATAGAAAACATACTGTATATAATGATGGATACACATGACATGATGAAGCGTGTCATGTCTTGAGATTGAAACATCATCTACATTCTTTTTTATAGAAAAGTTATAAAAATAGTCAATCAATACTTCAGGACAGAATCGAGAATTTTGATGATTACTATCCATTTATCAGAAATGGTTGTAACTTATTATATGTATATGAATGGATAAAATTCTTTGTAACTATGTAAAAACTTCCCCCAAAGTAACAAATAAATGAATGTAAAATTAGCTTTAGAAGTAAGATATGTCTTTAACTCGACAATAAACGGTATAACGAAGTATATAAGTTTTATAACAAATGTTAACAAAAAAGACCCTGTTAGGATATCAAATGCTGATAATTCAGCGTTCTTTTATATACTATTTTTTTACATGTTGGATAATATGACAATTATGAGGACAATATGACCATTCTCAGGACAAATAATAAAGAAAATTGAGGATCACTATCCAGCAATTCAAAGTGATAAATGTAATCTATTTTATGTTTATAAATGGATACAATGCTTTGTCTCTATGTATAATGATACGACATCTAAGAAGAATTATTTTATTAACGAATTGAATGAAAGAGGTGACTATATCTTAAATTAAGAGCATCATAATATCTGAATATTATATATCTGCATATAAGGAGAATTCGTGTGGATGAGGTCTTAAGGTAACTTCTCTATATTCATTTGTTGAATGCTCTATCAATCTATCAATTATTGATCCATCGAATACGGGTTTAAGAAACTCTCTATCACAATCCAAAGCATGAGATGCGTCCAATAGACTAGTTGGTAATTGTTTTATTCCAAGTTGACGCCTTCGTTTGGATGTCATTTTAAAAATATCTTCATCAATAGGATCGCCGATAGATGTTTTTTTCTTTATTCCATCTAAACCAGCTGCAACGATACAAGAAAAAGCTAGATATGGATTACACGATGGGTCAGGAGCACGAAACTCTATTCTTTTCATATTTGCAAATTTTTCTCCTCTAAAATGTCCTGGAATACGTATAATAGCTGATCTATTGCTAGTACTCCATGCAACATATACAGGAGCTTCGTATCCTGGGACTAGTCGCCTATATGAATTGGTTGTGGGTGCTACGATCGCTGCAAGAGCAAAAGAATGATCTAATATACCTCCACAAAAATATCTAGCTAATTCAGAAATTTCAGCATATTCATCATCTTGATCAAAAAACAGGTTAGAGTTATTATTCCAAAGACTGATATTTACATGTAATCCAGATCCATTATCAAGTGCGATTGGCTTTGGCATCATAGTAGCTATCATGTTATGTTTCTTGGCAACATTTTTTACAATGTATTTATAACTTTGGACCGAATCTGCGGCATTTACTAATGTATCATATCTTATATCTATTTCACACTGTCCAGCTGTTGCAACTTCATGATGATGTGCATCACATGCAATACCAAAATTATTGCTAAGAATATCTACACATTCATTGCGGAAGTCTATTAAACTATCTCCTGGGGCACTGGGAAGATATCCTTCTTTTAGATTAAGGGTGTAACCAGATCCACCAGAAGCCCAAGGAGATTCTTTCGAAATTATTTCATAACTTTGACTACGAAAAGGAGTAAGAGTATTTACTAACAATTTATCAAAAACAAAAAATTCTACTTCTGGTCCCCAATATGATATTGCATAACCATTCTCATTAACATATTTCTCAGCTTTTTTTGCTATACCTCGCGGATCCCGCAAAAATTGTATTCTATTAGAGCCACCTCTTAAAATATCGCAAATCAATCTGCACGTTTTGTATTTATCTATCCAAGGAATTATAGCATAAGTAGAAGGGTCTGGTCTAACAATTAAATCGGATTCATGGATCTCAGTAAATCCATGAATTGAAGAACCATCAACTTTTGGTAATCCATTTTCAAAATCGGTTTTTTTAAACATATTTGCAGAAATAGTAATATGATGAAACTTTCCAAATAGTCCAGTAAATTGTAAATCTATAAACTTGATATCATCCTTTTCTAATTTATCCATAACGTCGTCGGTGCTAAAATTTTGGTGTTCAATTCTTCCTTCAATAATCCTATATGGCAAATCAGTTCGTAGTAATTAAGGATCTCATAATTAAGGCTTTCAGAAATTTAAATAAAAAACGGAATTATTTATAACTTGATTCAGATACCATATTAAATTAATGTCTGATAATTTGGAAGATTACTTCACACTAGAAATGGCATATAATATTCTTTTAAAAGAATATCAAATTTCTTCTTTACAAGAGATACCTTATGATACATATCAGAGATTAGCTATTACAATTGGAAATTTAAAAGCAAAAGAGTATGACATTTTTGAAAATAAAATCGTACAGAAAATTATTGAAAATTTATCTATAATATCAAATCTTTTACTGCAAACAAGAATAGAAAAAATCATGATAGGAAATATAAATTCTAATTTAGAGATAGGATATTCGAAAATGACAGATGAAGAAAAATTTATTATCGATGGAGAAATTCAGTCAAAAAGAAATAAAAAAGAAATAACGACTTTAATTTCTAACGGTCAGTCAAAGATTTTAGAAAAAATTATAGGTAGAATTAAACAAAAAAAATTAATAATCATGTTTATAAAACCAATGGAGCAATTTGTCGGAGTTGATATGTATAAGTATGGCCCTTTTAAAGTTGGTGATGTCGCAAACTTACCCTTTGAAAATGCCTTATCTCTTGTTAATAATAAAATAGCAAGTGAGATTACCCCTATATTTGATTAATAGTTAATTGAAAGGAAAGAAAAATATTATGAATAATATTTATTAAATTATTGACACATAATGAAATAGATATTGATCAGTTTATTTTACTAACAATTTATCCTAGTATTTCACTATTTGGAATTACATTTTTGGCAAAACAGGCTAAGTTAAGACAATCTATCCAATACTGTTTACAGGCTTTTACAAGTATTGTTTTTTCAATTACCTATTTAATTTTTATTCCTAATGGAGGAGCCCAAGGGTTAGCATTAGTGTTACTATTGTTTAGTGGTATCTTACTATTAATGGCTAGAAAACATACAATTCATCCTGAAGAAAATGATAAATCTTCATCTAGAGAAACCCCATTTACCTAAATGTACTTATACTACAGACATATTATAATAAAAATTTAAATCAGAATAAAAATAATATTTAATAATCAGAATTAATGGCAGATTTATTAGTATTTGTTTACGTAGTGTCGGTATTTTCGTTTTTCTTTCCTTCGTTTTCCTTTAAATTATCTTGATATGAGGATACTAAAACAACGTTATCATCAAGAGACATTCGTACACGTACTTTTCTTGGTGGATGTGTTTTGCCTTGTCTCCATATTTCTTTATTTAATTCTTGATCGATTTTTATATTTTCATTTTTCATATGACGTTTGGCAAATTCCTTTATCATATTAATCACTCTATCAGTTCTTCGATATTGAGGAGTTAACCAAGCCTTACCTAAATTTATTGTAAATACATGAGTTGCATTCTCATCAGATTTTGACATATTCATAAATCACCATTCTTTATCCTACGTTGACATCGGATCTTCTCCAGAGTCTACGTTTTGGATTGGATCGAACTTGTCTATGCGTCCTAATAATAACCCATGCGGGCACAGGCCTATTCTGTTTAATTTTCCTAATTAATCTTTTTTTTCTAGATGTATTCTTACGGGCGGCCATTTTATTAAAAAGATGCTATTTCTCACTTTTAAGTGTTGAGATGTAATATTCAAAAGATAAATGATTAGATGTATAAAAAATAATATAAAAGTAAATCAATTTATAAATATGGTAAATCTTTGTAATATTTGTTTTGAATTCTTTAAGTCAGGTAAAAATACAAAAGATATCGCTAATGTTAAAATTGTAGAAAAGAACCAATGTAATGGATTACACCATAAAAAACTAATAGATAGTTTTAAAACGTAATATAATCTTAATCAGTTATTGTTATAATTACATTCTTCACAATGATCATAGGTATCACCATCAAGATGATTAAAATGAGTTTTACAAGATCGACAGGTATGATGAACCTCTTTAAATCCATCAGAAGCTTCGAAGTCAAAGTATTCTAAATCTTTACTTTTACACTGTATACATCTACAACTACAAAACATACAAAATAAATAAATAACTTTGTATAAATTAGTTTTTATATCTATATAATCCAAAAAATTATGGATCAAATATAACTTAGTATGGGCACATATAGAACTATGTAATATTATTCATTATCAAATTTATTCCGAATTCTCTTTAAAACAAGCCTTCAGCAAAAAGTGAATACTGAGAAGAGTCTATTACCTTGACTTTAATTATTTGTCCAACATTTAGGTTTGATGTATCTGTGTTATTTATGATCACTGATTTATATGCATAATTTCTTCCCTGAACTAGTGTATTTTTTATTTCATCGATATATACATCACCAATCCAACCCTTCCAGAGAGTATTTCTTCTTCTTGATATATCGCGAGAAAGACTATGTAAAATTGTAGAACGAAGTTTTCTTTGATTAGAAGGAATATTCTTTAACCTTGACGATACTGTGCCTGATCTTTGACTGTATTTTGATATATTTATAATATCTGGCTCAGTCTCTCTAATTAAGTCGATTGTCAATTTAAAGTCTTCCTCAGACTCATTTGGAAAACCTACTATAATATCAGTTGCTATTGTAATTTCAGGAATAGATTTTCGAAACTCGTATACAGCATTTTTAAAAATTTTAACATCATGACCTCTATACATCTGTTTTAAGATTTTATTACTGCCACTTTGAACTGGTATATGTAAGAATTTGAATATTTTGTCTTCTTTTTTATATACTGAAATAAGATCATATAATATCTCAGCTAAATACATTGGATTCAGCATTCCAATTCGAAGTTTATAATTTCCTTCTAACTGAGTACATAATTTTAATAATTCAACCAAATTTGAATTTATATCCTTGCCATAACAACCGTTGTCAGTTGACGTTAACCATATTTCGTTACATCCATCTTTAACATCATGTTTTATTTGACTAATTATGGATCCAGGTCGATAACTTTTAAGATTACCCTTTGAAATTTTGGTTTGACAAAATGAACAATTACTTAAACAACCTGATGCTATCTCTACAATACTAATAGATTTATTTATTCTTAACGTTGGTAAGTTTACTTTTTCAGCAGATGAGTCATCAAGAAATACAGCTTTATTGTCTGAGAATGTAAGATCAATAGCTTCAACTGATTTATCTAAAGAATTTGGACCTAATAAGCTAACGTTTGGATTAATGTTTTCTATTTTTTTTCGTTCTGTTTTTGTAAGACATCCTGCTACTATTAATGGTTTATTGTCTAGAGTTAATTGCTTAATGCGGTGAAGCATTTTATGTTCAGTAGAATCTTTAACTGAACATGTTACAATTATATTAAGATCCGATTCATCAATGCAATTCACTATATTATAGCCATGACTATTTAATGTACCAGCTATAATTTCCGAATCTGCAATATTCGCCGAACATCCATATGCTTCAATCCATACATTTTTTTTAGCATTTCTCTCCCGTTTTATTTTATTGTCTAATTTAGAGAGTGTATCGTTATTATATATTTTGACATCGGGGTTCAAAAGTGGGATATATTCAATAAGATCTGGTTTTAGTTTTTGCATTAGTGACTTGTCTTTTACTAAATCAACCATTCTATATAATTATTAAGTTTAACGAACCAAACTAACCGATTAGTAAAAAATGAGGTCTATGAAGAGTATTTTTTTTCCAGTTTGTGGTATACAGATAAGTTGACAAGATCATTGAATTCCTGAAATGTAATCATTTTATTTTTCAATTCTTTAGTTGTACCTGTTTTCTTTAATGTTTGAAGGGTTTGTTTTATTGCAAAAGTAGCCGAATATAATGCAGATAATGGAAAAACAACCATTCTAAAACCCATTTTTCTTAATTGGTCAGCAGTTAGATTAGGAGTTATTCCCTCCTCAATCATATTCGCTAATAAAGGTGCCTTAATTTCTTTTGAAATCAATTCCATTTCGTCAATAGTTTTCGGAGCTTCTATAAAGATAACATCAGCTCCGATTCTTTTGTACTCTTTTCCTCTTTCTATTGCTTCCTCAACTCCAAATTGTGCAAGGGAGTCAGTTCTAGCGACTATGATAAATTCATTATTTTCCCTTGCGTCTATTGCTGCCTGTAATTTTAGAATATAGTCCTCCTTTGGGATAACAGTTTTGCCAGCCATATGACCACATCTTTTAGGCCATACTTGATCTTCTAAAAAAATTCCTTTCGCCCCGATTCTTACTAAATCTTTAACAATTTTCCAAACGTTTAAAGGATTTCCGTAGCCTGTATCTATATCAACCAGAATAGGGATATTAACCGAATTGATAATTCTTTTTGCATTTTCCAAAGTTTCTCCTGCATTCAAGAATCCAAAATCTGGCATTCCTAAAAGAGACGCTGAGGTACCATATCCTGTTTGAAATGCTGTTTCAAATCCTACATCCTCAGCAATTTTGGCGGTTAAAGCATCATATACCCCTGGAAGAATTATGATATCATTACCCTTCTCTAAACGTTCTTTAATTGAGATTTTGCATTTATTATACATCACTACTTAACAGATTTATTAATTAATAAATAGATTGAAAAAATTATTTGTTATTTTTGATCTCGTAAATGTCATAATTAGTTTCAGAATATTTAGAAACGCCAATCATACATTCTCTACAAGAATAATATTTTATTGGAGGATCATGACTTATAGATCCATTTAACCATATCATAATGTTTCCGCACACAGGACATTTCATAGTCATTAATAAATTATTTAAGAAAATTCAATATATATTTTAATACTTCGTTATACTAATTTTAAGATAATAACAAAATCGGCTGAGAATTAGAATTATTTTAACCATAGCTACAACTCAATTGATTATTTTTTGTAAATAATGCGATGAAATATAGATTTGGTCGATAAGAATAAAGATAAACATATCTCGACCTGTTAAATCTTTTCATTCGTCTTGCAGCGTATCATTATACCCATTGTATTTTCAGCAACACTTGAAAGAAAAATTAATAAATCGCTAGTGATATTATAAATATATGATTTCCCATTGGTTTTCGAGAGTAAACAGCGTTATTCCAAGAGGGTTCTCTAGGCAATATATTTTAAACTTATTAAAAGAGAAACCAATGAGTGGCAAAGAAATTATAGATTATGCAATTTATGAAAGCGGAGGAAAATGGAAACCATCTCCTGGTCTTATTTATCCTATGCTAGGCAGGTTACTCGAGGAAGGATTAATTTCAGAAACAGAAAATGGAAAATACAAGGTGACACACAAAGGTGTTGGAATTGCAGAAGATATTCAATCAATACAAAAAATATTACAAAAGCAATTGGATGTTATGTTTAGATTTGGAAGTATAGGAAGATTTATGGCTATGGATCTAATTGATAGAGTATCATCTATTGGATCGACCCTAAGTGCTAATTTGGATAAAATGACTGAACAAGAACGTGAAAAGTATAAAGAATTCTTAATTACAGAATTAAAAAAGATTGAAGACCAAGAAAAAGAATTAAGATAAATTTCTCTTTGATTAAAAAGTATATAAGCAAAATTATAAATGCTTAAAGAAGATCAATATCAAAGAGTACTGTGATTTCGGAGCTTTTTGAGTGTATTAACGAGTTAACGAAAAAGATTGATCGGATTGAAAACGATATTCAAAATGCTAGTATTATAGTAATAAAAGAATATATAAATGCTAGCGAAAAGATGATTGAAAATCAAAGCTATTTTTTATCTGGTATTCAATATGGTATACCGGGAAAATCATATTTACTAACGTCTAAAGGAATTGAGGTATTAGGGGAAGAAACAATTGAAATTGGTATTTTTATTAATGATGTTATAAATTATGCAAATAATCCAACTAGAAAGGTAGAGGTGTTAAAAGATCTTGCCACCCATCTACAAAAATTTCTCGAAAGTAAGAACAATACTTCTGCCTAAATAACAAATCTACAAGGATTTAATGTCTTAAGTCATATCAATCACAAGATTTAACGGTATTTTATTACTACTAAAACCTATTCGTAGCTTATTGTTTTGATATTCAATATCTCCAATTTTATCAAAAATTCCTCTTGAGGAAATATGAATTTTGCTGCACTGAAGATAAATCTTATATGAACCTTCGCTTTCATTACGAAAACCCGAAAGGAATTTTACTTTTCCTAGATTAACTAATTCATCCAATTCTCTGCAGACAGGTCTTATTAATTGCCAAGCTTCTTCTTCTTTCAAAACAATAATGGATAGAAACATTACAAAATAAAAAATGTTACGTTCTGCAAAAAATGTAAAGATAATTCAATTATTTGACATCAAATTTGAACTCAGCATATTCTGGGTTTATTGGAATAAAGTTTATTCCTAAAACAGGTACCTTAATTGAATAAACTCCCGGTGAAGAAAATGTAAATGGAATAGTAACTGAACCTTCAGCTGTATGAAGGAGAGGTTGATTAATTTGTTTTGCAGCAGAAAATATTTCTTTTCCATTTTGCAAGACCTGAAAATCATAATCGACATGAACCTGAATTTTATCAGTATTAGGCTCGAGAAAATTTATCTTAAATTTTACCTCTTTACCTGTATTAATAACTTCAGAAGAGGTAATATTTACATCCAAAGATCCACCGGAAGTCGATTGAGACAACTCTTGATCCATACTACCGAAAGAATTCCCAACAAAAGTAATTCCTGAAAAGAAAATTGTTAAAAAAAATCCTATCACTAAAAAACAATTTGAATATTTTTGATACATCATGAATCTAAAGTTAACTGAGTATATGTATTTATTCATTAGTTTATTAAAAACAAATAACATTAATTATCTCGCATTATTAGAGTTGATCCGATTGTAGTAAGCCAAAATACAAAATATTTTGAATTAATACAAAAACAATATAATTTTATTTTATTAAAAAATACATATATCAAATAGAATTAACAATTACAAATTTTAATTTAATACCCTAACAGTAGTCATATAAATTAAAATTATGAAATATTCACTTCAATAAGATAAAAGATATTATTAGATTTATTAATGATGAATTTTAAGGCAAATCTTGGAATCTTTTCTTTTTGATTTAGAAGTTTACAAGTTCAGACCATAGTTCAAATTCCAATTCATTTAGAATTATTAAAATAACAGTATAAAGAAATTCATAAATTTTCTATTGTTTTATTCAGTCGTTTGCAATTCATCTTCAAATAAGTTTTTTCTCACTTTTATTGGAACGTCATAATAAGATGCAAGTGCGATAGCATCAGATGCC
>JANWKP010000017.1 GCA_025451315.1 Nitrososphaerales archaeon | reverse complement strand
GGCGCATGTTCATAATCCTTATTCAAGAACACAAGGCAACCAAAATGTCGTCAACTATCTAAGCTCTGTCGTTATCAAAGTTGCCCCACTTGATATATCGTTTTGTTAGAAAAATAAAATTACTTGCCTTTAGATTCGAGGTTTTCCTTGTCTAATTCTATATCCTTCGTCTTTTTTGCCATTCCTCTGGGCCCAGGCTTTACGCTGTCGCCTGTCTCATCCAAGATGATTTCACTATTATCAGCTGCATCGCCTACATCTTGTTGTAAGTCATCCTTTTTGTTGATGGGTTCTTCTGACATTATTCTTGTTTATACATCATGATTTTTAATGCATGTATATGTTCAACTTTCACCGAATCAGCCACTCTCTCACTCATGATTAGATCGCCCGAGCAACCCGATGGCGGGGTAGAGGCTATGGATCTATTTCTAACGAATCCATTTAGTTTATGGCGTATGAGTAATATGAACGAGTTACTTTGGTTGCCACTTGGTAGATGTATGGTTAATGAGTAACGTTTAGGTCTATGGCAACAACAATCGTCAACTACAGGTCCATGAAAGACATACAACCATCAACTATAACAGCAATGATTCAACTACCAATAAATCTTAATTTAACTCGTGAGAAGATCTGATGCCTCTCATATGAGATCATTTAGCATAAGATATTCTTCATCTTGGATAATCTTTATCCCCAATCAACCTTGAATGATTTATACCTCCTTCCTTACGAACCAAATCTACTTACATTAGCATAGCCAAGAAATATCGAAAGTTAAGATAGTAGTAAAAGTAACAAGTTCTTAGAATAAAGAATAAACCTTGATGGCATCAGTAGCGCCGCCCCTTAGAGGGCGGCTCCGAAGATATTCAGAACCAAGGAAAATATTCGCCAATCAATTCATTGTATAGTGACTCCAACACCGGCCTTATCCACCTTGTAATTATATCGTTGATATCCGGTTGGTAGTAATTAGTAGCAGATACAGAATTGCCAATCAATAAATGTCTCCCTACTATAGATTCAAAATCAATCTGTGTTACTTCTTTTATCATATGTCCCTCTAGAGCATATCAATGGTTGCCCAGGTAATCATATTTACAATGACAAGACTATGGTCTAGCCATGACATAACAGGTACATATGACCACCGTTATTAGTATCGGGTAAGAATAATGCGCCGCCCTGAAGGCAGCGCCAAGCTACAATGTATTGTTAAGAGGTGAAATTTCAATAATAAGAGTCTTCCTAGCGGCTATAGCAATAGATGTTTAGTAATTATTTATAGTGATTGATGCTAGTGTGCTCCTTTAAAACTTGTCTTGAGTCAAAAGTTTGTCCGCATGTTTCGCAGGAAAAGGTTGCCTTTACATTTGTTGAATTTTCGTCTGAATTTCTTCCACTATCTACTTCGAAACTACTCGGTTTATTTTGATTGACTGATGAACCTTCGTGTGTATGATTATCTGAATCTACCTTTGTCATACCTCTCTTTCGATATTCTTCCGGTGCTTGTACAGTATTTGTTCCAGTTTGACCTTCTGAAGTAATTTTCTGATCACTTGGGTCTCTTTTCACTGCTGTTGGTTCACCTGTGTTGATTTTAGCAGGTGTCATAGCCTCTTTATCTCGATACTCTGATAAAGGATCGTCATTTCTACTTGTATCTGTACCAGGTCCGCCTTCTTCGAATATTCTATCTCCACCATCATGTCGATCAGAAGATGAAGTTATTGTATCTTTTGTCTTATTTGCGACATCTTTCGTAGTATCTACTACCTTATCTTTGACATCTCCTAACTTATCCGAGATACTGTCTAGAACTGATTCGCCGTGGTTCTTCCTTTTTTGTTCAAACATTTTAAGTTCAGATTCGGTACTTTTTAACATTAAATGTGTACCGTCATAGCCTTCAATCTTGGATTTCGGTATCGTGTATACGTTTTCACTTACTTTATCTTTTTCTACTATAATAGAGTCATCTCTGTCACCAATTATATTTCCCACAACTTGACGATCTGATAAAACTACAACTTTTTTTGATACGATCAATTCTGAAAAATCTATATTTGACACGTTTAATTTGGCTTATATAACTATACAAGGGTAGTATTTTTTCAATCATCCATCACAAATCAGATTTATCTGGATTCATAAGGAAAACGACTATTGTCTGTTACTACTTTTTATTCCTTTATATTCATTAGAAGCCCGATCTCCGGTACAATTAGAATATGCTACATTAGGTCGGTTTTTCTAATCGAGTCCAGCGAAAACCATTAAAATATTCAAGAGATTGGACGAGTCTATGTAACTAGTTTTAGTATATGCCTCTTAAGAGTTTGACAATTGTTGCCCTAGACAACTTTGATTACAAAAAAAGACCAGTTCAGAAAATCCCATTACGTGCAGCTCTCCTAATGGGTATATTTTACCGCAGTTATTCTCAATAAGTAAGAATAAAGCGCCGCCCTGAAGGCGGCGATATACAAAATCTTCAAGTATCAATACCAAGGTACCAATATGCCCGCGGTATTATGCCTTCTTCCCATCTGGAAGTTTGTAATCCAAAATAACAAGATCGGGTTTAAACTCTTCATAGCTTTGATGGAAAAATTACCGTTTATTTTGCTAGGTCCCTGTATTATCTTTGCAACTTCTTATTCATTACTGTCACTTAATGAATCGTTAACGTTATAGTTACTACTCCTTGTTTTCTTTTTTTCTTTTAGAGTAAATTTTCAAAAAACTTTTTAGCTTATTCTACTTTAAGAATGAAATTAATCATTTTATCATAACTATTTTTATTGCAAAGAGTATTCAAACTGTCATTGCAAGCAACTACCACTACAACAACTACTTGTTATAATTCTAGCGGCTTAAAAGAAAATGGTAGTAAGAAGGACCTTGCAGACGGATTCCGATTGTGGATAGACATAGTGGAACCGACCCCGGATGAATTAATAAATCTTCAGAAAGAATTTAACCTTGATAGTCATGTATTTGATTTAATAAAGCAGAAAGCAAAGAGACCACAGACACGTATTCTAGATAACTACCTTTTTACTATAATCTTAGATATTCAGTACAAGACTCAAACAATTAACTATTGAAGGAATTTACATGTTTGTAGGAAAAGATTGGTTAATAACTTTTCATTCTTCAAACATTGATTTGGTGAGCCTTGTACACATATTTGAACAGCAAAATAGAATATTAAAAGTCAAACATTCGTGCTCTTTATTATACTATAATCAGTGAGGTTATCGCAAGCTACGATCAACTGTTAACTTCAATAGAACTCACTATTGCAGATTTTGAACAAAAGTCTTTATATAAAAAACCCTCAAAAGGCATGTTCAGTTATTTAGATATGGTGGCTAAGCAAATTATTATTTTAAGACGGCACTTTTGGTATACACGAGATATAATGAATTTTCTTATACATACTCAAACAGATAAAGAAGAAGAAATTAAATATTTACGCATGGCCTATGATGATATAAATCAGCTAATTGAACTAATAGAATCATATGGGGATACAATAAATTCAACGCGAGATTTGTACATTGTAAACGTTTCTCTACAGTTAAATGACACGATGAGAATTTTGACTATTTTTAGCGTAATATTATTGCCCTTAACATTGATAGCAGGAGTTTACGGAATGAATGGATTGGATCTATCACATCTAAATAACATCCCCCGCTGGTTTTGTTACAGTGAGTTTAACTATGGGTGTGATTGCCCTACTGTTACTACTATTTTTTAAACAAAAGCAATGGATCTTTATTAAAGAAAGGGAATAACGCGTATTGTGATTAATCTACCTCTTTTCCTGTAATTTCGAATAAATAGCGATAACCATTCCTTGTTCCAAGATATTTATACTCCTCCAGATTCTCTATTATGTCGCCATCCATAATCCATTGAAAAGTTCTTTTTTCTTTTTCACTTATAGAATCATCTTCGGTGCAAACTAGTGTATCATGTTGATCCATGCTGAAATTATAACCAATTACCTTGGTTCCCTTGGTTAAGAGAAGGGTAAAGGGACTTTTATCATTAGGTCTAGGATCAAATCTATGAATTTTTAATCGCATGTTTCTAATTTCATCATCCTTCTTTGTTTAATTATTATACTTACCTCAAAGTAAAGACAGAATCATTTTATATCAAATATAAAAGACGATTTCTTAAAATGACATCCTAGGCAACAATTTCATTATGAAACTGCCGATTTGGCCATATCGATACATTGAGTAAGATGTCTTTGTTCTTCTTTTAGGATAGATTTTACAGTTGATAATGCCTTTTTATTATCAAAGTTTCCGCAAATAGCTTGTAAAACTTCATAATGCGCTACCTCCCCTCCTTCTGCTAAACATAAGAATTCCAAAGCTTCCGATGTATCGGGCTCTTCACCAAGATATGTTTTCATAATTTTAGTTGCTTTCTCCTCTGTTTCTTTGGCAGACTCTTCTACTTTGTTTATGTCCAGTCGGACATCTTTATCGTCAGAAAAAATACTTACCACTTCTTGAATCTTTTCCTCATGAGTACTTGCCTCTCCTTGGATTTCTTCTGCTTCAGTTTTGGAATCAGATTTTAATAATTTCATCGAAATTAGTTCAGTCACTGCTTTCTGAGCTGCTCGTTCTAGTCCTAGAACTTCACCTAATTTCTTTTGAAGATTTTCTATATTTTCTTTTTTGTTTGGCACTGAAATAATATAGATATAAAAATTTAAATAACTCAACTAAGAAATCTATATTTTTCTATTTAAACATTGGTGTCACCGAAATCCGTCAGAAGGATCTTATTTGTGCCCCCATCCTAGATCATTATTAAACCAGTTTATAATTAATGCTTATAATTCTAGATTATTTCAGAATCATGAAATAATTGTCGACATTAACGGGAAATTAACTCCAGGTTACCTGGTTTTAGTTTTGTTTCTATCCGTTACATATTTTTTAAACAGAAATATTTCATCCCTAAAACCAGTATAATGCCAATAGTATTTATTGACAACCATCGAAGCAATAAACCAGATAATACTATTTACTATGAAAGCAAACAGAAAACCATAATAATATGTCATTATAATCCCAGTAATTGTGCCTCCTATAAGAAAAGGAATTTGGCGTTTTAGAGTTGCTTTTAATAT
>JANWKP010000016.1 GCA_025451315.1 Nitrososphaerales archaeon | reverse complement strand
ATAACCCAATTGTTGCACTATATCTTTGGTTTTCAATAATATTTCCCTGGACTTCTTGTTAATCTTTTCGAAAGCCAAAGCATTGCCATACTTATTCCAATAAGATCCAGTAGTACCATACAAACACACAAGGATTTTCTTTAATGTATCAGCTACTTGTACACAATTCCTAGCCTGCACGCTGTCCTCTGGCAACTCTTTCAAGAGTTGTCTAAAATGATTACGTCTTTCTAAAACCTGCTTTACTATATTTGGTAATATACTCAGTGATGATTCATTCTGTTGCGTCAATGTTTCATAACTTATATTATTATTAATGATAATATTGGCGAATTCGTCATTATAATCAAGCACTGCCACATTTTCATGCAGTCCTACCTGCGGTGAGAAGATCATTCCTGCCTTATCTCTATCTATTATTTGCTCCAAAGTTCTGACATGCTCGTGTGTTCTTTGGTTATAGTTATCTGAAATGACATGTCCTCTGCATATCAGTT
Organism: Nitrososphaerales archaeon; assembly: GCA_025451315.1. Classification (GTDB taxonomy): domain Archaea; phylum Thermoproteota; class Nitrososphaeria; order Nitrososphaerales; family Nitrososphaeraceae; genus TH1177. The sequence goes on along the minus strand of JANWKP010000016.1, from coordinate 9,360 downwards.
CGTGAAGATTTCTACTTGTTATCAAGCGACCAATACTGTACTTTAAGATCATGCGCAACGGTAGACATGAAAATTGAGACAGCTCAATCAATGGTACAATGTCATTTTGGCCGTAATCTCTATGACCGATATAGACTCTGCCTTGACTCCATTTATCTACAATATGACTTTGATCTATAGAATAAATATCCATCTTGCGTCGGCCAAATGGTAAATTTAGTGAAAGTAATCTAATTCGTTCTAGCAAATAATTCAGTATAGATAAGTCGTAATTCTTGAATGTGATTATGTCAGGATCCTTTAATATAATATAGTTAGATAGCTGTTCCAAGATCTTTGATTCATCGTCTTCAAGCTTTAGATCATCTGAATCGAATCTAGCTCTGATAGATTCTATTGGATCATCGCTATCTAAAATCTCTTGTTCAGTGAATGGTACGACTTCAATCTGCATTGTCGAAAACGGCAATTGAAGATTTTCATTATCATTGGCCGTGGTTATTGATACTAACTCACCATCTTCATGCTCAATTTGCACTTTGGTTGTTGGTGGAATTCTTAATTGAGTAAACAAGTAACGCTGAATATGCGATAATTTGGTATTGAACAGTTGGTTTATCCGTTGATGTAATGTTTCATGTTGTAATACCTTTAGCAGTAAATTATAATGATGAATCAAATAACAACGAACATAGAGTAGCTTCTGCTTAACCTTGCTATTAATATCGATAAGCTTGTAGTCCCATCTAATTTCTTTGACTAGTTCAAGATCCTGCAAAATTTTAAAGATCTCCGTTCCAGATTTCTCATTCTTAGGTTGTATATAGAAGACTGGTTCGTAATCGTCAATCAGTTTCAATACTTGGCCATCTTCCGTCTTCACCCACAGGATTGCTTCATTATCCTCGATGTAAACGTCCAGTATCCATCCAGTGCTCGTTTGGGTCATTATCAATCACTCTGATTTGTTATTCAGTTTGTTTTCAAGAGCTGTTATTCTGTTTTCATGATAAGTCAATTTGTCTTGGAGCTCGATAATTTTGTTCTCCTGATCTTGAATTATCTGATCTTTATCTTTGAGTTCATTCGTTAACGCCGCGATAAGCTTCCTATTGTGAACCGCTGCTACTATAGATAGTTTATCGCACACCGTTGGCAAAGTGGAGTTACCCATAGCCGCCTGCTCTGCGCTCCACGCCTTCAGAAGTAAGTCGAATGATTTCTTGTGTCCAAGGTCTACGAATGCACCTTGTAGCTCAGTTCTCATATCTGACATTACTTCATCATACAACTGTCTAAACGATGGTGTTATTCTGCCCATATCGATTTCAATTTAATAACATCATTCTGCCACATTTTCTACCGTGAACTATCACTGATTTCGGAGTCTTGAGATATTGGTGTTTAACCAGAATCGCTTTGAAGGTCGGAAGAAAGGCACTATTTGAAATATTCTTAACATAGACAATCACATTAGAGATATGCTTTAGATATGTTCCACCAATCGGTCTTGGAATTACATCTTTACTGCTCAAGTTTGAGTCACCTGTTATAACCAGAGAAACTTTATTTTTAGCACAAGCTCTATTGATAAGTGATATCACTTCCTTAACTGTATTGGCAATTTCTGGCCTATTGTGTCCACTTGAATCTTTGAAGAACTTTGTCAGATTATTGATCATAACGAGTTTGACGTTCTCGTTATTTTGTATCAACTCAGCAACTTCGTTTGCAATCTGTCTCTGATGTTGTGAGCTATATGCAGTTTGAATGAATAGATTCTTAGACACAATTTTAGGGTCTATTCCTGTTGCCTTTGCAGTGCTAGCAATCTTCTCTGGATTCAAAATCATTTTCCCTGCGCCATAATAATCTGTGTTATTGAGACATACGGCCATCGACTCAAATCCATGTTCCTTGATAGACATAATACAATTAACGAGAAGTCGGTGTGAAAGCGCATCTAACGGGAATGAATCTCCATAAAATAAATAAAATGAGCCTTCTTGAATACCGTCAATTAACGAATCTAGTTCTCCTGATCCAGTTGTCATTTTTAGACAATTTCCTTGAGAACTAAAATGATCCAAGGCAGACTTCATTTCAAGTCTTGGAAATGTAGGAGACATGAAATTCTCCGATTAACTAGAAGGGATCTACTTGTGACTGTTTACTATAGTAAAACTGTAATTGGTTGGGAAAGAACCACAGCTCATCATGCACAAAAATTATTGATCCTGTTGCCTTGACTTCTTTTCCATAAAGCTTCTCTTTTATTTCTTGTAGGAGAACAGTTTGAATATTGTTGGATTCTACTTTATCTCCTTCGAATTCAAGTTTTGCTTCTCCGATGTGTAGATCGTTTAATGCTTCTTGAACAACGTTGTCCATTTTGAACTTCAAGTTTGCTTTTTTATCATCAATGAATTTTTGTAATCCTGCTGATATTACTAGAGATTCATTGCCAAAGAACACCATGCTTGGTGGATAGGTGAAGGTTTGTTCAGAATTAATCATTTTGACCTTTAATAACGGCATTTCATCTGGTGAAATATCTATATCATAAACGTCATGCCAGAACTGCACCAAGTTCCTATTGTCTGTTTCAGAAATTGTCTGATTACTGGGTTTCCGTGTTATTACATCAACAATAGATACAAAATTTCCTGATGGAGCAACTATAACCTTGTTTCTTGAATTAACAAGATGTTTGATCAGTCCGTTTGCCGTTGCACCGTTTTCCCTTCGCATTCTAATGTAATCAAGAACACTTTCTCGCACATACGCCTGGGGAGTTGATTCAACACTGGTTGTTACAGAATCTCCTTCCGGTTTTTGTTTAATGTAAACGTTCAAGGAAAAGCCAAGATAAAGACTAGCTTTCTCGCACCGATACAATTTGAGTGGCTCTTCGAGCAAATAAATTCCCTGCAACATTCCTTTGCCAGTTTGATTTCTGATCTTAATGTCGATTGCCTTCTCGATCAATCTACGTATTATCTTCTTATCTTCTAGCTCTGCTGAACTCAAGGATCTATTACTGAACTCGACAAAATAATGTTGTTCATTTGGTGCGATAAAGACAAGATTTCGGCCGTCACTTACGATCAACTTGTCACTCTTCCTGTATGACGAAGGACTTTCGGTTACTGCTTCAATGACATCTACTGTTTCGGGTATCCTAATTTGATAGATACTTGAAGATAGAAACCTGTTATCTGAATAGGTTTCAGGAGTTAACTTTGACTGCGTGGCCAGTAATATTAGCTCAGATAAATTCCGTTGCAGAATCCTAGAAGCAACATCTTTGGTCAAGATCATTTTAATTGATCCTGAACCGTCATAAAGTCTAGAAGACACCCTCAGATCCCAACCCCAGCCATTGTCACATTTATTTGGACAGGCATCTTCATACAGCAATGACTTGCAGCTGTTACACCGTTTTACCAGGCCAGAGTTGTTATGAATCGTCGTAATCGTGCCAGTCAGAGAAATATTCTGCACAGGTCTTTTTATTTTGTCAATCTTTGGTCTCCACACATACTGTTGATATTCTAGGTATCCATCCACAATTTTCAATTGCCAATCAGTGAATTCAGTTATAACAAGTAGTAATGACCGGTCTGGAAATTCATGAACATACGCATTATCGAATTTGTAAACCGTATCACGTTGCCAAGGTATGTTAAGTTTATGGCTTACAAATGGCATCTTGAATGTGGCATCCTCTAAAATACCACTGAAAATCACTTTGGTTCCTAATTCATCTTGACGTTCAGTTGTTTTGAGATATACGGCTCTGGCCACAATTTTGACATATGATTTAGCCATGAGATCTGCAAGAGCAACTTGTGGTTTTGGTTCGTATGTGGATGGTGGTCGTGGAATTGATTGTGGGGTTGGGTATTCATTCACTTGATGAATCTTAAACTGTTCTTCTCCCATTGCAGTCTTTGTAGCTACCATATTACTCAATCACCAATTTTATCCTATCACCAACCAGACTCACTGTCGTTGGCCTTGACAGTCTTCTTATCATCTTCTGCATCTACAACGCCTTTTTCACTTATGGAAAACTTGACCGAACCGTATTCATGATATGGACTATCTTGCATAACTGCAATCCTATTATGGCCGGCTTTTCTGAAAAATATTCTATAAGTGGTAGCATGTGCTAGAATATTTCCCCCAGCTACTTTGGTTGGATCTCCTGCAAAAGTTGGGTCGGGATTAGATTGAACTTGATTTGTTAACACGAAGGCAATATTATACACCTCTGCAAGTCGTGTCAGCCTATGTAGCATAGAGTTAAGCTTCTGTTGTCTATCCCACAATGTACCTCTTCCAGAATATTCTGCACGATGAAGAGAAATAACAGAATCAATTATCACAAGACTTGCTCTGAACTCTTCCAAATATTTTGCCAGATTTTTAATCACAAATTCCAAATGACTGCTGTTATAGATCTTGCAAACAAAAATCGCAGATAATATTTTTTCAGTATCTATCCCATAAGCTTCAGCTATTTGATGAATACGTTCCGGCCGAAATGTGTTCTCCGTATCAATGAAAATTACATTACCACCTAAGCCACCGTTGGCCTTTGGCATGTTCGCTGTAGCAGATAGCGTGTGACAGAGTTGACTCTTACCAGAACCAAACTCTCCTGCAAATTCTGTTAGAGCTTGTGTTTCAATTCCACCACTCAATAATCCATCAAGACTTTTTGATCCTGTCGTACAGCGCATTATCTGATTCCGTCTTGTCATGATGTCAGCGGCTGTACAGAATTCCTTACTCAAAAGACCAATGTTAGTCAGTGCTTTCCGAGCCTCAACTATAAGTATGGACATTTTTTCTGGGTTATCGCCAGTATCTTCAGCCAAGTCCTGCGGGATTGCTGTGGCTAATTCTAGTACCGAATCAATACCTATTCGCTTGAGCTTTGTGATGTCTAAAGGTCTTATATTTGGCAGATCTTCCAAGTGGAGGTCTGTAATAGCTTGAGATGGCATAATATTATTGACAACTCGTTAGGAACTTTTTGACACATATAATCTTGAGAGCTACAAATGGGGAGTGAGAGGGTGGTTAATTTTGTACATAGCCTCGCAATTTTGATTATCCCTTTAGTAATCGGCAGCGTAGGTGCCGGCTTATGGATTTATTATGAAAAACTCAGTACAAGCTTCACTAAAACCAAAATAAAACCTAACTGTATTTATGAGTTAGCGATAAGAGATTTTTTCGTTTTTACAATATTTTATCTTCTTACCATTCTAGTCAATAATAACGAGTTTCTTTGCCCACGAGTTCAAAAAATCCTGACGGTTCTTGAAAAACGCCATTAATTTTATAGTTTATACCTGACTTCACTCCAGCTTCGTTTTGAGAATCTATTGCAAATAATCCATTGAATAAAGATGTGGTTTGATTCGTCTTAATATCCTTCATGACCTTAGTTATTTTTATATCCCACCCATAAAGCTCCAATAGTTTTGAACTGAGTAAACCTGCAGTGGAACCTTTTTTATCTTCAATTTTTAGAGTTCCCGACAAAGGAAATCTATCAGGATATTTATCAATGGTTACATCTTGAAACTCTTGAGCACACACCAATTCTGGACATATCTTATTTGCTTTTGCAAAATGAATAATAGAAGTTGGTGGAAAATACCATAGAGTGTTGTCTGGATTATAGGTTAATTTCGTTCGAAGGTAGATGTCAGCATTTTTTGGAATAGCTACTTCGGTTTTATTTTTCGCAACTGGAATTGAATTGTTTATAGTAACAGAATGCTTATCGGTTTGTGCTTTCAGAGATTTTTCCGCATCTTGAAGAACAGAAGGAAGATTAGCAGACTGACCAAATGTCATTGGAACCATTCCTAGAACCAAAATCAATGACACTATCGTGGCTGCTCTTAACATCTCAGCGCAAATACCTTTTAACTTTTTTCAATGTGTCAATACCTCATTTTCTGTCTATGCATTTTTAATTCCGCACTTGCTGCAGAACTCTGACGTGATAAGATTATCTGTGCCGCAGTTTTTGCAACTAACTGAAGGAACTGGTCTTTCCTTCTTCTTCCTACCTGTCCTATAACCCAGAACACAAAGTACTATTCCACCTACCATTATTAGACTTGAAAAAATAAGGTATTGACCTGCGTAAAACGCTGGTAGTTGTGTTGACCCAATCAACATTACCAGACCAACCAAAAACAAAATAGATCCGATAATAATTAATACTACTCCACCAGCGGAAACCAATACGATTCTTATAATCATTACCTAATAATAGAGATTAGCTATAAAATTTACGTATCATTTATCTGAAATATGTAAGGTATTTGCGTTGTTAAGCCAAGTAAAACGATAAATAAATAAGGTGAATACAAACTCCGTGGCAATTTTCAACGAACCTAAGCAGCACAAGAATGATTCTTCAGAGAGTCTACTTACAGCCGTTAGCCATATGCCACAAACTTCGAACTTGTCACGTCCAATGGTTGCCTTGGCAAATGTGAGAAATTACTTCTATCGCGTAAGAAAAATTGAGGTAGTTGAGGCACAAGGAGGAAATGAGCTACAACCACATATCAATTATTTGATAATATATCCTGTTGAATCAAAGTACTGGATATTATTCAAGGATCGATTGGATAAAGATGGACTGCCGCTCCCATTACAAGATTTGAAACAAGTTAATAAAGTTACAACAACTAAATCCATCATCCCAATTAAGCAGATCACTTTCATCCCAAAAAAAGCAGAACAGTTCATTGAACTATCATTCATTGGTAACAAGTCCTTGACACCTACGAACAAAGATTACATAGCAACAATAAAAGTCGATGATTATTACATTGACGAAATCATTAATCTGTTAAGAACACTGAGGCAATTACAATATGATTATGGTTATTGGGAACATCGCACCCTAAAATTCAATGAATCAACATTTGACATATACCCCAATGTACCATATTTGGGTGACAGGGAGGAAATGGTATGGCAACGACTAAAGTTTGAAGTATTTAATAAAGAAAGAAAGATAACTAATATTGATGCGTTAACCAATTGCCGTGTCTTCCAGTACGATTACAGAAGTCACCAAGGTACTGGAATATTATTTCCATTCCTTAAAAACCAGACTGTGAGTAATCAACATCCTACTACTTCAACAGATCCTATAGGAAATTATTTTATAACTTCATTTAATCTGACTGGCATTAAAGAGCCTGCATCTCCTAAAATTTCAGGGGACATAACATTTCAGGCATTAGATAAGCCTACTATCACTTTCACCGAAATAACTGATCCAGATACCTTGTCAACTGCAATTAGAAGACTAAAAGAAAAACATGCCAACACAGTCATAGGTGGTAATATCGATGGTGAGATAACAAGTGATATTAAGACTGAAGCGACTGTCAGATGTTCAAAATGTCAAAGCGATAACGAATCGGACTCAAAATTTTGTAATAAGTGCGGCTCCCCGCTTTCAATGAAATGTGATAAATGTGGTGGTTCAAACACTTTATCATCTCTATTTTGTTCTAAATGTGGCAGTAAACTTGCGGTTAGTAACAATGGTCAGTAATAACCACACCGATACCGATAATCCATATAGTCATACTTTAACAATTTGGGCAAATAATGATGTATAATACATGATAGCCAGTTGAGTTTGTAATGATCTTGGGACGATCATGGCTCATTATTAAGAGCGCAGCATTCATGGCTCATGATAGCGCAGCATTTGTTGGCCGATTATTAATGGCTCATGATAGCGCAGTATTTGTTGGCCGATTATTATTAGATCAGCTTTAGTTGGCTCATAATTAATGGCTCACTATTAATACCTCATGAGAGCTCAGCTAGTAAGATTTTGGCATTTATGGTCAAATAATGATGGTATAATATTGGCCTTGATAATATTGTGCTCAAATGATCGGATATAATGATAATAAATTATTACATTGTCGCTACATGTGTAATAACAGATAGCATTGTCGTAACAATTGGTGTTATAATAATAAAGTCATTGCAGTGTTAAAATAACTACCAATGATTATATCAAATCTTTTCCAGTCGTTTGCGCAGCGTGTCTGCATTTTTTTCATTATCGATTAGCTGCTTCTGTATCTCTTCTTTCGCCAACCTGTTTTTCTGTATAATGTCCACCTTAATTATTGGTACTTCGTCCATGTGCGTTTTCGCGGATGATATCATCGAGGGTAAAGAGTAAGTGCCAATGTTATTACAAGCTACAATGCGATAGAAATATTCTTTGTTTTGCAAAACGTCAAAATCTGTCCAGTGCTTGAGTGCCGTGACACTGTGGGGGTTATTAAGCTCTATATTAAATTGTTTATTTTGAGATTTAAATATATAGAATAAAATATTATCTGACTTCTCATAATTCCATTTTAGTGTTATACTGTTGCTGGTTGCAGTTGTTTCTATCGCTTCTATTTGTGGTAGTTTTTTAGGATGGTCAGTACTTGCTTTCCTTATAGAAATCACATCATTGACCAAAATAAGATCAACGTAGTCATTATTTTTTAAAGTTAAATTCTGGAGAAATGTAGCAGGTATAGTAAGTCGTCCTTTATCATCAATCTGACGTTGCATACATTAGATATAATTCGACAATATATGAGTGCTATAAATTATTGGTGATATTAGTAGCTATCATCAAGTTGAAGGCAAAATCCTAGTGAGAAACCAGATTTTATTATTATAGGCTACCCTCTTGCTACTATTAAGTAATATCAATATGTGGTATTAGTGATCTAATCTTTTCTTGAAAGTCACATTTCGCGAAAATATATTTTGATGTGTGTCGATATCTTTTGACAGGGATAAGTTTTTCAGTACAGCCGACACATCATCATTCGAGTAGCCATAAACACTTTGCAAGGTATTACGTAAATCTGAAGCACTTACTTCAACATCTGTCAAGAGTGCTTTTGCACGCGCGGTATTACGTCCAATATTCGACTGCTCATATTGAACCAGATCCCTATAAGCCGCGTCTATATTACTAAAGGAATCTTTATTCATTCGACTGTCTTTATCCAATGCTCGCTTTTTTACGTCATAATAAAATTCTGGGTCAAAGGAACCTCCCGCCAAGTACTCAGCTAAATCATCATCTGTCATATTGTTACTATATATGGTAAAGTAAGTATTAAAACCTTTTCATATATCATTATTATTATTAACGCCTATCATGATGGTCATTATTATAACGACTATAATCACCCACAATCATGGGACGTGGGTGCCTCATTGGAGCGCGATATATGGCATCTGCGCGGATATTATAATTCTCATCCGGCTGAAAGAATT
>JANWKP010000015.1 GCA_025451315.1 Nitrososphaerales archaeon | reverse complement strand
CAGTTCTTCAACCTTAGGATCTTTGGGATATCTACTTTACCTAGTAAAACATTCTATGGGTTACTCGGAATAACTACTATTACTATGGAACTTTTTACTTCCTACATGCTCAAAGTCAAGCGATGTTAAAATAGGAAAAATTTGATTACTGGAATCTGTAACTGTATAATATTATAGAGATGCATCAGTAAAGTTTTTGAATGTATTATTCAGATAATACCTTTTGAATACAGTTTAGACTACAATTCTTATTAAAAGACGTACAAATAAACTTAGATGTGGTAAGAATTAATTATGGATTCAATTTTTATTATAATCTTAAATATTTTTTCTAAAATTAATTTTGATCATGTTACTAATTGAGCTGCTATCTGAAAAAATTTCAATATGTTTTTATTCATGAGTGTTTATGTTGACAATATGACACATCAATCTTATTTAATATTGATCTTAGGAATACTAATGGTCACATCTAGTTTTAGTCTATACCATTCTGCAAATGCGCAGATTAACTCCTCTGACATTAATGTCGGTAATGATAATATTCAACCAATAACCCCAACATCTAATTTTAATAGTACCCAAGGTGGTGATGAGGGCATATATAACATCAATAACTGGAATGTTGTTTCTGGTAATTGGACTGCATTAGATGGCAGTCTACACGGCGGTTCAGCTGACAACAATACTACCAGTCTTCGTAACAATATCATAGTGAATCCCGAAATCCCCGGAAACTTTACAGCCGTTTCAACATCCTTTAAAGTCAATAATTTAGATAATACAACAGCCAATTATGCTTCCATTGTGTATTCTTTCGTCGACGCTAATAACTTTAGACATGTAGGAATTAACATCTTTAATGACTCCGTGTATGCTGTTGGTTATACGATGAATAATGGTAGCCAACTTGCAGAACCAGCTTGGCCAGGAATTCCAACGAATCTTACGTATACACCTGGCGATTTATACAACCTCACCTTAATTTCCGAAGGCTCAAAGTTAGATCTACTGATAAATGGGACAGAATACTTGTCACAGAACTTCGGTAATAGCCAATTAGACCTTGGAGATGTGGGATTGAACTATGGCAGAATTCAGGATATCTCCTTTTTTGATGTTAATATTGTAAATCGTACAAATCCAAATTCATTTACTACAAGTGATGCTCAGACTGTACTTTTAGAGAGCAAAAGTTTACCGGAGAATAGTTACATTCACTTATACGATACAACTCCTTATCAAATAGTAAGTGGACATGTTGCTGCTAATCTACCTTGTGATGAAGATAACAACACTGAAGTAAACGTATTGGCTGGGCAAGCCCCCAACTTATCTCCAATTGAGTTAGATTACATCCCAGATCTTTCTTCACCGGGTGAAAGATGCTTGTATCATGCAGATATCAATTCTTCTGAATCAAACTCAATTACTGATATTGCAATAGGAAATAATTCTACTGAGGACATTGATTTTCCAGACACTAGTAGTGTTGTTATTAATGTCAGCGAGATATCAAGAATAGAGTAATTAATTCTGGATGAAATTCATCCATTTCCAGATGACTAATTCCTTTTTAATCTAAGAAAATTGTATAGTTATTCACCTTTTAAAGTTGTATATGAATACATGCACAAGATGAAGGATGGATTTACATTTAGTGAATATCAAATCGGAACTGTAAAGGGAACGAAAAACCTACCTTCCAGAGTATTTATAATGTATTTCTTATGAAGCAAAAACTGCTAAGATTAGAAGATGCTAGAATGCTGTAAACATGAATCAGTCATTTGCAATTTAGAGATCCCTCAGATGTGAAGTCTCTATTTTTTAGTGGATTCATACTACTATATAAGAGATTAGATAAAAAGGTAAAAACCAGAAAAATTACACTAGAAAAGTAAGAGAAATCGAATCAATATAGAGACTCGATTAAATCTAGATCTGTAACTAGAGGACATCTTGCAGCGTTCTTGATCCCCGTAAATACCACTTCTTTAAAATACATGTATTAAGACCTGTATTTGTATTTTTGGGGAGTAACTCTTGGAGAACATCTGTAAGAATTTCAATCGTAATCAAACTCGTCAATGTCATTCTCTGGAAGTGGATTCATTAAAATGAGCAATGTGATCGCTTCTCCTGTCTATATTTTGGAGTAGGGATAATTGTAGTATACATATTAATCCCTTCTCTTATAAAATTAGACTATGTCGATTTCTCAAAATGCTTGGGATTTAGATGGAATGTTATTAAATAGGCAAAAACGTAGGTCAGAATTGGTAAGGAAGTGCATTCCAAGTAGTACAAAAAGAATAATTGATATTGGGTGTGCAGAAGGTTTCACTACCAAATACATGATAGATAAAGATAAATTTGTAGTTGGTATTGAGCTAAATTTTGATAATCTGAGAACAGCAAAACAAAAAGTTAAAGGAGTGTTTTATATTAATGGTTCCATTGATTTCCTACCATTTTTAAATAATTATTTTGACGTTGCAACTATTTTGGAAGTACTGGAACATCTTCCCACCGAATTACAAACTAAGGGCTTACAAGAAACAAATCGTGTGTTAAAATTCCAAGGGGCACTAATTATATCAGTTCCATATAAAGAACAGATAACTTTGACAAAATGCATACACTGTGATAAGGATACTCCACTTTACGGGCATCTCCATACTTTAGATGAAAACAAAGTTGAAGCATTACTTCCCCCCGAATATTCATTTCAATTGAAGGAAAAATTTAATATACCACACATGGTTTATATCTCCTGTTCGAACCTTTTTAAATATCTTCCTTTATCAATATGGCTGAAACTTAACAATTTATTGGGAAAAACTAATTTATTAAGGGGATATTGGATTATCCTAAAATATATAAAAAATTAGATAATATTCTTGTTTTACACTACAAATGTGTTTTAATTGGTGTATAAAAGTGGGATCAAATCATTTGTTGACGTTATTTGTGATACAATTGTTTTGTCATAATTAACCTTATACAACGAATTTAATTCTGTAGTAGATTTGATTTACTACTTTCTACAATATCGACTATTTTTTTTGCGGAATATCCATCACCAAAGGGGCATTTATATTGTCTTGGAGTGTAGTTGTTATATTCAGTTCTAATTTCTTTCAGTACGTTTTCGTAAGCGGGTGGAACCAATTTTGCAGCCCCACATTGGATCGCTTCCGGTCGTTCAGTGGAATTTCTAATAATTAAGATTCTTTTTGAGATCTTTGGTGCGGTTGCTTCTTCCTGAATTCCTCCCGAATCGGTTATTATGAATCTTGAATTTTTCAACAAAATTAAGAAATCTAAGTAGCCAAGGGGTGGAAGAATTTGTATATTCCCAGCTGAAGCAACCCTTTCAAAAATCCCGAATTCTTTCATTCTTCTTTTGGTTCTAGGATGTAACGGAAACAATATGTGTATTTTAGACTCTATGAGGGCGTTGATTATAGGGATTAAGGTTTCCTCATGATCTACATTTTCCGATCGATGTAACGTGGTCAGTATGAATTCCTGATTTTTTATATTTTCTAAAATATTAGATTTTTTTTCTGCAATTGGCAAATGATCATTGATTGCATCGATAACCGTGTTTCCAGTAACATACACCGATCCATATACACCCTCCTTAGATAAATTCATCTTATCATGTTCTGTCGGTGCAAACAATATATCGGATATATGATCTACCATTCTTCTATTATGCTCTTCTGGCATTCGCCAATCATAACTACGCAATCCTGCCTCGATATGACCTATAGGTATTCCTGCTTTAACAGCAGTCAAAGAAGCTGAAAGTACACTGTTTGTATCACCTTGGACCAAAACGACGCTAGAAGAATATCGCTTCATGAAAGGTTCGAGCTCAGTCATAATTTCGGCTATTTGTGCCGCAGGAGAACTTGACTTTAGATTTATCGTTAGATCCGGCGAAGGAAGATTGAGATCAAATATCATTTGTTTAGAGAGCTCATGGTCATAGTGCTGCCCAGTCAAGACTAAAGAGAAATCTAACTTTGAATACTGTAAATTCCTAATGACGGGTGCAATCTTTATTATTTCGGGTCTAGTCCCAGCTATTACAATATACCTCAATTAATAAATATCCTGTTATTAGGAAAATATATAAATATATAAATATATAAATATATAACCCTTTTTGATTCTTATAGAATTATAAAATTATACGTTCAAAAAATAAATAGGGTATTAGAGATTATCATTCTATGACATTAGATATTTCTAAATTTTTGGAAAATATAATTGAGAAAAAAACCGTCGTAGGTGTTTTAGGATTGGGACAAGTTGGTTTACCTACGGCATTATGTGTTCTAAATGCAAATTACAAAGTTATCGGTATTGACAGAGATGAAAAGCTGATTCAGATTATAGCCTCTGGAAAAAGTCCCTTACCTGAAAGCGGATTTGAAAGTCTAATTAATAAATTTTTATCAAACAAATTATTAAGAGTATCGACATCAAGGTCTCTACTCTCTGAAGCAGATATAATCATCGTTTGCGTACCTACACCATTGGACGGTTTAACATTCAGCGCTGATCTTTCTTACTTAAAGAACGCCTTAACAGAAATTTCAGATTTGTTGGATAAGCAAAAACTAATAGTAATTGAAAGTACTATCCCACCCAATACAATTAAAAAAATCTTAATTCCACATGTGGAGAACAAATCTGGAAAAAAAGCTGGGAAGGATTTTTTGTTAAGTTATTGTCCAGAAAGGATCTCACCTGGAAATTCTTTAATAGAATTTACTAATAATGCAAGAATAGTTGGTGCAGATGATGATGACAGCTTGAATCTTACGAACCTGTTCCTTAAAAATATTACAAAAGGGGAAATATCGTTATCGAAAAGCACAACTGCTGAACTTTCAAAATTAGCTGAAAACTCCTTTCGTGATCTGAACATAGCATTTGCAAATGAGCTTGCTATCATTTGTGAACAATCAGGTGCAGACGTGCTTGAAGTAATTAGGTTGGCCAATACACATCCCAGAGTTAATATTCACTTCCCAGGTCCTGGTGTAGGGGGCCCATGTTTAACAAAGGATCCATACTTGTTAATCCAAGGACAAGGCATGGATTCATCGTTGATAAAATTGGCAAGAAATACTAATGATTCTATGCCTGATCATGTTATCAAAACATTAATGGGAGTATTCAAAAGTGAGGCGATCTTTAAAAAGTCCAAGATTTTGATACTTGGCGTTGCATATAAGCCCGGAGTCAATGATACTCGTAGATCTCCGACTATTGATATTATCAGTAAATTGAAAGAGTATGACTTAGAAAATATATTTGTTCATGATCCATATACTTTAGAATCTTTTGGCGCTACCATGGTCAGTGAAAATCTAAATTCAATCTTGAATAATTTTGATTGTGTTATAACTGTTACGGCGCATTCTCAGTATAAGGACCTTGATAAATCCCTTTTTAAAGATGATTGTATCATTGTAGATGCTGCGAGGGTCTTTGAAAAAGATGATTTTACTGATACAAATATAATCTATCTTCCTTTAGGCTCCAGATAAATGTTGATACGCACTTTACCAGAAATTGCTTTTAACATATCAGACTAGTTTAGTTCATTTGGATAATCTCTTAATTACTAATTGATTAAATTTCGTTCTTTAAAGAAATACCTTTTTATCAAGACTATTTCTATCCCTAATGTTTCTAACATTCAGCAATGTTATAATGATTGCACGTGTAATAATATCAAACTTTAATTTTTTACCCAGTTATATACTAATCTTAAACAATGGGATTTGTTATGTAACTCAAATCTAAATATCACAAGTACAGTGGAATCCATGTTACTATCTGGTATAAGATCATATATTACAAACTTACAATATAATACTAGTCAACAAGAAAAAGGTTATCTTAACATCAGAGTTAGAAATTTTGCGATATTATATGAGTTGACCAGATCATTTACTACCATTCTAGCTAATATGCATAAAGTTTCAATATAAAATTTTCGCCAGCTCTAACAGTTCTCATATGGATTCTCGATCTCCAACTTGGTTATTTTCAGTGATAGTATCAAAGATGATGGAATGAAATTTCCGCATTTGATCTCTGGGTGTTACCAAAATTGGACCAGCCCATCACTGACGATAAGTAAAAATGTGGGCTACAGATATGTTATACTTATAGATATTATTCTAAATAGATCATGTCTATTACCAGCGAAACTCCTTTATGGTAGTTGACTCATCAATTCTTTTCAAAAATTAGATGCTATCGTTATTAACAATCAGAATAATAACAAACTCTCTTCATTTAGATTTACCCGCTTATGTTCCATTTACGTGCAACTAAATGGGGGCCAAAGCAAGAAAATTCAGAAGATATTTGATCCATTATTCGAATTTAATTGCATCCTCACTTTTCTTCCTTATTATAGATTCAAGGAATTAGATCCTCATCCTTCATTTCCTGTGCTAGAATGTATTATCATTGATGCTGCAGGAATATTTAAAGGAACAAGAATTTGTAAAAAGTTATTGGGCCCAATGGGTTTAGAAGCCGATAAATCGACTATCTCACTACTCGATTTTTAATTTCGGTACCAACAATACTAACAATTGTCGGACTCTAATCTGTATTTAATTCGGGACATCACTATAAATGCAATTGCTATTAGAGGTGGAATCAATAGCAGCAAAATTGAGTAATTAAGATTGAGTGGAAATGTTGTTGGAATCAATCCATCAAAATAGTTATAACTTGGAAATTTGCCTATTGGAAGGCTGTTTTTGTCAACAGAAAAACCATTTGCGAAACTAAAGGTATCTGATAAGTATATGGATAAGGAGATTTTTCCAGACAGATCTAAATTACCTCCTGGTATGTAACCAATCTCAGAGTATTGAAGATTAGCCCTTAGTTGGTTGAGGGTTATTTTTCCAGAGATATCTACATGAGGCTG
>JANWKP010000014.1 GCA_025451315.1 Nitrososphaerales archaeon | reverse complement strand
TATCTAATTACTACTCCAATTTCAAGAATCTCAAATATACAATAACAAGATATTATAGAACCAAAAGATTCCGACTAGATATAACAAAATATCTCTTAAGGTCTACGAACTAATGTTATTGAGTATATCTTACAGAAAAGGGAAAGGCATTACAGCCAATATTGGAACAAATGGCTTTATTTTCTATGAAATATTGTTGTGAACAAGTATTTGAAAATCCTGATCCAATAAAGATTGATAAAATTACTTCAAAATCTTTTAGAAAATATTCGACATTGTAAATTTACTACTTTTGACGATAAGGTCTCCCTTTTATTTAGCAAATCTAATAAGTTCTTTTGTTATCTCGATCGTCTCTTTCATATACTGGCTATTGCAGAAAAGGTATGACCAAATATTATATGTTCTACACAACTGTAATTTGTGTATATAAGTAACTCTTTCTTCTTTAACAACTTACCATCAATTCACTTGATAACAATATTGTTACCTACTATTTTATATAGTTACCTTATGTTATCTAATAACAATAAGTGAGTATATAAATGATAAATAAACTTGAAGGAAAAATTGCAGTCATTACTGGCGGAAACAGTGGCATTGGTTTGGCGACTGCAAAGCGTTTCGTCTCAGACGGTGCATATGTTTTCATCACAGGTCGACGACAAAATGAACTTGATGCTGCTGTATCCGAGATCGGTAAAAACGTTACTGGTATTCAGGGTAATGTCTCGAATCTTGCAGATCTTGATCGGTTGTATACTACGGTGAAGGATCAGAAAGGTCATCTTGACATTCTATTTGCAAATGCCGGTATCGGAGAATTTGTTCCATTGGGAGAAATTTCTGAAGCGCACTTTGACAAAATATTTGGTATTAACGTCAAAGGAGTTTTGTTCTCTGTGCAGAAAGCACTTCCGCTGTTTCAGGATGGAGGTTCGATCATCTTGAATGCTTCCGTCAATGCATCCAAAGGAATTGAGGCATCTAGTGTTTACAGTGCAACCAAGGCCGCCGTACGTTCGTTCGCTCGCACCTGGACTGTAGATCTGAAACATCGCAAGATTCGTGTCAATGCTATAAGTCCTGGGCCGATCGATACCCCTATTTTTAACGGGTTGAATCAGAGTAAAGAAGAGATCGAGCAACTGAAGAAGAGCCTCATAACCTCAGTACCAATGGGTAGGATGGGTAGTCCTGACGAAATTGCAAAAGTTGTCTCATTTCTTGCATCAGATGAAAGCAGTTTTGTTACAGGTATAGAACTATTCGTTGATGGAGGTATGGCACAAATCTAGGTAGCATCTTTCACTCTTTTTTTCTGCTATTCAGAATCTAGTTAATAGTTTCAATAAAGATTTACTTACAAAAAATACTAGCTAAATATGTTTCCAAAAAAAACAGTGTTAGATTGCACCTTCTAATTATGAAGCTATATTATTGGAAGGAAGTTTTGATACTAAACTAGGTTAGATAAATATCAATAAATAACTAACTTAATCAAATCTTGAAGTTGAATTTGTTGTGTCTGATGAGGAATTATCTTCCAGAAACTTTATTAATTCTATAAAATGATCACTAATTATATACTTTCTTTATAATCAAAAATATTAGTCACTACTTTTAAATTCATCTTCAGAGATATATCATAATGGTCTCTAAGATAACGATCCATCATCGATACATCAGGCAACTAAAATTATGAACACAAATACAGATATTCAAATCGACTTCAATGAATTATCTGGCAAAAGGGTTCTAGTTACAGGTGGTACAAAAGGCATCGGAGAAGCCATCGTCAAAAGGCTGAGACACGCAGGTGCAACGGTTATCACTACCGCCCGCTCAATTCCAGATGACCTTCAATCGCCAGACCTTTTCATCCAATCTGACATCAGCACGCCCGATGGTGTCCAAACAGTCGTTAAGGAAGTGCTAGCTCGTTTAGGCGGCGTGGACATACTGATCGATAACGTAGGAGGATCTTCTGCTCCGAGCGGTGGAGCATTTGTCCTAAGTGATGATGATTGGCAGCAGACATTCGATGAAAATTTATTTGCTGCGGTCCGCTTAGATCGAGCATTTTTGCCCAAGATGCTGGAACAGAAGTCTGGAGTTATCATCCATATTTCCTCTATTCAGCGATCCCTTCCGCTTCATGATGCAACCTTAGCATATGCAGCAGCAAAAGCGGCACTTACTAACTATAGCAAAGGACTTTCAAATCAAGTTGCACCTAATGGAATACGTGTTATTACTGTTGCACCTGGTTTCATTGAGACGAAGGCCACTGAAAGACTCATTGAGAGATTAGCAAAGAACGCTTGCATTGACCTTGATACTGCGAGGCAAAGACTGATGGAATCACTAGGAGGTATTCCAATGGGGCGACCAGGCCGTCCTGAAGAAGTTGCTGAAATTGTCGCTTTCCTAGTATCCAACCGCGCTTCGTATATTACCGGCACTGAATATGTCATTGATGGAGGAACTATTCCAACAGTCTAATCCCTTAAGAGAAAGGTCCGCCCCCAAGATTTGATCCCATGAGAGAGGCTAGTTTTAAAATTTATTTACAGTAGAGGTACTTAAAAACAGTCACATTTATTTTAAAAAGTTTAAAGTTTAAATTTGTATATACCGATCCCAACTATATGTCATGCTCGAAGCCCTCCGATTGCACGCTCACGAATAAGTTTATTAGCATCTATTAATGCCTTCTTACAAGTCATTATTTTTAAAATAGATGGTTACTTCTAATCTACATTAATCACTTCCTAACTTGATGGAAAATTAATCTGATTTTGAACTATCAATTCTCGTAGCAGAATGTTTCATTTCTATTCTTACCTTTCTAATATATCGTTTAATATCGTCTATCTCAGATATTGGTTTAAACAACATTTCCAGATCTAAGTTTTGGATTTGTTGTCGTATCATCTCATTCATTTTTCGTTCAACCATGTCAGTCGTTTTTGAAGAACCCAATGCTTGAAATAGTTCAAACTCCTTCCTATGGTGATACAGAAATCGGCGAATCAATGTGTCACTTGCAATATAATATGTTGCTGAATCGAGCCCTATTAAAAGTAAGAATGATGCTGGCAAGATAAATGTAATTGAAACAATAGCCCATGCGGGATATGGAGCCAAGATCAAGATTGTTGAAATACCACTACTAAAGATGATCATGATAGCGGTGCCACATATTACCAGATAATATTTTAACTGATCATAGACTAAAGATCTAGATAATATATAAAATGAAATTCCAAATAATAAACCTGTTCCGATATTAACAGTATTTAATACAAAATTGTAAAAATATAAAAATAATGATCCTTCTGTCATAAGTAGAAAACTTAACGTTCCCATTTGTTCCAACAATAATGGAGAATACTGAAATAGAAAGTATATCATTGGAATACTCAATGTTATAGAATATTTTATTTTCCCTATCTTTTGGGCATATTGTTTAGTAAGAAATATCACAGATATCCATACGATAATAAATGATATAGACTCACTAACTTCATAAATCAATGACATTCTACTTTGTAGATTTGTATAGAAATATGATGCCCATGGATTTCTATCAGGGGTTATAATTTCAGGTTTACTATAGAGATTGAGCTCTATATAACAAAAGGCAATTGATAGTTGTATTGCAATTGCGATGATTGCTATACCGTATACCACAAGGATTTTACTTTTCGTAGATAGAAATGACTTGAGATTTGTAAATGCCAATGATATAAAGATTAAAACTGATGGTATCAAACTTAGTAATACTATTAACTCTAGTAATACTTTATGATACCTAGATGTTAATATTTGCTCTAGCAATAGATACGTAATAGAACCCATGACAGCAATATGTGATCCTACGTAAAGGTATCTAATTATCAGGGATAAATGCGAGGTGGATTTCTTGATTTTAAATGCTATTCTTACAGAGATACTAAGAAGGAAGACCTGGATAAAAAGTGAAACCAGAGTTATTACAGAATATATTATTATATATTGAAATGAATTACGGTCATTCATGTTCAAAGCCCAAGTATCGCCTGCACTCATGTCTATTATATGAAGCAAAACAACTACCAATCCTACAACAATAATAATACTTGTTGAACCTAAAAGATATCTTAGAAACTTTGGCAATTGCAATACCCAGCTTGTCCTTATTAAGAGAACGTGGTATGTAAAAACTTTTATTATCAAATTCCTAAATTTTAGGTTTAATTTTTGAAAAAAGAAAAATAGTATAATATTTTAAAACGAAAGATATCTAACCAGTAAAAGAATTAAATCATAGACAATATTATCATAGACATGAAAATTGTTATTTGTTAGTCTCATAATTCCTGTTCTCTTTATTATGATTCTTAGCTGGAATGGAATAATTGCTACTGCTACTACAGTAGGTTCAACTTTTAAAATATTCACAATAGATTCTACGCCTTATGGCTCTTCTTACTTAGAATGGATAGCAAAATGGTGGACATGGTGGGCCGGTATTCCTATAGACAAACATCCAGTAAAGGATTATCATGATCCTGAAAGATGTTCTGCTATGCAAAACGGTCCAGTATGGTTCCTTCCAGATATTATTCCAGGTGAAGGTAAAGTCAACTATAAATGCAATATACCACTTGGTAAAGCTGTCCTGCTTCCAATAACAACGACCTTCTGCGATAGTGGGACTGCTGGTCCCATGACTGATACGGAAATAGTAGAATGTGCTGATAATATTCTTACTCCTCTTAACAACATGAAGGTTACCATAGACGGTAAAAAAGTGGATCTTGAAGGATCATTAGTAAAGACTGATTTTTTTAATTTTACAATTCCTGAGAATCCTATAGACATTTGGGGAAAAATCAATCCTGGGACATATAAAGCTCTAGCTACTGGATATTTTGTATTTTTACACGATTTATCTCTTGGAGAACACAATATAGAAATGCGAGTGGTTGATCTGCTCAAGGGTAATGAGGGTCCTCCACCTAAATTCGATCCTATGAGAGAGGCTAGTTTTAAAATTGTTATACAGTAAAAGAGTTTTTTAAAACAGTCACATTATTTTAAAAAATAAAGTTTAAATTTGTATATACCGATCCCAACTATATGTCATGCTCGAAGCCCTCCGAGCCCGTCTAGCAACAAGCCTTTTGTGTCCTCTTTTAGATTTAATATTAATTGCTCCTTCTGCAATAATATTGGTATACATAAGAAAAGATTATCAACAATCCATTCCTTGGCTTCTTTCCTCTTTATCTCTTTTATAATTGCTATAGCTGATGATGGATATGTTGTTGATTTTATCAACGTCAATTTACAAAATCTGTAGTTATTGGATCTATTCTATATTACAGATTTTATATTCATGGAGGGTGCGTTATTTTGATCTAATAAGTTCTATATATCTAAGTATCAAAAATAATATGTACTTGAACAAATCTTAAATTTAGTAATTTAATAGTAAAAAATAATTTATATCTATAAAAATAATATTTTTGAAAATAATTGTAAAAATCTTCTTTTAATACATATTTCAAATCAAATAGAATTAAGATATTATTTTTTGTGAAACAATTTATAAAATAAATCTCTATATTGATATTTGGATGGAATTATAATTCTTCAAAATAAAAAATTAGGGTTTAATTTTAGTTTTCTGCAATTCTGTATAATCTTTGAGTAAAAATACTTCTCCTCCATTAAATCCTTCAACATCGTTTTTTGACACTTTATATTCATAGCGACCATCATGTATTGTAACAATATCTCCTTCTACACAAATGACATTTCCAACATCTTGATTATCTTTTGAACGTACAGGTTTGAGTATTATTTTATCCCAATTGTATACTGCTGGTTCACTCGACAAATCAATATATATTACGTGAAGGAAATATTTAAATTTTAAAATAATCAATATAATCATTACAATTTAATTCAATTATAATTAAATTATTACAAATAGCTATCTAAAACGTATTATCTGATAGTAAAATAAAGTTAGTATACTTATGCTAATTGGTATATCTCCTTCTTTTCTACCATGTACAACAAATTTTAATTTATTATCTTCCATAACCGATTACTAGTAGATAGTTAGTGATTACTTTTATAGTTTATGTTATAGTAAAAAGTTATAAAATTAGATTAAAGAAATTATAAAAACTTAGTATTTAGTACTTCGAAAAGTTTCATCATATATTTAGGAATTCTACCATTCTTAGAATCAAAAGAACCTACAAATTTTTCACAATTGATAAATTTGATAGATACATTGAGAGAGGAAGGGATAGAATACTTCTGTGATGTTGCTGCATATTTGATACTTTATATCAATATTTTGGAACTACTTGTCAGTGAGACAAGATGGATAAAGTTCAGATAATTGAGATTGTGCAGAACAAAACTAATAAAATCAAGATTCTCCAATGAATTTATTAGATTAACATGAATGAAAAGAAAGATGAAACAACTCAGACCAATTCGAGAAATTACCCACTGCAGGCGAAAAATCAGCATTCTACATGCGAACAATAGATGATTTTGCTCATTGGGTTACAGATAATATGATGTCTAATATAGATGTGAAAGAATGTACTAATATTCTCGAAGATTTTGTGAAAAGCAATGAGCATATTATTCAAAGGATAAATAAAGTAAGGCCGTCTCTTCCATAATTTCTTTAAGGTTGAATATTGAGATTGTAAATAAAATTAGAAATATTAAGATACAAGAATCTAATACTAATTTACTAGAATAGAAAAGATATATTTTATTATCAAAATGAAAAAATTTCTATATATATGATAATTAATTTAATACATATTTATTGAAAGATACTTAGTATTTAGTAATCTAACATTTTTCAGCATAATATTGAATAATATGATAAGGGATTGAAAGGTCCAATAATCATTCCCTAATCTACTTTATCTAATATGTTACTCTACTATTATTCGTAGTTCAAATATATCTTTTCATCATTATTATCTAATAATATGGGAAATAGGAGTAGGACAGAAATAGTGGGGAGTATATTGGACGCTGCAAATGGAGGAGCAACCAAGACAAAAATTATGTACAAAGCTTTTCTAAGTTATGGGCAATTAAAGGAATACCTTTTTGTTTTGATAGAAAATAATCTAATAGAATATCTTGATGCGGTTCACAAATTAAAGACTACCGAAAAAGGATTAAACTTTCTTAAAATGCATAACCAAATTGGAGAATTATTATTAACTACAATCAAAAATAACTAATTAATTTTTTGTAAGCTGAGAATAATTATAATTATAAGTGTATTAGTAACAATTTTAGATTAAGTATAAATTGTTACCCTTAATTTATCGATTTCTATAGTCGTAATTAAAGGAGAATCTACCACCTGAGAGAATGGGTTATTAAAACCCTATGCACAAGTCATTCTCCCAATGGCTTTAGAAATTAATTTCTATTCTAAAATATTTATTATATCTTTTGATATTGTATCTGATTTTATTATTATAGAAAAAAGAGAAATAAAAAACTATATCAGTTTTATAAAAACTAAATTAGTAACATTTTTCAGTACAACTACAGGTCT
>JANWKP010000013.1 GCA_025451315.1 Nitrososphaerales archaeon | reverse complement strand
TGATAAATAATAGATTTATATCCAAATATGGTAACGAAATCAAAACAATCACAACCGGCAAACATCATTCTCAGCACTTGTGTTTTATCATACCAGAAGATATGAACAAGAAAATTGTTGAAAAAGGCACAAAGGAACAGAAAGAACGTGCATGGAAGAATGTCATTATGACTGAACAACTTAGGGGTAGAAGGCAGATAACCGGCTTACTTACTTCGATGCTTTCTGTCTCGGATACGCTCCACAGGACTATTTATGACGCAGCGACAACAGAAAATCTGCCAGGAAAGTTGACGCGGGTTGAAGGAGGGAAAGTAAAAGGTGGGACGCAGGTCACTGAGGCCTATAACTATTCAGGAGACACATACAAGTATTACAAAGAAGTGCATGAGAGGAACTCGATAAACGCAAGAGGAATGAAGCTTGATTCTACAGTGCATTATGGACAAGAATATAACAACGCCTTTTGGAATGGCGAGCAAATGGTATATGGTGATGGGGATGGAGAAATTTTCCAAAGGTTTACTAAATGTATCGATGTGATCGGTCACGAATTGACTCATGGCGTTACTCAGTATGAAGCTGCATTAGAGTACGAAGGACAGCCGGGTGCATTGAATGAAAGCTTTTCAGACGTATTTGGTTCGTTGGTTAAACAGTACGTTCTAAAGCAAAATGTGGATAAAGCAGACTGGCTCATAGGCGCTGGTCTGTTTGCTAGAAAAGTAAAAGGTGTGGCACTGCGATCCATGAAAGAACCTGGGACAGCATATGATGATCCAACTGTTGGTAAAGATCCACAACCGGGCCACATGAAGAACTATGTGAAGACAACAAGTGACAATGGAGGCGTTCACATAAATTCAGGCATACCAAATCATGCATTCTATTTTGCCGCGCAGGAAATTGGTGGATATGCATGGGAGAAGATTGGGAAGATATGGTATGTAACACTAAGGGATAGATTAAGGGAGAATTCTGACTTTCAAGATACTGCAAATTTAACATTCGAAGTGGCTAGTAGCTTGTATGGGAAAGGGAGCACGGAACAAAAAGCTGTACTTAACGGATGGGATAAGGTAGGTCTTAAGATTAAGGTGAAGAAATAATAACGCCTGTGAAAATCAAGATTGAGCGAAGTGGGGGATTTGGTGGAATAACATCTTCCAGTGAAATGAATGCTGATAAATTGTCCCCTCTACTTGAGGGCACAGTTAAAAAGCTCTTGGATCATAAGGGATCAGGTGTGTTGAAGGGTACAAGGCCCAAAGGTGCTGCAGATTATCTGAATTACAAAATTACACTCGAAGATGGAGATAGGAACTCGGTGATAGTATGTAATCAATTCGACATGGATGATGATTTATCGTCATTAATCAGATATGTAGAAAATAGATCACGGAAGGAAAGATAGTCCACGATCCATCTGTTCATGTGATGGACGAACTAATTGGTAAAATATCTACCTTCTCAAAATACCCCCCAATGAATAAATGAAGATGCATATTTATTGGCTTATACAATTTTTTGCTTTGAGATCCAACGTATCTAAGTAGTTGAAGTTCTACATCGTTACTTCAGTTATCGAATTAGATAAGAACGAACTCTGTCCACGTTGATTATGTATCGCAATAATCGCTGCACTTTTGAGGACTTTTAGACCACTATTGGGCGCAGTTTCAAGTGATGAGATCAAAAGAAGGTACAACCACTCCAGGTGAAGAAGGTACAACCACTCCAGGTGAAGAAGGTACAACCACTCCAGGTGAAGAAGGTACAACAAAATCAAGTGATCTCCACACACGTGAAAAAATAACAAGGAAAAGTAGTTCGAGATGAGAGTTTTTTGTCATAATCAACATGAAGATTTTGACTGATGAATTTACAAGCTTTCTCAGCAATATTCTTGGAGCCGTCAATATCGATTCTTTACAAATATTGTGCATTGATAATCTTCAGTTCTATTGCGTTGCCATCATTGCTCGGAGTGTTTAAACACTAAGTATTCTTTTCGTTTTTATGTAAAAATATTGATTAAAATAACATGTGGCCCAGAATTAAACATTCAAGCAGTTCAATAAAAGGGGAAGTTAGTTTGAGTTGCTATACAGTATAGTCACACTTGAGGCATATAAGTAATATCTATTGTTTGTTCACTGAGCACAACCAAGTCAAGGTAGTATTTTCAAGTAGTATTTGGCACCTGCACTCAATCTCCCAAATTCGCAGGATCCTTCAAACTCAATCGTATAATCTCCGTGCGACATTGGCTCAAGAAAAACCCAATAACCGTCTGCTGTGCCTACAGTGGAACCTCCGCCCTTTACTCCGAAGGCATTATCTTCGTGAATTGATATCGGAAAAATTTGGGGATCTGACGGTACTCGCAGCAAATTTACTTCTTTACCGTTGATGAAGCAATTCCTCTTCACCACCGAATTTACGTCGTCTACTACATGTCTTACCCAATCATCAGGGGTTGTCAATTCCGGAAATTCTAGAGGATTTGCCTCACAATTGATAATAGGAAATAAGATGCTCCTTCCTGAAGATATCGCAATTTTTCGAGCGGGAAAATTCTTTTCAGCACTTCCGAACTTTCCCGCTAAAAACCATACGTCCGAAGCAGGCTGATTGACGTTCCATTTGATACCGGTTTCATCAATTACAGGATTTATCGATGTAGGAGTTGACAATGCCCATTGCCACCATTTGACAGTCCATGCTCCGTATGTTAAACCGTAAGGTTCAGAATGCTCTTCGTATGTCCTTATCTGCTTCCTCTCCATAAGTGCGTTGTTCATCTAGAATAGATATTGAATGATGATTTATAAATTTGTGTAGTCATTTTGTACAAGACGAAATCCTGACAATCTAAAAAATAATATCATAGTGATAAGTATGAATATAATAAATAAAATAGAAAACGTTCTGTAGTTGTTCTATAGTAGAATACATAGACATTCTCATTGAATTGTCAATTCATATTCAACTTCCACCTTAAATCGACGAAACTCTCTTACAAATTTTCTCATTGGAGCATATACTTTATCACTATTAATTCTTTGATTAGCCCTATCATCTTCTTCCAATAAACACTCCCCATGAAAATAGATATTGTGCTTTCCAACAGGAAGGGGTTTTAGAAATATCCAATAACCATTACATACAGATCTTGTCAAGCCTGGCACAAGATCGTAGACATTGTCGTCCGGGAAAATCAAATCATAGAAATCTGATCCGACTCGATATCTCTTCAATTCTTCTATATAATTACCATCTATTCTTGCTTCTAATAATGTAACCCCATCCATAGCTTGCTTGGCGCGTTCGACCAATTCTTCTTCTGTCTTAAGATCTGTATCTTCTACAAACGAATCTTCCTTTTCTATTATTGGAAAAAATATTCCTCTTGTTTTTGGAATAATGCATCTCCGTTTAATGACGCTCTCGTTCCCAAAACTTCCCCCCAAAAACCAAACGTGAGGATCAATTTGATTTTGGGCACAATTCTTACCAGTACTATCCAAAGAAGGATTGTTTTTCTTAGGGATAGACAAGAACCAATTGCACCAATTAGCCGCCCACTTCTCCCATGAGGTATTATATGGGTTAGTATCTCTCGGGAAGAATAGTTCACTACTAAATTTTGACATAAAACAGGTTACTCCAGTAAATATGTTATTTAGCACAATTATTTAAGCTTGAAAAACTGCTGTCAATTGAATCAACTATCGCTTGGCATCATCTATAGGAAGTTCTACTTAGCCATTTAATCCCCTATATGAAGTGAAAAAACGGCATCTTTTCCCACTATTTTTATTAATGTTTCTTGATTCAGTTTAAGTCAACAATTACTCAAACTTGAGCGGATTTGTTGCTACCAATAGTAAGGCATTACTTGTCATAACTACTATTATTTTCTGAGCAGATGATAACAACTTAGTATTCGAGAATAACTGCAACATCAAAATCAATGGTGGTGGTGGAGACGATAGCAAAGTTACATTTAATGTAGGCGATGCTAAAATTAGTAGTGGTGGAGGAAACGATGGCATTGGAACTTTTTCCGTCGAAGGTAATGCCAAATTGATAGGTGGGGGCGGAAACAATGGCATTGAGGCACAAGCTAACAGAGGTGATGTGAGCATAATTGGTGGTGGTGGCGATGATTCAATCTTTACTGATAATGCGGGTAAATTAAAAATCAATTGTGGCGGTAGGGAAGACACGGTAGATCTACTTGGTTCGAGAGTCTCAAAAAACTGTGAAAATGTAACTCCCTGAGTTCCTTTTTCGGTAATGATATTGGCTTTGTAGTACACTCAAAATCACTGGAAAACCATACGAATTTCAGATGTGATCAAAATATGATAAATATTTTGCCAGGATGTATTAGTAGAATTTTCTTGTTGCTTGCATATACATTGTTAAATATTAAAATCGGTTATAGCAGTCAATGTTAACATCATAATATTAGTTATTGGAGTGAGAACATAATATGTAGGAGAACACATCCTGAAACATGCTGATTTAGGCAAAAAAGTCCCTTAGGTTTTTTCTTTTATTTGTTTTTTAGTCTCGGGCTCTTTCTTCTTTTACTTCTTTTATTACTATCTCTATATACCTTTTTAATTCATTTAAGTCAAGTTCGACCGGATAATCTTTGTTATTTACTATACTTTTTTCTTGCTCAATTTTAATAATAGTTTTTTGCATTTCCCTTTCTAATTCTGCCCTACCTATCGAACCTAAGAGCTTTAACTCTACGGCTTGTTTATGTATGAAACCGCGCAGCTTATCGTTTGTGGACACTAGTGTCGCTGAATTATAAATTCCTAACAACATCAAGAATCCGCCTATGTTCAAAGCTGTCAACGTTGGAACTCCAAATGCAGGATAGGGAACAACAACCTGAGTTGCCGCCTGATTTGCACTGAATATCAAAAATACACCCCAACCAGCAATGATCATGGATGTCCTAATTTGTTTTTCATAACTTATAATTTTAGACACGTTCCAAAAGGCTAGTGCAAATACAAACCCTCCAATAGGTTTACTAAGAGAAAGGAACATACTTAATAGAATTGATACTGTGACTGGATCAACTTCCAGATAAGTAATTAGAGGACTGGCAAAAATAAACTGGTAAAAGTACGTTACTAAGAAATAAACAAAGGGAATAGATAATAGAACCCAGTATAGTATCGAATTAATCAATTTCTCTCTGTAAGAGTTCATTAAAATGCCAGTTGTGAGCCATATGCTGAAGAATGACAAGAATGAAGTGATTTTTGTTATGTCAGTCAATAATGAATATCTATACGCAAGCAGATCTCCTGAGCTTCCAATATATTCGGTAGCACGTGGATTTCCACCAGCCACTTTTGCACCATTCAAAGTGGCCGTCATGATCAGGTTGAGTGCTATCAATGACATGGAGATAAAGTATAGACTTACAATAAAGCTGTGACTTGATCTGTACCAAGAAAAAAATAATATTGACAACCATATCGTGAATGTTGCAGCCATTCCATAACTTATCGCAATTATAGAAATAGTAATAGATGTATAGTAGTAGTTAAAGTGGAATTGCTGGTATATCAAAAGTCCAACTAAAGTAGCTAATACACCTAACGATGCTGCCGAAATAGTATAGAAAGCTTTGATTCTTAATGTCTTGTTTGATCGAACCCTCTTGAAATATCTAGTAACATATCTTATAATTGTAAATTCTAAAATAAGACATAATGAACTGTTAATAGAAAATAAAATTAACTTAGTTTGGATAGAGATAAAGTTTTTGTCTATGAGATCGTTTATCTTAACAACTGAAGTATCAATCAAGGTAGTGACTAATAGTGCAGAGACAATAATGGCAAATTTCTTATTGCTAAACGACATTTCATACTCACTGCCCAACTTTGACTGTATTGCACTCAGAACAGCTAAACATAAGCTTTTAGTATTCGAATTTTTACCTATGACTAATGTTGAAGCAGATAGTTTGTATTTATGTAATATTTTTTTTAATAATTTCGTTTACCATGCCGACTGTGATGGGTTCAAACTCAGTAAGCATTTTTCCTCCAAATGTCAAACCTTACGGTTTGACATTTGCGGAACATATTAAGAACTTCTGGAAATGGTCATTAGGGATCTCTGCCAAGGAAAATCCGGTCAATGATGTAACAGGCGATAAATGTATGAATGGTCAGTATAATACAAATACATCAGTCATTTATCTTGCTTTCAATAGCGGTGGTGTATCTGATAGAATCTGCAAAGTCCCTGCGGGAAAGGGTCTTTTTATTCCTGTAATGGTGGTAGAGAGTTCTGATAAGGAAATACCAAATGCACCAGTTGAAGAATTAGCCGCTGCCTCAAAGAAAGATCAGGATAGTGTAAATAGTTTGTATCTTAAAATAGGCGATACGGAGTATAAATACGACAACCTTACGAAGTATAGGACACGCACTGGCGGTTTTGATGTTGTGTTTCCCGATAACGGAATTTTTGGAGTCATGGAAGGTGGGGTCTCTAAAGTTGTGGCTGATGGATTCTATATAATAACTGAACCACTTGCAAAAGGTAATTACACAATCCATTTTAAATCAAGTCTAATTTGTCCAGATCCAGATTGTGCCGATCCCAATTATGTCCAAGATGTAAAATACAATATAATTGCTGAATAGATTCCCAAAACGAGACATCAAATCCATATGCTCAGTCGAATTAAGAAGATAACCTATAATTTGTACTAAAGTAAGCCATTATGAATATTAGTTCTAAAAAATTATTTAATGAACTGTGTTACGATATTCCCATATTTTCATTGTAAATTAATATACTTTTAAAATATATGTTACACTCTCTGGCTGGTTCATTGGTGAAATATCCGCAGAACTGCCTAGAATTCCGGACCAGCGGATCTCGTGTGTGCCAACTGGAAGAGGTTTCAACATAACGAAGAAGCCATCAGAAACAGCTTGACTATTAGCGGAGTGTAGATCAAATATACCATTCTCTGGAGTAGTAAAATTAAAAAGCGGGGAATCTGTCCGGAATCTGGTTAAATTTTCGACATTCGACCCATCAACACTTAAAGTCAAATGGGTTACACTGTTTTGATCATCGTGAGCACATTGCCTAAGATCAGACTCCGTTTTGGCCGTAGGATTCTCCGGGTAAGAACATTCTACATCCATAATGGGGAAGAAAATAGCTTTTCCTGAAGGTATTGAACAATCACGTGTCACCTTCCCTCCACCCGATCCTGCTAAAAACCAGGCAAATTGGTCATTTTGATTAGTAGCACAATACACGCCATTATGGTCGTTTATTGGATTTATGTCGGTAGGAATAGATAATGCCCACTGCCACCACTTGACACTCCATTCTCCATGTGTCAATCCATGAGGACTTGATTCCGGTGAAAATATGCCCGTGCTAACGTCGAAGGCATTAATAGGTCGCACGTGAGATAATAATGCAAGAGAGAGGACAGAAAGAAGTATAGCAGAATAGACTAGAATAAGATTTGTTCCCTTAAGCATAGGCATGTTGTCAATAAACAAATTAATAAAATTTGTGTTGTAATGCTAATCCTTAACCTAATTGTTTCCATAAAAAATAATAAGAGAGGCATTTCGTATAATAGTTATGAAATATGATTTTTAATACATTCGTTAAATCCGTATTATCTGTAGGTTTGACAGATAAGAGCATATTTTTTGTTTTTGTTATTGCGGTTACAACACTCTTAGTTGACTTATCCTTAATTAAGGTCTATAGTTTGGGATTAAATCTCTATGTGTTGTCTACCCCGACAAAGGTACACATATTTATCATATTGGCAATTTCTGGACTAATCGGCCAATATCTTATAATCCGGTACGTCAACAACAAAATTACAACTCCAAAAGCTAAAACTATACTGCATCTGACCCAGTTACAAAATGTATTCAAGATTTTTAACTGGTCTTTGGGTGGGACACTTCTGTTTATCATTGCAGAAATACTTCTTCTAAATTATTATCATACCATGTTATTAATAGCCGTTACTTCATTTAGCTACATACTTGGGCTAATCTTATTAGGATTACTTGCTTTGCGATTTTTTTCATGGTTTAAGTTTTTTAGAAGCATAGTGGGCTTCTGCTATGGCTTGACAGCAATTGGCCTTGCGGCAAATTCCCTTCTGACCCTTATTTACGTTAATGTGTTGCTAATGGCTAAACCCGCAGTGATCGGACCATTCGGAGGAGGAGGCGGCTATCAGCATTCCATAGGGCAGATATTTTATACAGGATATGCTTTAACAACTATTATATCATTTGTACTAACATGGGTTGCTACTGCTGTCCTTTTACATCACTATTCATACAAGTTGGGAAAAGCAAAATATTGGACAATCATTGCCTGTCCGCTAATTTACTTCTTAGCTCAATTTTTGACGTTATCTCCCGCATTTTTTGATTTCCTTCTCAGTCAAGACCCTGTTTATTATTCCACCTTACTCACACTATTATTTGCAATGGGCAAAGTGGCAGGTGGAATATTCTTCGGCATTGCATTTTGGCTAATATCCCGAAAATTACCACATGGCAACATCATAAATGATTATCTTATTATCTGTGCTTATGGTTTTATCTTTTTCTTCATATCTAATCAGGCCATTGCATTGGTAATCGCTCCCTACCCTCCGTTCGGTCTAATAGCAACTACGTATACCGGCTTATCATCATATTTGATAATGGTAGGTATTTATTCCTCAGCATTATCTATGGCTCAAGACGCAAAACTAAGACAATCGATTAGAAAAGTTGCAAAAAATGAATCAAAACTGTTGGGCAGTATTGGAATAGCTCAGACAGAAAAAGAAATACAAAGTAAGGTGATAAAAATGACTAGACATAACCAGAATCTCCTACTAGAAGAAACAGGCATTCAATCTGCACTTACCGATGAAGATGTCAAACAATACATACACGATGTTTTAGAGGAAGTTGATAAAAAGAAAATCAACAGTCCTCGATAGAGGTAATTATTTTTGAAATAATGTTCCATTCCAAAAATCGCCCTCAAACTGAGTATGAAAAAAGGAGGGTTAATTGTGATTGTTTTGGACTTCTCTTTTGAAAATTATTTTTGAGTTCCCACTTGCAAGGCTAAAAAGTACCGCTAATAATTTATGCATTACAAATAATGTTGAGTCTGATCTTATTATCTTTTTCTATCACCTTTGTAGAGAACCTTAATAGTTTTTAAGCATGTAGAAATTCCTTGCTAATTGAATTCACTTTATTAATCAGGAAGGCAATTATTTTCCCATAACATGTAAGAGTCAAGTCCCCTGGTTCGGGAAGACCTACCCAAGCCTTGATACAGCTTTGCGATCAAAATTTTCGTACTATCCATTCAACAATGCTATTGTGCCAAATATTCAGAATAAACCAGAGCTCACTTCGATTTCTATAGTTGGATTTATGATCTTTGGAACTTTATCTTCAGTAATTATGTTAGACACCCTTAGTAAAGTCAGTTCAAGTTCTTGCATCCAGATATGTGCGCTCTCCCTTTATTTCTGTAACATAATTCCATGCCTAGTTTTATAATATTTCAATCCTATTTTTCGCATTAGCGCTATTATTTGTAATATATTGTAAAATTTAGGAAACTCTTATTAATATGTTCGCAAAAAAAGAAATTATATGGTAAATAAGTCGGAGTTGGAAAATGATGCTAATTACTTCACTCAAAGCGAAACGGAAGAAATATTTGTTAGAGGAATTACAGCCCTTATGGACAAGAAAGAAGTAACCCAAGCAGATTTGAAAAATGTAACTGAAAAAACTCTTACAAGTGGTAAATCGCCACCAACTGCTATCCAACATAAAAATGCAAAATCCAAAGGCGAAACATTTCACCATTGGTATCAAATGCATCGTGGCGCACATCCGTCAGAATGTGGGAGACTAACTTTCGATCATACGGAGATGATACCGCCAGGTAATTTTTTTGATTGTAATAGAATAGTGGATATGTGGTTTCAATGGTTTTTGACCACTCCTATATCTAAAAATCCGTATTCAAATCCCGGAGAACAAAATGGAAATGAAACTGAACAGTACGGTAGAGAAAATGCGTTTTTGATGGATAGGTGGAATACGAGTGTTTATATGACTACTGCCTCGCCTTTTCAGGTACCAGCGGATGTGAAAACTATAACATTGGTGAAAGAGGTACCTTTGCTGGTTCCTGTATATAACGTGTATGTATCACAAGAGATGTTTCCATCGTTAGATGATGATAAGAAGTTACTAGTCAAAGTAATTAGTGATTTATTAGGAATAATACCCGCTACCACTAAAGCAAAATTGGATGGCCAAACATTGGAACCATGTTGTGTAATAAGAAGAGAACCATTGAGGATTTCAGGTATTCCAATTGACAATGTATTTGGTTTGCCCAAGGAGAGGTTAAATGAATCAGATTCATCAATCAATATTCTCCATGGGGGTTTTTGGGTGTTGATTAGACCAGAAGCACTTACGGCAGGAGATCATTTATTAGAATGGACAGTGGAATCGGTTAATTACAAGATGAGTGCAGAGATAAGAATAAATGCACTTGTTTAATTTTTAATGCTTAATCGTTGCAAGAACGGCTCGTATCATTTTGCAAGTAAATATATGTTGGTTCAGAAATTTTGAAAAATATTCTCTCTAAAAAGTTACAAATAGTGACAGAAAATGGATTCAAAGTTTTCAAAAATTGCAAAATAATAATTTTTTATTATGGGGTATTGAATATTTTCGCGAAGTACTTGAATACGCGTACGCACGTCGTTAGCTAAATCCTCACCAAAATTTTGTCTGAAAAGCGCAGATTAATTTAGATCGCGTCTCACTCGTTCGTCTTGTACTGAGATAATAGAAGAATAATCTCTGGGAAAAGGGCGAAACTTTATCGTCTCAAAAAATGGTAGAATATTCTAATATAACTCAAGCACTATAGTGGCTGTAGGCTGTAAAATTAAATTCATTGAGCATTTATTACCTATCTGATATGGTTTGAATTTTCAGCACCGGTTGTATCCAGATAAACGACCGATCATTGCTGGTCGCTTACGATATTTGCTAAACAATTCTAAACAGTGGTATCTCCATTATCTCTGAGGTAAAACTTCTTACAAGACTACAACCTTAGGAAAATTTCACTTGAATCGACAAATTTAATAGTTATGATGAATAATCCCATTAATGGGAAATATCGTTCATAATAACAGAAGAAAGGGATTAGGATGGTTACCTGATTACCCGAGCTTCAAGGATTACACTCCACAAACTTCTGGGGTGGCCTCCATGTTTAAGAAGGTTGATCTTGACAAAACACTCAAAAGCTCCATCCTTAAAGAATCTCTTCCAATAAAACAAGATCTTAGGAAATGGTGTTCTCCAATAGAAGATCAGAAATCATTAGGATCTTGTACTGCCAACGCAGGTGTTGGGATGATTGAATATTTCGAAAAGAGAGCAGATGGAAAATATATCGATGCATCAAGATTATTTCTTTATAAGGTGACAAGAAAGAT
>JANWKP010000012.1 GCA_025451315.1 Nitrososphaerales archaeon | reverse complement strand
TTATAGAGATCATTACTATATAAACCGCCTCTCCAGATAGGAACAATAACTTTTATACCGTCTTTGATCATTCTTTCTGCAACTATTTTTCCTTGGTATGTATCATCAGGAACTAATCGAAAAAGATAACATACGTAACTATTCTATTATAAAAAAAACTATTGGTTATTTTTAGTAAAAAGACTATTTTTTACTGTTCATCTTTTATTAAGGCACATATCTCTATTAAAGGAAAAATTTCCTATTTTAGTTCTTGTGAAGATGGCGTATAGACATCTTTAAAGTAGCACTTATTACCATATTACCATTAATAAATGGGTTATTGATACCATAATTGGTTTTATCTGCAGGTTTATCCCAATTATTTGTTAACGTAATTCTATTAATATATTCTTCCTTACAATGAATCTCACCTGTTAACGTCGTCTCCTCAAAATTACCTGTTTTTCCTTTAATTACAATTGATAAGGATAGTATCATTAGGTTGTAAAGATTATCTCAAGGATTTATGAAAGAATAATAACAATAATTGAAAAATGGCTATGAAGTCCTAAGAGAAATAGATAAAGTTATTTTAATGCAAAACCTTTTATCCTCTAACGTTTTCCTAACAGTAGTTATTAAATAACTAGTACCCTAAGTTTCAAATGGTTTACAAACAGACTACGTAAGGTATTTACTTGAAATTCTTGTTGTGGTTTAATATTGAAAGAAGAAAATAAAAGAGAATAAAAATAAATTAATAAAATAAAATAAAATGAATTTTGAAATATCTAAAAACATTTGTGAAATTTGTAGACAACAAGCAACTGCTGGAATACTAGACGAAACCAAGCAAGTCAAAATAAGGTATTCATGTCAAGATCATTATTTACAAGTTTATAAAAAGATCACAGATCAAAGAAAGAAAGAAATGAATAAGAAATTGAATAATGACAAAAATAGTCCACAGAATTATTGAATCTGTCTAGATCGATTCATAAGAAAACCCAACTGATATAGACATATGTTATTATATTCTTACTATGGAAAACTCAGTCATTTGACCGAGTCAAGACATTGTACTGCTGATATATTATGAAGTTACTTTAGGAAAGAGAGAACGAATAAAATAGAAAGTTAATAGTTTTGTTTAGTACATTGTAATTATTATAAATAAAGATTTAATACTTTAAGAAATATTGCTTAAGTTATCCTATGATATTATATAAAGCTAAATTAGACATACTCATCTCATACTATTTTATAAATTAATCATAAAATAATGAAAAATTTGTTGAAATGGAGAGAGAGTGAAATTTAAAGATCAGGGAATATATTCACCATGCTTTAAAAGTTCACTTCGTCGTATGACACATATAACGACTGATTATTTGTACAAGCTCATTTATTTTTATTGGCTTATGAATAAGTTCTAAATTCAAGTTATTATTTAATATATCATTCGCAGCAGTCATCAGTACCATTTTAACATTTGGATTTATTTTAGTAATTTGGTTAGCTAACTCACAACCTGTCATTTGAGGCTTTTTGTAGTCGATGAGAATTAAAACAAATTTATCTTGATGAGTTCTTAAATACCTAACAAACGAAATAGGATTAGCATAACCTACTACAGGATAACCGTTTTGACGTATTATTTCTGTAAATAGCGTTAGAATGTCCTCTTCATCTTCTACAATTGCTATTGATTGTGGAAATATCATCCGGAACTGATACCAGAGTCTGATCTACAATATATTTAAGACTTAAAGATGATTAACCTCCTGATAATAATGTTATTTTAGATAGTTGTTGACTTTTTTAATCAATATTTGTATTGTGATGGGTTTATTTAGTTGTTCAAAATTGAGTATATTACCCTCGATATTTTCATAAGCGGTGATGATGATAACCTCTATGTCATTATTCAATTCTTTAACTTTAATTCCAAGTTCGCATCCATTCATCTTGTTCATCATAAAATCCGTAATTAGTAAAGAATACTTGTCAGGATTCCCCTTTATACTTTCGAGAGCTAATATAGGATCTGTAAAAGTGGATACATCATAACCATATGAAGATAATGCATCACTAAAGAGATCTACTAAATCATGCTCATCATCTACAACGATTATTGATTTTGTGATAGCAATAGTTGACAAGGTGTGTATCAAACTACATAAAGATACGCAGAAAAACGTTCTCTAAATGATTTCTATAGATCAATATGTAAGGGTAGCTTGTATATAATTGAAAGGCAATTGTAACATGCTCGGTCTTAGAAAAAAATTTGTGTATAATATATTTTGGTATTGTATACGTAGGTAAACAGTTTAACTTAGTTGTATACATGTTACGATCAATTTATTTTTTAATACAGGATAGTAATCAACAAAGTATTCTATTGTTCTGTCTTTGAAATACCGCAATACTCTTTCAATTACACTCTTTTCTATGGGTGCGTGCAATCTATGTTTTAGATACTTCAAGTTGCATGCTTGAAGCTAATATGTACCACCATCTGTATATACTACGTGTTTACCATATTCGGATACAAGGGATCGAATAAATTTTCTGCTACAAACAATTTTCTTTCTTCAGAAATTGTAATCCATATCCAAACATATTTGCAACCTGTCTGAACCATGGTCTAACCTATGATAAAGGCAGAAATTCTCTACCTTCGATAAAGCTGGCAAGGATCAAATCTTAAATCCAGTTTCATACAGACACATGACTTCTTTTCTCATATCTAAAAATTGTTAGTATATTCAATACATTTCGGAGGCTGAGGTTAAGAAAATACAAATACAAAGAATTCATACTATAATTGTAGATTTCTGTTTATAATAAATCGTAACAACATATGTTAGAATATGACATTAACATCTAGTACTGTTTCGTTATATTAATACAACTAAATCTATCTTTTTAGACATTATTAAAAAATTCTTAAATCGGAACTATACTTTTAAATAAATAATGGCTAGGATAAATAAACAGATTCCACTTTATCCTCTTTTATTGATTAATTTTATTGGAACTTTAGGTTTTAGTATAGTTTTACCTTTTTTAGTATTTTTGGTCATAGATTTTGGAGGAAATGCTATAATTTATGGCATATTAGCTGCAATGTATCCTGCATTTCAACTATTAGGAGCTCCAATTCTAGGAAGATGGTCTGATATCTATGGGCGAAAAAAAGTTCTTTTAATTAGTCATGGAGGAACATTACTTGGTTGGATATTTTTCCTTTTTGCATTATTTTTACCAGTTGAGAACCTTTTTAACATTAGTTCTCCTTTTTTTGGAACTTTTGTTATAACCCTTCCATTACTTGTATTATTTTTTGCTCGATCTATTGATGGAATTACAGGAGGCAATATTTCTGTTGCAAATGCATATCTTGCAGATATTTCGTCAGATGAAAATAGAAGTAAAAATTTTGGTAAAATGGCAATCTCTTCTAATCTTGGTTTTATTGTTGGACCTGCATTAGCAGGTATCTTAGGTGCAACTATTTATCAAGAAATATTACCTGTCCTGGCAGCACTTGTTCTCTCTTTAATTACCTTGATTGTTATATGGTTCGCGTTAAAAGAATCTAAATTTACATCGGCTCAATTGCCTGTTACGCAACAAATTCCAGAAAAAGAAAATATTAGAAAAGTTTTTGCGCAGGAATGTAAAGAATGTTATAAGATTGCAAATCCAAAAAAACTTAGATTTAAAGATGTTTTCAAGCTAAAATATATTTTATTTCTAGTTATCTTGTATTTTTTTATTTTCCTTGGATTTAATATCTTTTATACATCATTTCCAATTTATGCGGTAGATGGTTTAAAATGGACAATAATAGAAATGGGAATATTTTATGCAGTATTAAGTGGAATTATGGTTTTTGTCCAAGGACCAGTTTTACGTACAGCATTAAAAAAATTCTCTGAAGAAAAATTAGTTATCATTGGAAGTATAATATTAGGTATAAATTTTATTTTATTTGTATCTAATAATAATATCTTAATTTATGGAGCTGCAGTTCTGTTTGCAGTTGGAAATGGATTGATGTGGCCATCTTTCATGTCAATACTTTCAAAATCCGCTGGTAATGTATATCAAGGATTCATACAGGGAGTTTCAAGTAGTTTTGGAAGTCTAGCAAGTATTATTGGCCTAATAGTAGGTGGGTTTTTGTATAATTTAATCGGAGGATCCACTTTTCTAATTAGTGGCGGAATCATATTCGTAGTTTTTATCATGTCTTTTAGGCTGTTAAAAATAAAAGAGTAGATTAAGAAGATTAAAAAATGGTATTACATACTACATTGATTCAAGATAGTGGGTGGGTTGGCTTGTATATAATCATTTACCAGTAAAGTAGAATACAAATAATCCCAAATCATTTTTGACTTTTTTAATATTAATTCTTGAATTTAGAAGTTAATTTGGTTATTGTAAAATAAATATTTATCTTGTTTTATATTAACACTATGTAGTGGTCAATAATGATTTTGAATACTATAGCCACATTGATACTTCATATAATTATAATCAAGAAATCATTAGTACGATACAATGGTTCCCCAATAATTTTAACCAGTTACAAAAAAATACTATTCATGCTTATCAATCATCAT
This sequence comes from Nitrososphaerales archaeon, assembly GCA_025451315.1. Classification (GTDB taxonomy): domain Archaea; phylum Thermoproteota; class Nitrososphaeria; order Nitrososphaerales; family Nitrososphaeraceae; genus TH1177. The sequence goes on along the minus strand of JANWKP010000012.1, from coordinate 6,687 downwards.
TTTTCAACTTTAAAGAAGCGCTCAACAAATACTATTGGAATAGTTTCATACTACTTGGAAAATATATTAATACAAGAGTAATAAACGAGTTTATGTTCGAATATAAAGAAATTTTTAACAGATCAGTAGAACTTGTTCAAAAATACTTACCGTAATAATATTTATATTTACTTTACCTTTGGTAGCAAATAGGATGATCTAAATTTTTAATAGGTTTTTGAACTACATGAAAATACAATTTTTCAACCAATTGATTACATTAACTATTAAATGGTTATACCTAAAGCAATACTATTAGTTGTAAAGTGAATAATGAAAAAAAGTCAAAAGAAAAAGAAGATATAGTAAAAGACGATATTATTCATGACTATGATAGTGTATTAAAGGAAAGCGGTGTTTTAACCTCTGTATCTGGAATCATCTTTGGTTTTTTACTAAATATTTCTATAAACTCACCCAAGGGATTTACAATAGAAGATAGTATATTACTTATGATATCTCTTTATTCAATATCTTTTGCTGTATCTTTTTTTGTAATGCCTATAATTTATCATCATATTCAATATCCATACAGAGACATTGAAAAATTCAAGATCAGATCTCATAAATTTATAAAGTTTGGTTTGATATCGGGAGCAATTACTATGTATTTAGGTTTATTACTTGGATTGAAATTTAGTTTGAATGTGGGTATAGGATCTAATTATGAGCATTTTTCTTATATTCTTGCAATAGTTCCATTTGTATTAGTTTATATCTTTTTTAAATATCGAAAATAAATTATGGGTCTTTAAAAATTATTAATAATATTTTTTTTATATAATAATTATGACACCTTTTTTGAATTAAGCCATGACTTTGGTCAGACATTTAGCGCTCCAAAAAATATCAGCAACAATAGGTTATTCATAGGAAACTCCTGATTATTAGTAACACAAGACGATGAATATTGGTGTCTTTATCTTAAACTAAATAACGGAAAAACTATAGACGATGAGTTTGTAATAGTGGAGATAATTTAATAATATTACATAATTTTGAATTGGAAAAAATCTAATTTAATAATAGCTTTGAGGTAATTATAACATTGAAAAATATTTTAATAATTGATGATGATGTCAAAACTTCTTCGAAATATAAAAAATGGTTAGAAGGTGAAGAAGGATTTAATTCAACATTAATAAACGATCCTCAAACAGCAGAATTAAATTTTAAGTCTACTGATTATGATCTAGTCCTTATTGGTTTTAAAATGTCTGTCATGGATGGATTTAATCTTTACGATAAATTACATGCCATATCAAAAAAAGTAGAACATACACCAAAACAATTTAGGGTATGTTTTATGACTTCGTCTATAATAAATTATAAAGTGTTAGCTGAAATCCATCCTGAATTAGGAGAGGAGTGTTATGTTTCAAAAGAAGTTCCTAAAGAAATTTTTATAAAACATGTACATTCTTTAATTTCTTAATTTCTCGCTTTATCTACATATAAATAGATTCTTATACAATTAATTAATCATTTTGAATTTAGCCTTTTCATATTGAATTGAAAATATATTTCGATCTTATAAATAAGTTCTATTTTCTATTATATTTACACAACAATTCAAATGTTTTTAAATTTATTTGAATAAATAATTGTTATAGATATCTGCAATTTAACTTAATTAATCTGTTAGTACTGAAGTAAAATTTGATTTTATGTATTAAATACGATGTAGTACAAGTCTAGATAATGAATAAGAATAAAAATATAACATCAGTTTTAACAATTACTGTTCTTATTGCTACGACAATAACTATGGTAAGCTCAATCGTATTCTCAGATCGTATGATAATAGCACAAAACGAAAAATTCAATGCAAAACTTTCAGGTCAGGATGAAGTTCCACCCGTCCAAACTACTGCTTCTGGTAAGGCGTGGTTTAAATCGATGCAAGATAATGTATGGTTTAAACTTAACGTAACTGATATGCAAGGAGTCACAAAGGCTCATATACATACTGGAAAAGTAGGTGCAAATGGTCCTGTGGTTGTAACATTATACAAATCTGATACTCCACAATCTATAAATGGTAAATTATCCTACGGGAACATAACCTCAAATCTGTTAGAAGGACCAATGAAAGGTAAACAAATATCTGACCTAGTTACTGCAATGTCAAACGGAAGTACATATGTAAATGTTCATACTGAGAAACATCCAAACGGTGAAATTCGTGGACAAATAATGTTGGCAAATTCAACTAATGATAAAATGATGATGATGGATAAATGATAAGCAAATAAATCTTTTTATTTTTTTAATTTATTTTTTCAACTTTTACCTATAATTTGGATTTGCTAGTTACACTTTATATCGATCAAACAATTATTGAAAATGCAAATTATATGGCTAGTCAGTTTTTTCTAAAATTCTTAATATTCAATTGATTGAATAAAACCTCCTTACTCGTTAATTAAATCATAACTAAACTTTTAACACGGCATAAGAAATTTAATATTATATTTGCGAAGGAATAAATAAAAATTATTACTTGAAATATATAATAAATTTTAAAAAGATGATTAAATAAAAAATCTATATAGTATGCCAATTTGGGATAGTTCTGGGTGTAATATGGGAATATCCTTTTTTATTAATAGGATAACATAACTTTATGGCAGAAATTAGTATAATAGTTTCAGCTATCGCTGGAATGGGATCATTTTTCTCTCCTTGTATATTACCCATTCTTCCGGCTTTCATTTCCTATTTATCAGGAACAACATTACATGAAATTGGTAACATAAGCGATAGAAAAACATCTATGAATAAAGAGACTAGTGAGATTACTACTACAAACAATAATAAAAAGACTATATCTTTGCAAAAATCTATTAGAATTAATATATTCTTAAATACAGTTTATTTTGTTTTAGGTTTTTCATTAGTATTTGCAGTTTTAGGAGTTGCTCTCAATAGTATTTTGGTAAATGTTGGTACTGGTTTTCAAAACATTCTTCAAGTAATAGGGGGAATAGTAATTATATCTTTTGGACTTTTTTTAATACTATCATCAAAGATAAAAAACTTAAACTTTGAAAAAAAATTAACTAAAATCCCTAGATTTAAAACTAGTTATATAACTTCCTTTGTATTTGGAATTGCCTTTGCTGCAGGATGGACTCCTTGTGTAGGTCCTATTTTGGGAAGTACATTTACTTTAGCGGCTACTTCTCCTGGAGAAGCATATAACTTGTTATTAGCCTACTCGTTGGGTCTTGGAACTCCTTTTTTGATAACAGCTGCTTTTTTTTCAAGAGCAACTGGATTGATAAAAAAGATGGTAAAATATTTAAAATATTTCAATATTGCAATGGGAACCATGCTAATAATTCTAGGAATACTAGTATTTACTAATCAATTAAATATTTTAGGGAATTTCCCACTTGCAAACGAAATAATCAATCTAGAAAGAGGTTTATGATCATGAATAGAGATAATATCAGTGCAGTTGTTATGGCTATTGCAGTAGTATCTGTGATAGTTGGATTTGCAGTTTATTTCAACACACAAGGATCAAATATAGCTAGCAAGTCTAATGAATTTTTATCTATCGCTACAAAACAAACAACGGATGACGGAAAAATAATCAATCTGGACAAATCACAATTCAAGCAAGCAAATGATTTTACTAATATTGCACAGTATATCAATACAAAGCCAATATCAATTGATCAACTAAAGGATAAAGTAGTATTAGTAGACTTTTGGACTTATAGTTGCATTAATTGTATAAGAACTATTCCTCATCTCAATGAATGGTATGACAAATATTCTGACAAAGGATTGGTCATAATAGGCATTCATACACCTGAATTTGAATTTGAAAAAAATACTGACAACGTAAAATCGGCTGTTCAAAAATTAGGAATAAAATATCCAGTTTTACAAGATAACGATAAGAAAACATGGAGTGCATATCAAAACATGTATTGGCCTAGAAAATATTTGATCGACGATGAAGGTTATATAAGATATGATCATATAGGCGAAGGAGCGTACAAAGAAACAGAAAAAGTAATTCAATCTCTTTTGACAGAAAGAGCTGCACATTTAGGTATAACAAATATTAATCTTAATGATTCACAAAATGTTGATAATGATTCAAGCTATGAGTATCAGGATGTTAATTTTTCAAAAATACAATCTCCGGAACTTTACTTTGGATATGAATTCGCAAGAACACCATTAGGTAACAGCGAAGGTTTGAAACCCGATCAGACTGTAATTTACAATCTACCTGATAAAAATGGAATTAAACCTAATGTGATATATTTAGAAGGAAAATGGAAAAATAATTCAGATAACATGGAATTACAAGGCAATAATGGTAGTATAATATTGAAATATAACTCAAAATCTGTGAATATAGTTGCAGGTGGGAATGGAAACTTAACAGTAACACAAGATATGAATTTGATTAAAAATGACCTAAGCAAAGATTCTTCTAGTAATGGAAAAATTGTAATAGATAACCAGAGGTTATATAATCTAGTAACAAATAAAGAATATGGAGAGCATACTATCGAAATTGATGTTAAAGGAAAAGGAATTCAAATTTACACATTTACCTTTGGTTAGTATGAAAAGAATGTAATATGGCATTTCTAATGGATATAAACACCATCGTAAGTATAGCAACTATATTTATTTCAAGTATTTTATTATCTTTGTACATAAAAATATATTTAAAGACAAAAGCTGTATTTACAATAGGCTTAATGTTTTTTGCAAGTATGCTTGTTCTACAAAATTTGATTGTTGTATATGCGTATTTTGCTATGGCACCATTATATGCTGAAGGTTTATTACCGTATTTTCTACTAATTCACATAGCCGAACTTGCAGGAGTTGCTAGTCTGTTGAAGATAACTCTTTGAATAATATAAAGAACATGCCTAAGAAATTGTTGTTATAAAAACATCATGAAAATTTTTCCTGTACCAAAAACCATTTGTAAAACTATTAATTTTACAATACAAAAGATAAGTAAACGCTTTTTATCGGCTCAGTTATTTTGATAGTATTCTATGCCTGATCCGGATATAATTCGATTGTTATGGTTTCTTCTTGCTGGAACGAGAGGAGGTGATAATCGTATTAAAATCCTTGATCTATTACTAAAAAATCCTTTAAATATCAATAAAATTTCAGAAGAACTAGAATTAGATTATAAAACAATTCAACATCATATACATATTTTAGAGAAAAATAATTTGATAACTAGAATGGGCGATAAGTATGGAATTTTATATTTTATTTCCAATTATATGGAAAAAAATATTGAATCATATCATAACATAAAGAAAAAATTGGCTCCTCACTAATATATGATTTATATCCAATAGATAATACATAATTAATTTGTTTTATCTTATACATCAAGTAGCATTATGATATTTAATACAATATCTCCAATTATTATCTCTTAAAAAAATGGCTGAAGATGAAAAGAAAGATAAACGAGGGTATCCTTATTTATATTACAATAACTTTACAACAAAAAAAGAAGGATCTTCTAGAATATTTGGTTGTAACGTTACAATCAAGCCTTCTGTAACACTATTATTTTATTTGCTTGAATCTTACTAACTGTACAGAGTTTGATTAACAATGATTGTTAAAAATAGAGATTGTTTATATTTACCCAACCATAACCCTACCTGTCATCCATGGATGTATTGAACAGTGATAACCCAATTCTCCTGGCGTATCAAATACATTTTCAAATGTGTCACCTGGAGATATAGGACCTGCGTCAAATAAGTTATTATCAGCAGTCACCGTATGAGGAGTCATATCATCGTTTGTCCATGAAACGATACTTCCTGGCATAACATTAATTGCACGTGGTGCAAATGGTTCAAAATTGCCTTCATCTGCTGCTCCTAGTGTAATTATTACTGAACTTGGTTCTTGTTGAGAAAAGGAAATTGTTGGATTGAACAAAATTCCAAAAGTCAGTAGAATACTACCTATTATACTTAAATTCAAGATCTTTGCTATATACATTTAATCTTCTATCCTGGATATATATATAAAAATTTTAGTTGAGTATGTATTAGTAAATATGATATAGAAAATATTTAGGTGAAGTAATAATTATTTTTGATAATATACAAATATTTAACATTATTTGAAATGATTTCCCTGAGTAACGAGACAATATATACAGTATAAACAAACTTTGGGTATGAAGGCTTCCGACATCAATAACCTTATTATAAAGTAATCGACTTAAAGTTAATAGTCTCACTTCTTTTGTAATATCTATTTAAGATTATATCAATATTTATGAAATTTCGTTGCAGTTAATAATTTGAAATATTAAATCAGTTTTTAGTATTCATAATAATTAGTTGTATGTATCCATCATACCAAATATTATTTTATAAATTTTTGCAAGGTAATTTTTGAACTAAATTATATTATTATTTATATTATGAAAATGACTTTATGTTGTAAAAATTACATCTAATTATCTTTATTTTAATAAGAAATGATCGTATTAATACAAGTTGGAATAATATTTTATTGTTTAATATAAATAAGCTGTAGTATGATATTATAAACAATTTTAAATTGTATAATTAGATTAACTCAAGGTATACACCCAACTGGTCGATCGTAGATTAT
>JANWKP010000011.1 GCA_025451315.1 Nitrososphaerales archaeon | reverse complement strand
TTGATTGATTCATCAACACTTTTTGTTGTCCTATTCATCAACTTTTCCATAATCAAACTAATTGATTCTTTAGCAATAAGACCAGAATCTAGTCTTGTAAAAATATCTAATAGAATATTATTATTTAATACACTAGAATCATAACCTTGTCTTTCCAAGTTTAGAATACTTTCGGTGAGTTTTGATGCTATAAATGATGGAGAGACTTTAGTTACACTACTAAGTACTTCAAATATTTCAAAATAGTTAGAATCAAATATTTTTTCAGCTAAATTTTCATTTAATTGATATTTCTTTGCTAAGTATGAAATAGTTTCATTCCAAGATTTTGGAACTTTTTCTTTTAGAGGAACAAGAATATCATTTGTTATTTTAAATGGAGATATGTCTGTTTCTGGATACATTCGTGCTGATCCTGGTTTTGGCCTACTGTATATTGTTTTTCCATCAAACGTAGCTGCTCTAGTTTCTGATGGAACACCTGAACTAAAATTATTGAGCCTCTCACATATTGCACTTATTGCAATTGACATTTTTTCTCTAGGTCCACCAAGAATAATAAAACCATCTTTTGAGGTATCAATATCTAATATTTCATTAATCTTTTTAACTTCCATATCTGTTATACCGTAATTAGGTAACTCATCTGAATGAAATAGGCCTCCGAATTCATAAAATCTTACTAGTTCTCCTAATTGTTTACCTATTCGTATACCTGGATATGGCTCAAATCCAAATAATCCTTTAAAACCTTTTACACGTATAGCCATGAAAATATTCCCATTGTTAGAAATTACTTTTTGTACTATTTTAGAGGATGAATTCTTAAAAATGCTAGTAATATCTAAAATTTTATCTCCAATTACTATATCATTTGATTTTCTTTCTCTATTCATTTTTTCAGCAATTAAAATTAAACCGTGTTGTCTTATTGTTTCATATTCTATTACTTTTATTAATTGATCTAGTCTCTGAACTCCTTTTATTTCTACAATACCTTTTCCATTATTAATGGATATGTTTACGTCCTGTCTAATACTTCCTAGTCCTCTCGCTACACGTTTACTTGCCCTCAAAAGCCTTCCTAAAGTAAGAGCTATTTTTACTATTTCTGTTGGTGTCCCAATAATAGGTTCAAGAGCAATTTCAATTAGTGGAATTCCAAGTCTATCGAGTCCATATTCTTTAAACTTTCCATTATCTGATAATAACTTCCCAGAATCCTCTTCCAAACAAATAGTCTGTACTCCTATTTTTTTCCCATTGACCTGTAAATGACCACCATAAGAAATTAGCATTGTTCTTTGAAATCCAGAGGTATTTGATCCGTCAATAACTATTTTTCTCATAACATTTATCTCATCAATAATGTTAGAATTAAGAGCAAGAGAGATTATCAATGCAGTGTCCATAGCATCTCTATTTATTTCATGTGGTGGTTCTTCATCTGCTTCAACCAAACAGCTCGCAGTATAAGAAGAATGATATTTGATCGTACGCATTTTTGTAAATTCAAAGATACTCGCTCGATCATACGATCCTAGCTCACTTTGGGCAGGACGCAATTTTCTTAAAAAAGTAAAATCGTAATTTTCTGCTTCTATGCATTTACAGTTACAAAATAACTTGTTTTTTGTAGCTAATTGCTGATGAATTTCAAAGCCAACTTTTAAAATTATTTCATTCATACCAATAGTACATCATTCATTGATAAAATTGTATAATTTTAACTATTATGAAATTATTACTCTACAATTGGAGTTATAAAAGTAATCTCATTTGAAATATTTTCCTGCATTTTATTTCTGATATAATCTAAATCATTATAATTTGCTAACAGCCACATAGCTTTTACCATAGCAGTTTCGGAAAGCATATTAGATAGTGATATTACACCAATTTTTTGTAGATCTCTACCTGTATCATAGACATTTAGATTTGTTCTACCCCAAATACACTGAGATGTCATAAAAACTAACATTCCAGACGCTATTGCTTCTTTTAAATAAGAAAAACAGTTTCTATTAATATGACCTAGGCCTGTTCCTTCTATTATTATTACTTTGTATCCTAATTTTTGTACATTTTCTATTAATATTGGATCAAGTCCTGGATAATATTTTAATAGAAAAACTCTATCGTCGAATTTAGTTTTAGATATTATATTGAATTCTTTGTTTATTTTGTTGCTATTTTTGGTTTTATGTAAAATTATATTTGAAGGAATTTTTTTTATTTCGATTCGATCGTCTTGTACAACTGCAATTGGAGAAATATCTATTGATTTAAATGCGTCGCGTTTACTTGTATGATTTTTCCTTATTCTTGTACCTATGTGACAGTATATTTCTTCATCAGATATACTCCCATGCATAGCCACAAATACCCCAGAATAATCCAATTGAGTTGCAAAAATAACTGATGCAATAAGATTGGAAGAGGCATCAGAAGAAGGCCGATCAGAAGATCTTTGTGCACCGACCATTATAACAGGGATAGGAAGGTCTTGTAACGCAAAACTTAATGCAGCTGCGGTATAACTCATTGTATCAGTACCATGAGAAATTATGATACCATCATAGTTTCCAGAATTAACCTTTTCTATTATTTTATTAGCTATTAAGTGCCATTGCATTGGACCAATATTTTCACTAAATTCATTAAATAAAATTTCAGTATCAATTGAAGCATAAAGAGAAAGTTCTGGAATAGAAGTATATAGATCTTTAGCTGATAAAACAGAGGTGACACCTCCTGTTCGATAATCTATTTTACTAGCAATTGTTCCACCTGTACTAATTATAACTATTTTTGGTAAATCAGAAATTTGGGATAGATCATTATCATTTTCGTCTTGCGATAGCAATGAACTAGAATTGTATAAGGTATTTTTTGATAATTTTTCTGTTTCGATAGTAAATGAAGAAACTTTGATAGATTTTATCTTTTTTAATATTATACCTACATTATAACCATTAGGCAATTTAATTACCATATGATCCCTTTCACTGGACTCATATCTTGGCATATATCTTCCTGAGATAATAGAATTATTATTTAAAACTACACTGACTGTATCACCTATCTTAATATTATTAAGAATGGGTTGAAGATCATCATCGTTGGTTGACATAACTATAACTTATCATATAATTATAATTTAATTCTATCAAAATAATTTATTAATACAGTTATCGATTATTGATGCTTTTCGTTATATTTTTTCCATAGAAGATTTAATCTCTCTATACCATTTATTTCTTCTATTACTTTTGCAGTTTCAAAATGAACTAAGTCTTTCCAATTTTCTTTTTTAATCATATTTTCTCTAATTTGGGTTCCTGAAAATTTTTGTCTCTTAAATAAAGTAGGTTGAATAATTTTTTTTTGTCTTTGCTGAAATAAAGCTATTGTGAATGGATCATTTGTAAAAACGACATCATAAGGGGGAACTAATAAGTCAAGATTATGAGTCCATAATGCATGAATATTTGTATCAGGTACTGGAATAATAAGGATATTCCGGACATCAATTTCATCTATATGAATTAAGGTATTTCTAATCATTTTTATCCTTTCACCGGCTGTAAATGGGTTTCTTAGTTCATAACTTATCTGCGCACTGCCCACTACGATAACTAGAGTTGAGAGCTCCTGCAATGCAAATTTTATGGCTTCAATATGTCCTAGATGTAATGGTTGAAATCGACCTATGAGTAAGCCTATAAGCATGTATGAAAAAAGAATCAACATTAATTTAAAGGATCTACATAATCTTTTTTTTATATAAGAATAATCTGACGATTTATTTATTTATTATTATAATAAAGAATAATAATTAGACATTTTAGATGATTCTTTTTTAGAGGTTAAGTTTTATGTTTATTATCATTAATCCTAATATTAATGACATTGTGATAACAAAAAACCCTCCAGCTAAAAATCCATATTGTGTTTTTGGAGTATGCGAGTATCCTGATCTATATAATAGAAAAGATCCAAATACACCTACAAAAAGTATTAATGTAATAATAATTGTTTCGCTTATTGTTTGTAGTGATCTGGATGGTACAATGGTAAATCCTTTAGGAACCTTCCCACCTTCAAGAATAGCATTTATTAACCCAGTTGATAATGCAAAAAAGAAAACCAGATAAATTATAGATATTACAATAATGAGTTTTGGTTTACTATAGTTCAATAAAAGATAGCATTTAAAATAAATATAAATACCTTTTTTTAAATTATTATTGAGATTTCCTTTTTAATATACTCATAATATAATAAATATAATGAGATGCATTATCTGTGAAAAGGAAAGGATTGAAACTTCTGAATATTGTATTTATCATACTCAAGCCAGAAAATATCTTGAAGAAAGTCATAAAAAATGGAATGAAGCTTATTCTACAAATTTAACATGGGATCAGTACCTGAATAAATTGTCAAAATTGAGAAGTGTTGGTATTTGGATTAAGCAAGTGATTGATATAGAATTAAAAAAAAGCTAATGATGTTTACATTTCTCCCATGCCACCTGGTGGCATTCCTCCTGGTGGCATTCCTCCACCGGAGGATTTACTGGATGCAATTACATCATCAATTCTTAATATCATTGATGCTACTTCAGTAGCAGATTTAATTATCTGTTCTTTTACACTTACTGGCTCAAATATCTCTAATTTTGAAATATCAGCTATCTTGGCAGTTTTAATATCAACGCCCATCCATTTGGAACCCTTGCTCTGTTTTGCTCTAAGATCAGTTGTTGTGTCTATAGGATCCATTCCTGCATTTTCTGCTAATGTGATAGGTATTACCTCAAGAGCATCTGCAAATTTTTCAGCAGCCAATTGTTCTCGTCCAGATAATGTACTTGTCCATTCTCTAAGTTTTCCAGCAACATAAGCTTCTGGAGATCCACCACCAGCAACGATGTATGGTTTTTCCAAAACATCTTTTGTAACCATTATTGCGTCATGAATAGAACGTTCTGCTTCATCTACTACTCTCTGAGAGCCTCCTCTTATTAAAATAGTTACGGATTTTGGATGTTTACAACCTTCAATAAATACCCATTTATCAGTTTCAACTTTTCGTTCCTCAACTAGGTCAGCATTTCCTAAATCACCAGACACTAGATCATTTATATTGTTCACTACACGAGCCGCAGTAGCTCTTGCTAATCTTGTCATATCACTTTCTTTAACTCTACGAACTGTGAGAATACCAGATTTTGCTAGATAGTGTTGAGCTATATCATCGATCCCTTTTTGACAAATTACCACGTTAGCACCAGTAGTTTTAATTTTATCAACCATATCTTTTAATATCCTGTTTTCTTCTTCAAGAAACATTTTCATCTGATCTGGAGAGCTAATGTTTATTTTTGCATCAAATTCAGTCTTTTCAATTTCCAAAGCACAGTTTAATAATGCAATCTTTGCATTTTCAATTCTCTTAGGCATTCCTCCATGTACTACTTCCTTGTCTAGTACTATTCCTTGAATTAATGTAGTATCTCTTAATGATCCACCTGCTTTCTTTTCTACTTTAACATCATCAATATCTACTTTATATTTTGAATCAGGCTTATCTGATACTTGCAAAACTGCCTTTACTACAAGTTCAGCTAATTCAGCAGCTTCCTTTGAAACAAGTTTAGTCTGCATTGCTGTCTTGGCTATTTTAAGTAATTCACTCTTCTCATTTCCACTATCTATTTTTTGTGCTATTTTATTAAGGATTTCAATAGCTTTTTGAGCACTTTTTCTGTATCCATCTACTATAATAGTTGGATGGACATCCTTTGTTATAAGATCCTCCGCTTTTTCAATCAATGCACCGGCTAATATTACTACAGATGTAGTTCCATCACCAACTTCATTATCCGTCGCCTTACTGATTTCTACCATCATTTTAGCAGCCGGATGCTGTACATCTATTTCCTTAAGAATAGTAGCACCATCATTTGTAATTGTTACATCACCCAATGAGTCTACTAACATTTTATCCATACCACGTGGACCAAGACTTGAACGGACAATTTCTGCTATTAGTTTAGCAGCTGTTATGTTATTCTT
>JANWKP010000010.1 GCA_025451315.1 Nitrososphaerales archaeon | reverse complement strand
TCATATCGTCCCAGATTACCAAGAGATATACCTTTGTTATGATATGCAATATCATAATCTGGTTTTAATCTAATAGCTTCGTCAAAACATTCTACAGCTTCCTCATATCGTCCCAGATTACCAAGAGCTGCACCTTTATTATGATATGCAATATCATCATCTGGTTTTAATCTAATAGCTTCATCATAACATTTTATCTCTTCCTCATATCGTCCCAGATTACCAAGAGATATACCTTTGTTATAATATGCACTTGCATGATCTGGTTTTAATCTAATAGCTTCATCATAACATTTTACAGCTTCCTCATATCTTTCTAGCTTAACAAGAGCTACGCCAATGACCAGTGAATAAATTGTAGCTCTTGAATTTGTACTAAAGGATTCAGGTACATTCGCTACCTCAACAATTATTTCAAAAGGAACGAAATTATTTATACCAAGAGTATTGTACATAGTATCGAAAATATACGCTGCGGTACTTTCTAACTCATTTTTCAAAATAAGGTTTATGGACTGCGAGAAGGATTCTTTCATCAGCTTAGTAATATTTAGATTATTTTTATAGTTTACAAAAAGATATTTTAATAATTCACAAGCCCATCTTGAATGCAGAGTTTTCCAAACACCGTCGTTCGGCGATCTATGCAGTACTGATCCATTTAGTTCGTTTGCATAATACCTTAGTTCTCTTTCAGTATGGATACCATTTTCATATATCTTTAATTTCATGTTTTCTAATAATTGATCATTAGCATACAGAGTAGAAATATCATATATAGAACATACAATGGCAGCTACAATTTTATTGTACTCGGGAATAGGATTACCTAATTTGCTTACAAGATAATTACCGAATCGACTTTGTACATCATTATACAGACCTTCACCTGTTACCTGAAACCTAACTAGAATCGGATGTCCTTTTGTCTCGTGATAAATCTCTTTTGTGTTTTCTTCTAATGTCTTCTCCTTTCTTGATTTGGGCAAATGATTTTTGTATTTGTCTATAAAAGAACTCACTTCATCTTCGTCAAAATACTTTAAGTCGAATCTAAAATGTGGAACTCTTAACAGTATTTGTAAAGAGTTAGAGAATGCGGGATGCATTGCAAATTTTTCTGATTCCAATAGCGTATTAAATTCGGGTAATCTTGCTGCCAAAATAAACTTAATAGCAGTGTTATTGTTTACTGGATACAATTCTGCCTTTTTAATGATATAGAATATTGATGCCATTTTCTTTTCATGGACATTATCAATTGCGACTAATATTTTTGTACCAGTATTCAAGAGCTCTTTAATTAACTCTAAAACCTCATCTGGATTTTTTAGCTCTAATATTCCTTCACTATATAGGACCAAATATCCATTTTTATGATAGTCACATGCTACCTCCATAAGTAAGGTACTTTTTGAAATTCCCATTTCACCCACTAATAATACTTTGTTATTCGTTTCAATTACTTTGTTAATTTGCTGTAAAACTCTTTCCCTTCTAAATTCTCTCCTGTGATATATTGATTGTATAACAAAGGGAAAACCGTCAAGCCAATTTCTAAAATTTTCTTCCGTTTTTACTCCCTTAAAATAGTCCTTATCCATGACAACTAAATTATAATTCTCTCTCGCTTCATTTATCACTACTAAGGAATTTTTTGCAATAATATTGCCATTCCCATTTACATTAAATCCAACAATATCACCTTGAGCAGTTACTGTAGTACTATACTTCTGCTCTCCCCACTGTTTAATGTTGTCTAAAATCAACTTTATCTCATCAAGTCTCTTTGTAAGATCTGGTTCTTCAGATGATCTGTAAAAATTCTCAAAAAAGACATTAAAAGGCGGAGGAAGAAGCTGTACACAGGAAAGAATTGTCTTGTCTAATAAAGGATGATTCTCTTTAAAGGAGTCAAGTTTAGTTTCAACTTCATCATTCACCCTTCCTTCGAATTTAGTCACCGCTGTGACGAATTCTCGCCAAACAGGAGCTAAGGTCACCATATACGGAATCAGGGATAATTACAGAATGGTTCTTAAAAGACTTGTTATAATGACACACATTTCGGTTTTAGATTTTTACGACTTATTATTACCTTAATCCAAAGCAGCTTGCATTCCCTCTACTATCGGTTGTAGTCCTTCTTCAATCTGTTTGCTAAATCCTGCTGTCAGTGGGGTGAATAATGCCAGAGTGGCAGCAGTCTTTGGAAGAGCCTTAATTGCATATTTAGCAAATACCTTAAACTTTTCTTTCCAAGTTTTCTTTTTTTCTTCTGGCGGTTGTTCATTAGGCTCGATTCCGTCTGTTTCTTTTGCAAGATCTTCAAGGCTTTTTTGAATTTCAACTACTTGTTCTGGTTTTACATCTTTTGATTGTTTTATTTGATTATTGAGAGATTCAGTGACTTGCATAAATGCATTGGCATACTCTTGATCGAGTTTTGATAGAATCTGTTGGTTGATAGTTATTTCGTTAATCTCACTACTTCTCTGAGAAACATTTATGTTTTTACCAATAATGTTTTTGTCACCTGTCACATTAACCCCAATTACGTCACCGCCTGCAAAGATGGATCTACCTTCCTCGTCATTTTCTTGCATAGAATATTAAGAGTTACAACACATTATTTAAGATGATTGATTATGATTACAGGTAAAGTTCAGAGGAGTTTATGTGGTGTCACACTATCATATGCATATTCCTTTATCACATTCCATTGCCGCATGATACGACTTTTCGATAGTTAAATTCGTATCATAAGGATAATCAATATAGGTCTATCCTTGATCATGCTAGAAATGACCTCACTCACCAGAACTTGTTGGTGGAGATTTTTGATACTCTGACAAATTCTTAATAGATAGAAATCTATTTACCAAGATATCTTGGTGAAAGATGTTGAGGATACTGAGCCAAAAATACGTCCAAAATTACAGAATAAAGGAATTTTAATTGGATTTTCAATACTTTGTATTTGGGAACTAGCGGTTTAACCTTCTTCGTTTTTGTAAAGTCTGAAATATCACCTCCACTCTCAGGCGTGTTAAGTCTTATTGCCGGTGGATTCATTACGTTCGTTGTTCTGGGGATAAGTGAGGTTCTAGTAAATTTTTCTATTAAAACTCCCTTTCTAGAAGTAACTTCAACCTTGAAGGAAAAGATCGAGAATGTAAGACAGGACCTAGTAGAGTCTAAGAGAGAAATAAATGATAAATTATCAGTCTTGAATAATAATATTCAATCAATTAGTAATAGAATAGATACTGTGACCTTAAGTATGTCCAAAAGTGAATCAAAATCTCAATCAAAATCTGATGCCCGTATATCATCTAGGATAAATAATAACTCAGGAGATGTCGTGAAAGAGACATCAAATGCGATTATGACCGCATTGGCGATGCGAGCCAGAGAACAAGGTTTTCGTTGGGAAACTATTTCGTCGGATGGCGAGTTAATAAAAGTAAGTGGCGTTCAAGAAAAAATCACTAACGTTGTTTTTGACATGGAGGATATTGTAAATGAAGGAGTGGAGAAATTTTCCGAAGGAAAATTCAATGATGCGCTAATAGTTTTTGACTTAGTCCTTCAAAGAGACCCGAATAATGTCAACGCCTTAAATAATAAGGGGAATACACTGGTTAACCTTGCGAAATATGATGAGGCTTTTGTATATCTAAAAAGAGTATTGACAATTAATCCAAATTTTGTGCCTGCATTGATCAATGCAGGCAATGTGCTACTCTTCCAACATAAGTACCAAGATTCATTGAACTATTACGACAGAGCTCTTGCGTTAAAATCAGATGAGGTTGTAGCATTAAACAACAAGGCAAAAGCTCTAATTGCCTTAGGTAAACGGGAACAAGCCTTACCATATATAAACAAGGCTATAGAGCTAAATCCAAGTCTAGCACCTATATGGAACGTTAAGAATTAGGGAAATGGGAAAAACTGTTGTGATGTCTCAAAATGTGAAATTCCATGAAGTCTTCAGATGAGATTTATTTAATTTCCTGAACCTTACTTGTACAGATATTGTTATTTGAGCCAGTGTATTTAAGATGTTTGATTATTTTGGGTATCAATTTGTATAACGAATATACTCAACCCCCAATCAACTTCTTGAACCTTTTATCGTTTCTAATGGGATGAATGTCTTTGTCAGTTTTTGCAAAGTCTTTATATTTACTATCAATTTTAATAGCTTCCTCTAGATTCTGAAGAGCGTCTTCTATTTTTCCTTTCTTTACCATACAAGCTGATCTGTTATACCATACCTTTGCGTAAAAGGGTTGTCGTGCTTCAGCAACGACGTTCTTTGGATTTATCTTCAGTACCTTGTCATACTCTTCTATAGCTTCTTGGTATTTACCTAAATTGAAAAGACATAGGAATAGAGAAATTCTGTCCTAGTTGCGGCACTAGTTTTCAACAAAACGATGTATCAGCAATAGGTGGAAAAGATGATAAAATTAGCTCAATTGGCATTCATGACACTAAAGGTGATGTCTTAGGTGCAGGGATTAGTGGTAGTGGTAATATTATTGGCAAGAACTTTACTCTATAAGGAAGTGTCCTTATTATCAATACTAGTGGCAGTATCCCGGAGGAATCAATAAAACAAATTAAAAATGTAATTACTTCATCAACGCAATTGGAAAGTAAAATTTCTCAAGGTCAGAGTACTACTGAAGATATTAGGATAAAGTCAGAGGAAACAAACGCTGCAAAACAACAAATAACTACCGTTTTAAGCGAAGTAAATTCAATAGAGAAGAATACAGGAACACAGATCCAAGAAATAAAAGCTGGTGATTTACAAATCTCACGTAATGAGCTTACACTGAAAGAGTATCTTCTTAAAGGTAATGAGCATTATTACAAAGAAGAATATACTGATGCCATAGAGTGGTACGATAAAGCTCTGAAGATAGATCCAGATGAAGTTAGTGTTTTGAATAACAAAGGTCTTGCTCTTGATGAACTAGAGGATTTTTTAGATCAGGGTTACGCCCCCAATAAAGTGGTTTCCGCGTAATGCGTGTATCTCATGATTAGGAAATGTGAATGTGCGATCTGCATTATGATTGTAGCAGGTCGCCACAAACATCATCAACTCAGGCTGACCGCAATTGATATTATAATAGCAACCCTACGACATTTGCAGAGCTGTCGAATCCACGAATAACATCTGATTTTTGTGGTTTATAATTATTTTCCAGAATTATCTGACATGCGAGTCTCTTAGCGGTAATATAAAAGCAAGAAAAAAATTGATTATTAGTGGTTTGTAGGTGCCTTTCAGAATTCGGCCGCCAGTCAAACAGGGTATGGAATCATGATTGATAAGCAGTTATAATTGCTCAAAGGTCAGCCGTTCCACATCCCTGCATGTCGATTCTACATTCAAATAGCTATCTACGGATCTTTTTATCAACTGGCATTGTTACCACTGTTACCAAAGCTCAAAAATACAGGTGGTAACATGGTAACAATAAATGATATGAAATATTGCGGAAAAGGTAAGATTTATTATATTATTTATCCGTTTTAGTACAAAATCATAATAATAATATAAACCACCGATCTGTTACCAAGTTACCAAAATATTCAGTGTTTTTTGATTCTTGTAAATCTATAGAGAAATCCACAATAGTCTGTAACGCGGAAAAAAAGCTTGCGCATACCATACGGTTTGGTAACAAATTTCGATACATCCAAATACTTACATATCATGATAATATTCCAAATAATGTTGTAATTTATTAATAAATATCCTAACAAAAGTGTAAAAAAGCTAATTAGAATTTGTTACCATGTTACCAGCATGTTCCATAAGGAAATTTATCATTTAGGTAACAAATTCGTCAAGCTTCAGTCAATCTCCGTTTTTTCGGCAATTGGGGAGTTGGAGATTCATTATCAATCACTTCCCCTAACTTAAACTCCAACATGTCAGCCATCTGTGCTGTATGAACAATCACTACCTTCGCCTGTTTTCCACCATCACCGATTCTAACGTTCTTGTATTCAAAACCCAATAAATCTGCTAGTCCTTTATGACTTCCCACTAGATCACCTAGTTTATTTTTGCGTAGATCCTCAATTACATCTGATGTTATGTAGAATATGGATTTCTTTTTGTCGTAATGTATGAAGGGAATCAAACTCCGTTCACAGCAAGCCCTGAGTTTTTCGATCAATGACAATTGGTGATTCATGTAATCTTTATCAAATGAATCATATTCGCTAATCACAGTTGGTGGTCTGTATCGATTACATGTGTCGTTAATAAGGTTGACAAAATAACCTCTTAACTGTAGAACGACTTCATCTTGTGTCTGTACGGATTCATTATATTCAATCATGAGGCTGATCCATTTTGGTATATCAAGTCCAGCTTTGGCGTAGAATTCACTTAAAACTTCAATTCCAATATCAGTCCATTCCTTTTCCTTCAAAATTTCAGGTTTGCTCATGATGTAATTTGCAGTGAAATCGCCAAGCGTACCCAGAAGATGAATCTTGGAGTTCAACCAATCTCTAAAGTCTTTTGCTTCCTGACTATCTCTATCATGCATGTCATCAATTGTGAAGATTATTGGTCGAACTTTACTTCTGTAGCCGCCATCTCGAGGAGGTAATGGGACATTAAGGCAAGACAGCCTAGAATAAATTATCTTGTTCATTTCACAACTTCACGTAGTGATGGAATCATGTTCTCAAATGGATTATTGGTATGGCACTAGTTATAGGACCACTATTTATCG
>JANWKP010000009.1 GCA_025451315.1 Nitrososphaerales archaeon | reverse complement strand
TTTTGTGTTTGTATTATGCCAAATCTTGACCCTTGGGTAAATCAAAATGAAGAACATATGACTACAAAGACAATAAACAATTTTGCAAATCATTTGCTATCTATTAAAACTGAACGCCAAACAATGATTCATCCTAAATCACATCCTACCTATAATGAACGTCATCAAAAAATTATAGAATTGATAGATTGGACTTTAGAGAAATATAAAAAAGCAGTCAATACACAAAAGATGAACGAACAAGTAATTATAGATAATATTATTCAAGAACTGGACAAAAAAGAAAAATAGCTATAAACAAAAAGCAAAAAGCTATACTAAAAGATGAAGTGTATATTTATAGATTAACGGAAAATACTCTTGATTATATTCTTTTAATAATCAATAGTTTATCTTTACTAAATATATCATTATAAAAAATTATTAAATTTTAATATAAATACTAAATAATTACATTAACTACCATTAATTTACCTTTTTTACCATAATAAAATAATTTTTTTATTACTTTAACAGTTTTTTTACAGTATTTATAAACTCATTTTTATCAACAGGTTTTCTCATAATTTGTTCTTCTGATATACCTGGGATTATAGTTGAAAATTCATTTAATATATCCAAAGCTGTTACAAAGAGAACCTTTATTGTTGGGTCTATAGCTTTTATTTGTTGATGTAATTGAAATCCGTTCAAATTTTTCATTCGGATGTCAAGTATTATTAGTAAATCTTTAAAATTGGAGATGTTTCTTATATAATTGAGGGCAAAAACAGGGTCTGCAAATGAAGTTACATCATAATCATTCTCTAAAAAAAACTTGTAAGTAAAAAGTATATCCTGTTCATCATCGACTAAAATGATTCTCTTGGCATCATTTTTAGAGTTCTCAATAAATGAACCTAGCTGTTTCTCACTATGAGATTTTTTGTTACCAATTTCCCTATTATCGAGTTCTAAAATATTTTTTCTTTTAATATTATATGTAGAATATTTATTACTTTCTGTTATTTTATATTCACCATTATTTATAAAATTATAATTATTAATAACAGTAGGAAAAGATTTTAAAATTCTGTAGAAATTATCTCCAATAATTATCTCATTTGGAACAGACAAAGAAGAAGAATTTATCTTTGAACATAGATTTATAGTTGTTCCAAATAAATCTATTTGGCTATAATCACCAACTAAAGCTAAATCTAAGACACCATAATCTATAGTAATCCTATAGTTGAATGGGGGTAGATGTTCCTTAGATAATTCTTGGTTAACAATATATCGCTCATCTAAAATTTTAAATCCACAATCAATAATTTCTCTAAAGACTTCCATATCCTTAAAATCAGTAGTTTTGGGAAAGTAGAATAATAAACAATCACCAATATTTTTTATTACTTTTCCGCTATAACTTTTAACTACTTCAGATGTTGAATTTATAAATTTAGAGTAATATTTTCGAATATGTTCTAAGGTATCCATTGTAATGGTATTTTTAGTCGAATCTACTAAGTCAATAAAACCTACACAGCTTTTTATAGAGTCTCCAGAAAATCGGATGCCTTTAGAAGAAAGATTTTTCATTTAATTTACTCCCGAACTTTTAATTAAAAAAAGTATTCTTAATATAGATACGGTATTTTGTATCTGATAATAAAAGAGGTTGTTGTTAAGGACTGCTAGTATTTGCCTCTCTATTTTGGCTATTACCTGATACTGATTGAATGAAATTGGTGTTTGTTTTTGCGCAAGCCTTCACATTATCACGTGTTTGTTCAAGTGCTGTATTGTATACTCTCATATTTGATGCTAGAGCGTTATTTATGAGATTGCTAGTATTTAATAGGTAACTTGTAAAGTTATTTACCATTACTGCATGATTTTCTGCGATTTTTTGTGGATTATACAAATCCCATACTCCGTTGTTATTTCTGTCTACTTGTGATTGAAAAGAGCCTATTACTTGTTTTTCTGCTTCAATAAAGCCAGAAGCAATATCTTTTATGGTTTGAATAGTTTGTTCTTGATACTCAGCAATACGTTGTGTATATCGTGGAATCTCTCGCGTAGTTTCCTCCGTAGTTCTTTTTACATTATTTAAGGTGTTGTCTAGTGTTTTGTTTATTGCATCTTGTTGTTGATTTAAAGTGCTATTTGTTCTTTCATTGAAATTATTGTTATCTTTGTTAAATTTAGTCGTATTTTCTTTTATTGACATGTATATATATAAGTCACTAAGGTATATAACCATATGTATTAATGACTATATAATAGTCATATTTGTTTATTTATAATTTAATTTATTATTTGTGTAATTTGATGTAATATATTCAGAATAATAACTATAACAAGCAAAATATTTAGGTATTATGGACAAAGTGGAAGTAATACCGATAGCGGTTCTATAATGGGAGTCTAATGTAAAGATAGTAGTATCATGTATTTAGCATTTATTATTAGAAACTTATTTTTTAATGGATGCCAATGTGGAGTTACTATAAAAATTAATATTGTATGTTTTAGGATATCACAAAAAAATTAGAGTAATTAGTTGTTTGATAATTATTACCCCGTGTACTAAAATTGAATGCAATAATGAACATGTGTATAACTGTCTAGAACTATTTGCCTCTATGTATAATAATACAGTGATAGAAAAGAATAAAATTCCAAACCTAATGGAGGTGGTTATCTCAAGTTAACAGAGCCTATTAGTTATACATTTTCAAGGGTTTTTTTATCATTTTTAGAATCTTTTTTCTCTTTTTTCCCAAACAGTTTACTAAATATATTACCGAACATAGTGCTATATCTGCAAATATCGTATAAAAGGCTTAAGTATTGATATATTTGTAAATAAAATTCAATTTATTGTAAATATATGTTCTGGTGAATCTACGGGTGTTTAAAATGGGTGTTAGATTAGGAGCGGCAATTACACCCTTTATGTTTACATCTTTAATGAATAGATGGTAGATGCAATTTTATATGCATAATAAAGGATAAAACTATTATAGTTTGAAAAGTGGGTGTTATTGATTTGCCTACTTTAACACCCATTCTTGACCACTTTACCAAATCAATAGAGATTGGTATCTATATATGCACAATAAATAATAAAAGGATTGTTGATTTTTGGGTGGTAAAAGCTATATAATCTATATAGGTTTAACTAACAACTTCAAGGGTTACAGAATTGAACCCAATAATAGACTGTCTAAATTACATTACGAAACCTGAAAATCATATTACTTGTTTCTAATATTGGTGTTGTAGTTACTACTAAGTATTGGAATTTCAGTTTTAAAGTATCTTCTTAAACGTAGAAATATTTCAAAATTGGCATTTGACTGGATATGGAAGGAATCGAATTATAAGGGAAAGAGTAGCGTTTATTGTCTAAGTTAAAAGAAATAACGGAGAGAGAGTAATACCGATAGCGGTTCAAAATAAGAGTCTACTATTATAAGCTCTACTATCTTGTTTTTAGCTTTTATTATTAGAAACTTATTTTAAAATATTCACAGTATTGAATTCTATAAAAATATATCAAGGAGGAAGTAATACAGATAGCCGGTTCTAAAAATAGAGTCCAATGGAGAGATATCAGTACTTGTATTTAGCTTTTATTATTAGAAACTTATTTTTTAAAATTATTTTTCAATATGAAAATAGGTAACTTGATAGAATTCAGATACAAGGCTAATACGATAATATCTGTTGTATCATCCCTTTAGAATAAATAAAGTTTTAAACTAACTCCACTTTTTCTCCCGAATCATCACCAACTACTATTTTAGGATATTTGATACTGAAAATACTTGTTTGAGAAATGGTCTCTACGGTTGCACTAATTATATCCCAACTATTACATTTTGGCTGTACACGAATATATACTGGAAAATTAGTTGCATCTGAAACATCCATAAATGGATTTCTTGGATCGTTAATTCCTGAATCTTCAACGTTACTACTGGTACCAAATGTAAGAGTCACGGTATTATTTTGTAGATGAAATGGATTTGCATCACTGTCATTCGATAGTCTACATCTGAATTCTCTTCCTCCAAATCCTAAGAAAACTCTATTATCATTATCGATATCCCTATTTCCTGTTGTTACAGTAAGTTTTATCTGTGAAATTGGAATTAAAAATGGAGAAAATGTGTTACGTATAATCTCCTTACAGACAGCACAAAAAGGAGGTCCTAATGCTCTCATTTTACAATTAAATTCCGGTCTAAATTTACCACAATGAAAATATTGAGCTCCTTCAAATGTTCCTACAGTTCCTTGCTGTACTGGACTTGGTTGTGGATCACATTGAGAACAATTTGCATTTGAAGTTGTAGGCATTGGTGTTGTAGGAAGAATTAGATGACGCCATTTGTTAGTATTTCTGTCTGTATTAATGGTTACATTTGGTTCAAATGGTTCTGGACCCGTATATACATCGTGTCCAATCTCTCCACTTCCACAACCAGCATAATATTCATATTCATCTGCCAATCCAAATGCAGTATGTCCTATTTCATGAATTACTATTTCACTTGCTGATGGATGTGTTGAAGAAGTTGCAACAGCGCCTCCTGAACCGCCATACACAGTATTATTTACAAGAACTAAAATCATATCCCATTCTGGCACTCTATCACTGGCCACTTGCATAGCAGTCGTATTATTTACAATTAAAAGTCTTTGAATTCCGTTTCCGCAAAAGGTAGCATCAAAATAAGTTGCTGGAGTAGCCCCTGTGCCACCACATGCTACAGGGTCATCTGCACCACTATCTGTGGAAGAAACATCAATTCTGTAGATATTTATTGCATTCCATAATTCATCAAATGGTTTAGTATCCTTTAATTTATCTATAAAATTTTGAACATCATATCTATATTTTATTAATTCACTTGTTCTATATCCATCTCCTAAGACTACTAAATTCCATCGACGTGATGGGAGTCCATGATTTACCACTATATCTGTTCCAATTATGTTTCCATCTGTTGTGGTCATTGTATATTATCTCCATTCAAATTCATTTCAAAAATTTTTGTAGCAGACTTTTGCAATGATTTTTTTCCTTTCTCTATAGGATTACTAAATATTGACAAAGATTTAGCTTCTGGAATATCAGGAATCAATATGGAAAAAGTTCCTTCTATTTGCGGTACATTCTGTCTAATAATTGATTCTTCTTCAGGTTCATTTGAAAATACTTCTACATCGGTTTGTATCGCATTTGGTATACCTCTATTATAAATAATATTTTGTTGAGCATCAGTAATTTCATACCAAACTCCACTTTTACTCTCTGATTTAATTAATGATGATGTTGGTGGTATTACTTTGTCTATTGTATACTGAGAAATTAGTTTAATATTTGTGTCTTTATACTGAAATGTTAGTCTTCTTGCTTTAGTAATATTGGAATCTTTTAAAGACATAAAGTTCTCTTTTTTTTATTATATAAAAAGGATTTTATGAAAAAATTGTGGCCTTATGAAATTTGCGGCGCCGAAAAGTTTGATAACTTAAATTTAATAATTAATAGGATGATTATAACAATAACAACAGAAAGTTCATTGAGGCTCATGTAAGACAATATATGTCCTCTAGTCTGGTTTTTCAGTCCAAAGAACTCCAGACAGTACTCCCTGTCATTGGCGTGGCTCAGATTGCATCCTATTTGCATTACACAGTTATTGTGTAATGATTGTCATTATATGGTATTGGTAATATCTAGGACAGTTGGTAAAAAATTATAACATGGAATGTATTGTTTCCAAGAATTTGATTTTGATTCTAAATCTTGTAAATATGATGAATAAATTTAAATATATTGTCATTGTTATAATACATTTTAATTAGAATATAGAACATAAAATCAATTATTCGGGTTCACCTTCAAACAGTAGGGTTCTATTACATTTTAAGCAAGCTGGTCGGGAGTAGTGCCCTCCATGTAGTACGGTTCTATTATATATACCGACTAACTAAACTTCGTAGATATACTTTTAGCTAACTGTTATCTATAGACATCATTGTAATTGCGCCATACTAAACTAGACAAGATATACAAACAGGAATCTAATCCAGATGTTAAAG
>JANWKP010000008.1 GCA_025451315.1 Nitrososphaerales archaeon | reverse complement strand
GATTCTAACCTTACCTAACCTATCCTTATAACCTCACCTTTTCTATAAAACACCAATTATACGCCATCAATCGAATGCACAGTGTTTTTAAAGGAGAAGAATTTTGAAATCAACTTTCTAAATCCATAAACTGTACGTGCAAATCATTGAAGAATAAAAGCAGGATAGCGCAATGTTGTCGTGTTCAATTTAGAAATTACTTAGGGCCAAGACGTAACTTGTATGTCAAGTCCAAAGAATGTAAAGTCTAGTTTTATGCTAACCTGGGGAGATTTGTGAGCCAAGCTTGTGACAGTGGACCATTGGCAAATATCAATATCTTGCAGGAATCACACCTAAGCATAAGGTGGTTTGTTTGAGTTGACGGTATCTGAGCAGCAGATCTGCAGCTCGGACACTGAACTGATCCTACAAAATTCATTCGACTTGTTAAGGTCCCAGTAGATACATCCGTCCTATTATAATAAACAACCGCATCGAAAATTCCTCTAGTCAGAATTATATCAAGACAATACTCCGAAGTGAGAACCCATTACTGTGAAATAAGGGTGCCTGGACATTCCGTCGTCTCGTGGCTGTTGATGTGGACTACCCAAGGGAAATTTGCATCGTCTTCGATCGAAGGATTCACAGCCTCTACGGTATTATTGAATATTTGAGCTGACGCGACTTGTACGTATGCTGCGGCAACAGAAGATAGAGTCACCACAAGGAGTAATGATTTACATTTCTAGATAATGGTATGGATAGCATTTTTGGTGCCGAAATTAATTGAATTTAAATTTTTTCCGATTGAAATGATGCAGATATTAATTACCTCAGCGAAAAAGGTTAAATAATATTCTCTCAAAAATGGGATATGTTTTGTAAATTGGTTTTTGAAAGTGTGGGAAGGGAATTCAAATAGAGGTCTATGGAGTATGAAAGAAATTTTTGATTCTGGATTAAAAGCAAAACTATCTATTGATGAAAATGAAAAAGTCAGAGACATCACACATTTTGAAAAACATTGGAGGTCAAATAAACAGGATCCCTTGGATGTAGCCATTGATTATCTACAAAGTGTTACTAAAACTGTCAAAATTTCTACAGATCTACTTGAGAATAGTAATGAAACAGTTTCGTTTGACGATCCGCATGAACAAGATCCCCAATACCGACTTTTTAAGCAAAAACAATTTTTTGATTCTACCACAGTAAGTTTCTATCAAACTTACAATAATCTTCCAGTATGGGGGGCAGGAGTATCTGTCACTGTTGAAAAAACCCCATCTGTCCAACAAGATCAAAAAAGGACTTTAGCTGATCAACAAAGACAATACAATGTAATTCATGCTGTAAATACTAGCCAAGAAGGAATTGACTTAAAGCTTCCCTCCTCAAAGATAATTAAGCACTATAAAAATTTGTTCCACAAAAGAGCTGAACTGAAATCAAAAGCTAAACGAAAGGTATCGGCTCTGCAAAAAACTGAATCTGTTGATTTCATAAAAAGGCTAATTAGAAGAGTAAAATCAACAGCTAAGGGTGTAAAAGAAGATGTATATCCAATACAAGGCCGCTTTTTTGTCTACAAATACGACCAAGATAACAGACTACCAAAAATAGAATCTAATAGTGAACATATACAGCCTTTTGAAACTACCCCAATACTCCCACTGAATCCAGTAAGTGATAAAATTAAAGATGGCCAGCACTATGTGGTAGAGGAGCTTACCTTTTCATATACGACCAAGGAATTTGGCGCTATAAACTGGATTGCATTAGTCGAGCTGGAAACAAAATCAGTGCTCTATTTTCGAGCATTGGTAGCCAGCGTTAATGGGCAAGTATTCAAACACGATCCAATCACTATTACGGGCAATCTTGCGCATACACCAAACCAAGATGACATTATATTGAATCCATACAGAACATCAGAAGTTCTCGAAAACCTGAATGCACCTGTGGCAGGAAATCAGCATTTAAACGGAAGTCGAGTAACTATAGTGGACATCACGCCTCCACCAACTGCACCACCCACGAAACCCACTGCTGTTGATTTCAATTTCAATACGCGAACTGACGACTTTTCGGCAGTTAATGCATATTACCATACCGAAAGATTTCTTGAGTTAGTTGAAGCTTTGGGCTTTCCACTTTCCTCCTACTTTCCTGGAACCATATTCCCAATAGAAGTAGATCATAGAGGATTGGGCGGTGTCATAAATGCTCACTGTGTTGGAAATGGCTCATTTGGAATAGATCACTGCTGCTTTGCCTTAGCAGATCAAACCAATGTTACAAACCCAATAGGTATTGCCGCTGATTGGCGTGTTGTCTTACATGAGGTTGCTGGGCATGGAATTTTATATGAGGCCGTGAATGGGCCAAACTTTATGTTCTCGCACAGTGCTGGAGATAGTTTTGCTGTTATTTTAAGCGATCCTGAATCCCTTCTCACTGGTTCTGATAGATTCTGGAATTTTCCATGGTACTATAACATTCCTGGCTTAGCTAGGCGCTGTGATCGTGATGTCTCTACCTGGGCTTGGGGGGGTACAAATGACAACGGAGGCTATGATTCTGAACAGATCTTGGCAACTACGCATTTTAGAATATATCGGTCAATTGGTGGAGATTCATCAGATGTAAACACAAAGAGATTTGCGTCTAGGATGATGGCATACCTCATGTTGAGAACCATTGGCGATATTACTACTGTGAACAACCCAAATGGACCTCGAGCTTATTGTGAACAATTGATGGCTACAGATCTGCTAAATTGGACCACAGAGGGAATTTTTGGTGGTGCATATAATAAAGTAATTAGGTGGTCATTTGAAAAACAGGGCGAATATCAAGCCGCTGGTGCCCCTACGCCTGTAACTACCCCAGGGGATCCTCCTTTAGTAGACGTCTACATTGATGATGGAAGACATGGAGAATATCAGTTTCAACCGGTGCACTGGAATAATCCTTCAATTTGGAATAGAAGAAGTGCTGATGGAGTGGTAGGACATCAGGTGCCTGTTGCCGGAACACAGAATTTTATTTATTGTAAAATAAAAAATCGTGGAACTCAAATTGCTAATAATGTACAAGTACATGGATATCATAGTAAACCGGGAGCAGGACTTTTATTACCAGCGGATATACAGCCACTTTCAACTGCTCAAATACCTGTAGGAACTGTTGCAGGCAATAATTTTGAAGAACAAATAATAGGCCCATTTCAATGGGCACCGCAAATTAATGCCCACGGATATGATTCTGTAATAATGATAGTATCTGCTACTGATGATGCAAGCAATATGAATAATTTTACTGTGGGAGAAACTATACCTGACTGGAGATTGGTACCAAACGACAACAATATTGGACAGAGGAATATGTTTCCTGTGCAAGGTATATCCCAGATAAAGCTCACTGTTACTACTGGCGAGAAGGATATAAATAAAGATGATAGAGTCTACCTTGGAATTGGAGGAAGAGAATTTAGATGTAGAAAGGATGGCGACAGCGATGCAAACCCATTCCACTTGAAGCATCAAACCGTGTCGCTAGTATTTGGGGTTGGTAGCAATGTTGAAGATGCAGCAATTAA
This sequence comes from Nitrososphaerales archaeon, assembly GCA_025451315.1. Classification (GTDB taxonomy): domain Archaea; phylum Thermoproteota; class Nitrososphaeria; order Nitrososphaerales; family Nitrososphaeraceae; genus TH1177. The sequence continues at coordinate 5,319 of JANWKP010000008.1, read as the reverse complement.
CGATCCAAGGAATCCATTTATCGACACTACTGACATAAGTAAATTTCCAATGTATTTACGAACTGAACCTAATACCGGAACATGGGAAATTGCAGCTGCTAAAGTAGAGACAACGCCTAATACATCAATATTCAATATTAAATATTCTGGGGTTATCTTGGATGACGACTCAGGCGAGAAGGTGGATTTAGTCTAAATCTTTTCTTATGCAAAAATGGCAGATCAGAGTTCTATCCAATTTATCAAACTGAGTTAGGCTTACTAGGGTAAAGTGTAAAATTTCTGTTGCTGAAAACAGATATCTAATAATCGCAAATTCAATCATACCTAAAATTCTGTTTATTGTACAAATGTCCTCTTGACACTTTACTCTCTATGATTATATCCTTTCAATTTCTATTTGGTAGCATCTGTTAAAACTAACCTGAAAGATAAATATCCCATTAGTACTTATATAATCAATGCCATATTCAAACGAAGGCTTGGAAAAGTCAAGGAAGCACAGAACACCAGAAGGGCCTGATTCCAACCTTGTTGGGCCAGAAGATCCAGAAAGAGGAAATCCCCCTCCACACGCAGGAAGAGGAAGGGATAAAACATCTAAGCATGATCATGCAACATCAAAAGACCCAGACGACGATAATAATTAGATATAAAAGAGACTTGCAATGGATTCGGCAAAAGAGCCTAGGAAATCTTTCAGAGGTTACAGTAAATGACCTTGAACAGGCTGAATTGATCGTCAAACAAGTTACTTTCAAAATACACTGTAGAAAGTCAGTATCATCAAGATCAAAAGGCCCTGCCTACTTTGTTGGGCTTCTGATTAGATTTCAATACTAGATGTGATGAAAAAACAATTGACGACATAATTTTTTATTTGCATTCCAAGAAGCGTATTGAATTTCCGTCTCTAGGCCCAAACATAAAGATTACTGTACATGGTATCGATCTAATAGAAGAAGTACTCGGACAACGCTTAGGTTTGGGCCAATGAGAAAGTTCGGGAAATTTGATTGATATTTAATTTAATTGATATTTCTAAATAATTACTATATTTAAGAATCATAATCAGGGAATGATTATTTTCGTGAAAAATATGAATATTTTCTGCACAGATGTTCCAGAAATTTTCTATAAAAAAAACTCATATGAATGGTTAAAAATAACGGACTTGATTTGTTAAAATTATATTTATAACTCTATAAAATCCCCAATACTTACTAAGTCGTCACAGAATATGTATTAGCTTCTCATTAAAAAATCTGCCATTCTCTCGGAAAGAGGTATTTTGGTCAGAAGTTCAACAAACAAATACTGACCACTAGGGTTAAGGTCTAAAAAATATTCTTCGTCAGGTGTTAATCGAACGTCTACAGCTGCAAACTTAATTTGTAACCTATGCATCAAGGAAAGAAGTTTAGTGGCTATATCATTTGGAAGGTTATGCGGACGAAATGCAACTGCGTGATCGAATCTCCAGACAATTCGCAAGTTATAAAAATAAAAATAGAAGGGAACGAATACGTCTGGAAGTACGTCTATCGCTTTCCTATTGATTAGAGTTAATTATTAATGGGGGGCTGAAATTGGCCCTTCAGGGCCGTGAACCGCGTTTGAATATTCTAATTGAATGGGAACCTTTCCACTGCCGTCTGACAAAGAAACTTCCTTGAATACTTTTGAAAGCAATCCTCCTGCCTCTTCGATCGGAAAGTCTCCACATTCGAATCCATGTTTATCTACCCATCCTAGGAACTTTTCTGCTTTTGGCGAATCGCCAGCCAAAATTGCATCTTCAACATCAGCATCGGTCCTTGCTTCATTAAGTTCATGATAAAGAGTTGCAACTATATTTTTCCATGATTTGTTAAAGACAGGAATTCCATTAGATTTTCCATTTGGTAGTCTTTCGGAGTAAACATCTATCGAATAATAGAGCGTAGTCTTTTTTGAACCTTCCTTGACATGAATCGAGCCGTGGTATCCACCTAAACCGTTTAGTGAATCAACTTCTTCTTCGCGCGGAATGTCTTTTTTTCTCTTTAAAACCCTATGTTGTATTGAGGTCAATGATTGCTTCTCACCCGGATCGTCAGAATCAGTCAAAATGGATCGGCTGGGAAGAATGAAGTTAAATACCGTATTTCCGAAGTTTGTTGTCCCTAATTTTTTGTCAAGGTAGAGTTTTCTGAGCAGACCTTCTCCATCCTTTTTGGTAAAGATTTCAGGCTTCGTTCCATCCAATATTTTAGAGCCTTGGAATACACTCGTCACCTTTTTTCCGGGATAATATTGCGCCATCACATTGTTCAGTTTTTTATCTGACATGGCAGCGGAAATTGACTTATCAATTGAAATTATATCCGACGGGGTCCATGAGGTTTCTCCACCTAAGTACATGTTGAAGAAAGCCAAGTTTACGATAGTCCTGCCACCATGATATACAAGATCATGAGCAGGTGTGGGAGGAAACCCAGGTGCGATTTCATTTGGCTTGGCAGGCAAACCAGATCGCTTCCTACTTATTTTTTCTCCAAGAGACTTATTGGCAACTTGTATGTTTCTAGGTAATACCGTAATCTTTTTTGTTTTTGACATTGGAAATATGACTGCTTTGTTGATTAACAAGTATTCTGATCAGATGTTTCTATACTTCAGAAGAAAGTATTACTTATACAATTAGGTTATTATTATTCAACCACTACGGTAGAAGTAGGCGATGGTCCGGGTGGTGTGGCTGTTAATCCAGAGACAAATACCTTGAAAATGCAGTTGCTGACATAACAATTTCATGTAAGCGTCAGAATGGGAATCAATGAGTTGCATTTATAATATATAAATTAATCGGGTTCGGTGGGACAGATATTGCTAGAATTACGATTTATGAACCCTCTAAAATGTCCTGACCTAGAAATCAAAAAGATATAATAGTTACTTCTACTTCGATTTTATCCAATCTTATTTAATATATCCTTCCTCATTCACAGACCAATGACCTGCCAAGGGAGGAAAATCTGCAATAGATAACCATCATGCTTGATGCGTACATGTAGTCAATGCATTGTGGGTTATAAAAAATATTATTCTTCGCAAAAAACATATTTTTTAGTAGGTTCGGCTGACGTTAGTTGACGATAGTCGATTCATAACAGACTAAACTTTTGATATACCAATTTTATGGATGCTCGTTTCTTGCTTGAATAACTAGATCAACCAAATCTTGTCCACCGCTTGCAGTATTTTCTGAGGAAGTTTGTCCGCTTTGTACTGCTATTGCATAAGGTCCATCAGACCACCATGCAAAAAATGGGCCGCCAGATTGTCCAGGCCACACATCTCCTCTATGAGACATACTTTCATGAGAATCGAATTCCCAAAATGAACCATCTAAGGATATCCCTGTTTGGCAGATGGGCCTATTGCCTGCGGTTAAATCTGATGGATATCCTACATGTGCCCAATATGCTGTCCCATCCCACGCATCGGTATATCCTCTTGCACCCAACCAACCGGTACTGTTACCGAGATATCTATCCAGAACTACGCACACGTAATCATACATTCCTTCATACCAATCAATAGTAGGTCCCTGTACTTTCGCTTTGTAGTAAGTTAAATTACCCCATGCTTCTCCAAATGGCGCACTAGGAGCAAAAAATGCGGGTCTGAATCTTACCCATCCAGCTGTATTATCGTTATTCCATTGAATAACGTGACTTACCGTTAGTAGATGTCTAGGACCGATCATCACTCCGCTTCCGAAACCAAGTGGAGTATCGACCCGTCCAAAACATGACCAAGGATATGATGTACTATTCAGTACTGTTCGATCATCCGGAGGAAAAACAGTTGTTGCTTGGTATCCAAATTTATCATCCTCACCTGCAGTCTCCTTGAAAAAAACTGGTGTTACAAGATCTTGTGGAAGAATACCTGGATTGGGTTGCACGTCCAAATGGTCTGGTATAAAGTGCGAAGTTTCTAAGGGTTTTTCCAGTTTATCAAGAGTAGGTACTTCCTTTAATTCAATATTTTTTGGAAACACATGTCTTCCAACAATGAAATTTTCTAATCTAATTTTTAGCTGATTTTCCTGATCAGTGATAACTTTACCTTTTGGAATACCATCAGTTGAAGAAAAAAAGCTAAAATCCATCTCGATTGGCTCAGGTGTTTTTATAGCTTTTCTAGATTGTACTTCTTGTTCGACATTCTTCCAAACTACTGGTATCGGTTGATCTTTAAATCTTAGATTCTTACCAATTTTAATTTCCATTAGTTGGTAGTAATATCTATCATTTATAAACAAGATCCTATTAATACAAATAAATATTGCAAATTCGGTAATGTTTTTGCCATCTCATATAAGCTTTTCAATAAATCTATTAGGTACATAGAAATTTTATATCGGGTTCGGTGGTTCTAGTAATGTAGCAGTTCAAGAAATGGACTCATTTATTCAAGGAGATACCTAGCTTTAAATGTTTTCATGAATGCGACATGTCAGGTAAACAGATACTTAAACAGATACTTATGATATAGTTTGGCGCACAGTTTGATGATGGCATAAGTTGGATAGTCCCCCCCTGGCAGCAAGCCCAGCCCACTGCTCTGATGAGCGATGGACCGAGATGGTAGGAATAGTTAGTAAGCGAACACGTTCATCTAGTACGAAAAGCATAATAGCATCCTGTCACAACTTTCCATAATGTTCAAGATCCTAATGGTAATCACAGAACTTGTAAGAGGAAATTTGATTCTCAGCCACCCAGAATCAACCGATGGCAAAAGACATAACTGAATCTAATCCTCTTCTTTTTTCCATATTCGGTAATGACCTGCTGTCCTAGAGAACAAACCTCAACTCGTGAACAACGGGTTCCCTTATCCTTCAGTGCGGCAGCCCTTATGTAGAGCACTTGGCCACTACATTAATCTCATAATAAGCAGCCGTAGTATAACCATCCTTAAGCCTAGATTTTACATAAAACCAATAGGGTATTTTTCTTTCCGGTAGACTGTCGATGATGATACAGTATCCCGCGGCTGCAGATTTCCACTTCCCCGGATAAATTAAATATAATCTTGTATGCCTAAGCTGGGCGTCCTTTGAAATTTCTAGGTCAAAATCTACCGATTCGAAATAATATGGATTCAAGTCCTCTACTAACTTGTGGTTGTCAAGAGTCAATGTCATCTCTATAGGAGGCGCAAGTCTGAAGCCGTTCCTGATCACCTCTATCAATGAGGGTGAGTCTGGGTCGTGCTTCTCATCTGCATTGCTAACACAAATAGGAATAAAAATAGATTGATGAG
>JANWKP010000007.1 GCA_025451315.1 Nitrososphaerales archaeon | reverse complement strand
CGGATCTGTTACAATGGCGTCTAGTCTATCAAATAAAGTAACATCAGCTATAGTAATACCCAGCAAATTTGATTCATTCTTCATTAACTCCATTGCTCAAAGAATAGCATTAATGTTAAATGGAATTTGTTTAGTTTCTCTACATATTAAAACACCATTAGATGTTAAGAGTATGAAAACAATTATGGAGGAGATACTAGACAGGATAAGTGGACAGGCTGAAAAAGATGCAAAAATATAATTCTAACACTACCAATATTCATAACGACCTAAGAAAATTTTTAGAATTACTTGAAAATGAAGATGAGATCATTAGAATTAAAAAGAATGTTAATACTACATTTGAATTACCAGCAATAGTTAGTAAACTTGATGGTAATAAAGCTGTAATATTTGAAAATGTCGATGATAAAACTATTCCAGTAATTAGTAATCTTATTGGAACAAGGAAAAGATTTGCCATGGCAATAGGATCAAAAGAAAAAAACGACATCCATACAATCGTTAACAAATCCATTAACAATATGAATATTAAAGTAAAAACAGTAAATGACATTCAGTATTATCAAAATTCATCAAATAAATTATCTGATCTTCCTATTGTTACACATTTTGAAAATGATGCTGGACCGTATATTACTTCTTCAATTGTGTATGCAAAAGATCAAGAAAAAGGAAATCAGAATTCGTCTACCCATCGGTTGTTAAAATTAGATGATAAAAACATGGCAATAAGAATGGTAGAGGGAAGACATTTGCATAAATGTTTTATGTATGCAAAAGATCATGGGGAAGATTTGAAGGTCGCAATTGTGATAGGAGTTCATCCTGCAATTAACATAGCAGCAGCTTATCAAGCATCATATGGCATAGATGAAATGCATATTGCAAATACACTACTAAATGGGAATTTGCAGTTGGGTATTAACAAGTTTTCGCAGCTTCTTATTCCAGCAATGTCAGAAATAGTTTTAGAGGGAAAAATATTGTGTGATAAAACCCATGAAGAATGGATGGTAGAGATGTTAAAAACATATGATTTTAGAAGACAGCAACCTATATTTGAATTAGAAAAAATAAGATTTAGAAATGATACTATTTTCCATGATATACTTCCTGGTTATTCTGAACATCGTCTATTGATGGGATTACCTGTGGAGTCAAAGATGTTAGATCAAGTAAAAAATGTTGTTCCCAGTACATCGCAAGTATTGCTAACAGACGGAGGAAGCAATTGGCTAACCGCAGTAATACAGATAAAGAAAAGAGTAGAAGGAGAGTCAAAAAATGCTTTACTCGCAGCATTTGCAGCCCATCCCTCACTTAAAATTGCAATAGTCGTTGATGATGATATTAACCCTACAAATCCTGTCGAAGTAGAATATGCAGTATCAACGAGATGTCAAGCAGATAAAGACCTGATTATTATTCAGAATGCAAAAGGATCTAGTCTTGATCCTTCTAGTGACCAAGTTAATTTACTTACAACAAAATTAGGAATAGATGCAACGGCTACGTTATTAAAAGTCAAAGAAAGGTTCGAAATTGCAAAGATACCAGGGGAAGAAAACCTTAAATTATCAGACTATCTATCGGAACAATTTTTCTAAAAATTTTGATAAAATATATTAACATATGAAAAAAAACTTTTATATATTATAAATATAACGATTTCATGATATAATTTGTATATTAATTTAAATATCCTTTTTGGCAAAAATAGATGTGGGTATGTTTATGAAACCTAATAGATTTGCTATGAGAGAGTGGCATTTAGAACATGTTGAAAAAGTAATTGTTCGTTATGTAAAGGGGTTATCACCAACTGCGACTTCATTTGAGAAGCGCAATTTTAAAAAATATAGTACTATGTCTAATTGCACAAAGCAAATAGAATATGATAAAAAACATGGTGTAACAGAAGAAGAGGTAATTGCGGTCATGCAAAGAATTAGAAATGATGACTCTTTTTCGGAATTGCGTAAGAACCCAGATTCGATTCAAAGATTAGATGAATTGGAAAAGCAACTTACATCTCCAAAAAAAATTAATTGGTAAATTTATACCCAAAAATCTGACTTTTTATATTTCTATTTTACTATCTATTAGAGAAAAAGAAAAAATATTTAAATTATGAAAATTATCAAACTATAAATGAATAGAAAAATTTCTTGCATCATAGGTTCTAGTTTTGTTATTTTATTGTTATACTTTGGATTGACAGAAAACTACAAAAATAATATATTAAATCTAGAGATATTTGCTCAAGAGAATAATTCCCCTGTTGTTAAGAACTCTAAGATAATAGACTTTTCTGGCGTTAATTATGCAGATGTTGTTAATAGTCGTGATATTAATCTAAATGGTTTTACAGTATCTGTATGGTTTAATACAGCAATGAACGTCACTTCAGGAAATAACGCTTTTTTACTAAATAAAGGGGGATTTGGAAGTGACAGGGCTGGATTTAATCTCAACTATGGAATATGGCTTAACAATAGAGAACAAGTTGGAGGTGGATTTGAGACTTCCAGTGGAGATGATAATTATATTACTTCTCAAGGTACCTATGCCAATGGCGTATGGCACAATGCAATTCTAACTTTTGACGAAAAAACACATTTGTTAAAGTTATATATTGACGGTCTTGAGGTTGCAACTAACGCAACAAAGACAGGAATAACGCCTGATACTACAGGAAAACAGACCATAAGATTAGGAGCAAATTCTTTAGCTGAAAAGGGAAAGATAAATGGTAATTATACAGGACAATTAGATGATATCCAAGTATGGAATTTTGCTTTTACTAAAGAACAAGTAGCGGACTTGTATGCTAAAGAATCCAAGTTAGCTCGATAAAACCTAATGAGATTTTATTAATTAGTGTATTTCTCACTAAAACTTCTTTTTTAATTCTTATTTTTGAAAGTAATTATTTGCGGTCTTCTGGGAAAATATAATTTAATAACATATCGAATGCTTTATTTTTTATTGCCTGTTTAAAGTGCTCTTTTCCTTTTCTGGGAGTTTCAAGGGATTTATCGTGTTCTACTTCTATGACAGGACGGTGGTCTAATGCGCCTTCAAATTGAATTTTGTATTCTTTAAACTCTGATTTAACAATTGAATCAAATACATCTTTTAGCCAAACCGAACCTACAAAATATACTACTGGTGGATTAATCCTTTGTTTAAGCAATTCTTTAAGATTATCAAAAGTATGTGATACTTTATTTGAATCCGAATCAATTATTATAATTTCTTCATTTATCTGTCTATTGATCAATTCTTTTTTTATTAATTCAGAATAATGAGGTTCAGCAACTATTAATATAATAGTTTTATTAGAATCTGGTTTTGATTTTAAAATAATCTGATACAGTCTATTACAATGTTCAATTCTTTCAAGAATATGATTAGGCAATTGTAAAGAGGAATTTTTATGGATAGAGTAAAGAATAATCAAATTTCCTTCAGTAAAATGTATTTCAGACATTAATTAATAATTTTAATTTTAATGATTCTTTTATACATTCCCAATACAACATTATAATTATTGAATGTATGTTGAATATTCATTAGTAATTATTATAAGATTAGAACTAATGATTTAATACTAATGGGAATTTATACAGAAAGTCGCCCATGGGGAAAATTTGAAAAATTCCATGAGAATGAGAATTGTACTGTCAAATTGATTTATGTTAATTCAAATTCCAGATTGAGTCTCCAGTACCATCAACATAGAAGTGAATTCTGGAAAATTGTAAAAGGAAAAGCTAAGATAAATATTGACAAGAAAGAACTTGTAGTTAAAGAAAACGAAAATATAACTATTCCTTGTGGTGCAAAACATAGGATAACAGCATTAGAAGAGGATTGTATAATATTAGAAATATCCTATGGAAAATTTGATGAAAACGATATAATTAGGATTGAAGATGACTATAATAGACAAACAAACTCCGGAACTCCGGATAAGGTTATTTGAATATTTTTAATTAAAAGGAAATTTCCCAGTGTTTCGTAATACTCCTAGAATTCTCTTAAATGTATTAAAGTAACTTGAACAGACAGAATTAGAATCTAACCTACAACTAAGTGTATTATCCATTGTAGAGTTTCTTTTAATTTCAATATGAGATTTAAGTCTTCCACGAATAACCTCTACAATTAAAGGTATTAGAGCAGAACGTGCTCCCCAAGCTCCTTTTTTATTAACTAACCAAAACATTTTCTTTGGATCATAATTAGCCGGAAAAAGTACTTTATTAATTAAATGAATATTACTTGAATAATAATGACCTTCAATTCTTATCCAGCCATTAGAAAGATTATGAACCAAAAGAGCAAATTTATAACACGATGAACATTTATCATCATAAATAAGCATAGAATGTTCGAATATTTTTGATAATTCCATTATTTTATTATTAACTTGGTACTTTAAATTTTTATATTAGTAGCATGATGCTTATTTTTTATTAATATTTTAATAGAAAAAAGAAGAATTAGTATTCATGGGGAAGAAGAAAGGGAGGCTTCAAGAAATTTTAAGTAAAGCAATATACGCTGATAATCCAGATATCTATACTATTTCATATCGAGATTTTGATACAATACTTTCAATTCCTCTTTTAAAATTTATGGAGATTTCACAAAATTTCGAGATTATTCCAGCAACCAGAATAATACAAGTTAAAAAGGGAGAAAGAATATTATATGAAAAAAGAATTGTAGGGATTAAAAAAGAAAATTAACAAAATAAAGATTATTATGAATTTTAATGAAAATTATTAAATTATGTTAATTTGTAATTCATGTATTGAATAATAAAAAGGATAACAAAGAAGAGAATGATCTTCCTGATACTTCGAATTTCTTTATCTCTTATAACGATGTTAAAAATAATAAAAGTGACAATTCTAGATTTCTCGCCTTTAGTTCAACAGAAAGTGGACCACCATCACCAGATGACAAGCCAGTTGGAGGAGGACCACCATCACCAGATGACAAGCCAGTTGGAGGAGGACCACCATCACCAGATGACAAGCCAGTTGGAGGAGGACCACCATCACCAGATGACAAGCCAGTTGGAGGAGGACCACCATCAACAAAATATAGTAAGAATATTAAGCATAAAATTAACAACGAAATATCATCATCAATTACAAAAATATTTAAAAAGAATAGAGTAGGTCATATAAATAAAAAAATTATATACTCTGCGATTGGGATTATTGCAGTAGCAGTTATAATAATGATATTTTCACAAGAATCTGATTTTAAAATTAGTCCTCCAAAATTTAACCAAGGAGCCGTGACAGAAGCAAAAGCTTTAGAAATTTCACTGAAAAATGTTTCAGTTGCAAATATTGATAATAATAATATTAAAATCAATACAATATTTGATGTTTATAATCCAAATGAAGGGACTTTAATTCTTGAAAATATTAATTATAATATCAATTTAGACAAGATACGTATTGCATCTGGAGAAATTGGAACACGACCAGAAGGGTTTGTGGATTCCCAGGAGGGTATTTATCCTATAATTGGAAATGGAACTGTAACATTAAAAGATCAAAAAACAATAGAAAAAGATAACAGAATAGATAATGTATGGAATAAAATTGCTGATGAATCCTCTAGTTTTCAAGTAAACGGAAGTTTTGCATATAAACAAACATCCACTTTTCAAGCTCATGGGGGAGAAATTGATTTTAGTTTGAAATATCCATAAATTTTGATATGAAGTCAAAATTATTGATTGATGGGAAGATTTAATATCCATTGATTTTCTTAAATAATGAATTGCGGTCATCGTCTAGTTTGGTTAGGACACTGGCCTTCCATGCATATATCATGCGAAGTTAGCCCGCAACCCGGGACTTTATTCAAAGCGGGAATTCAAATCCCGGTGACCGCAATATGTATAGGAATTCATATACTAGCTTTTGCTATTTTATAGTTGTAATAAAGACAAAAAAGGAGAGAAAAAGGTAAAAGATGTCATCATCATGTTCAGTCAAGCTTTCAAGTATCGTTGATAATAAGATAGGTATTGTTCCCAACAAAGAAAATTCTGCTATAATATATGAATTTTATAATTATATGCAAGAGAAAGGCTCTTCTGATAACCATCAGGTAAACAACCTAAAAGTAGTTATCAATTTTGCTAATTTTCTTGGACCAAATCTCACATTTTATAATATATGTAAAAAAGAGCAGATAACATCATTTCTAAATACAAAAATAAAAAATTCTGATATTGACCCTGATAAAAAATGGATTACTACTTGGAATCATTTTCTAAATAGAATCAAATTGTTTATGAGATGGTTATATAATTACCATTATAGACTAAAACAAAACAATATTGAAAATAACTATAGTGAAGATATTAACGATAACAATAATGAATGGATTACACCAGAATTCTGTAAAATCAAACCAAAACAAACCAAACGTATAAGTCCTTATTTAGAAAGTGAAATTTGGGAGAAAGATGAGCTTTTAACTATAATAAAATATGAACCATACAAGAGGAATAAAGCAATTTTAGCATTAATGTGGGACCTAGATGCTAGGCCACATGAAATAACCTTACTAAGGATAAAACATGTTAGATTAAAAGAAAGATATGGGGAAGGAGAAATTCCATATGAAGCAAAAACAGGGACAGGACCCATACTACTTACCACATCGTTCCCCTATGTGAGAGATTGGTTAAATGAACATCCTTTCAAAAATGAACCAACTGCTAGATTGATATGTAATCAGCTCAATGGTGGAGCATTAAAAACTAAAGCAATATGGAATATGATGAAGCAATTAGAGAAAAGGATTAAAAGACTACTAGAAAACGGTGAAATAAATGATAAAAATGAGAGAGAAAAACTAGAATACTTATTAAAAACAAAGAAATGGAATCCATATTGCATACGACATAGTGCTATAACTTCAGATTCTGATTATCTACCAGAATACGCTCTAAAGAAAAAAGTTAGATGGTCTATGAATTCTAAACAAGGGACCAGATATATAAAAAGAAGAATGGGAGATGAATTAAAGACAAAAATCCTGCAAAGAAATGGAATTATGCATGAAACTGAAATGAAGGCAAAACATATTGTTTCAAATTGTCCTAAATGTGAACTTGTTAATGCAATTGAAAATAAATATTGTTCAAAATGTAGCTATCCTCTCAAACCAGAAGCATATGATGAGATTAAAGGTTTGGAAGAAAAAAGAATTGAAACATTAGAGCAAAAGTATGAAAAAGATATGAGAACATTAAGAAATGATATGAACAATCAGCTTAGCCAGATTATGTTGATGATACAACAAAATCCAAAATTATCTTATGTAAAACCAGAAATATTGGAAAGAATGAGCGAAAATTAATTAAATTTATCATTAAAGATATATGATAAGAGAGAATTACAATTAACTCAGTTATAGAGTAAATCTTCAACTGACTCTTCCTCTTTTTCTAAATATTCTTTCATTAACATTAGCATCTTTTCTTGATAATCTTTAAGTAGAAGATTCAATTCATCTTTCTTATCTTCCTCTAAAAATTTATAGATATACATAAAGTAATGATATAGTTCAGTAAAATATCTTTTTGTTACCCAATAATTTATCACATTATTATTATTATTATTTAAATCTAAGTTACTATAACTTTCATCAAAGTATATTTGATGTTTAAGCTCTTTTGCAATTTTTCTTAATATTTTAATTTCATAATGACGTTCAGAATTATTAGATGAACCGATTTTACTAATTATTTTTCTCAT
>JANWKP010000006.1 GCA_025451315.1 Nitrososphaerales archaeon | reverse complement strand
TTTGTATTTTCTTGGTCTCAGTATATTTAATACTTCTAAAGCACTAACAATTTTCAAAGATGAAAGAGGTTACGTGTCTGTCTGGAACTGCATTCAGAGATTTGCAGAGTATCCGATTTACAAAGAAAAAGAGTATCTGCATTTATAATAGATGAAACAATCATCCAGGTTGGCAGTCAGCATTTCTGGTTATGGTTTTGTATAGAACCTATTGACAAATCTGTGCTTGGAATCTACATTTCAGAAGAAAGAAACATGCTTGTTGCTGAAAAATTCATTCGATTTCTTGTTGAGAATTATGGAAAACATGCTGTTTATACTGATGGTGGTACATGGTATTATGAAGCATGTAATATACTGAAATTGAAACACTATTTACATTCTCCATTAGAGAAGAGTTTGATAGAAAGAGTTAATCAATATTTTAAGGATAGAATCGAGAGTTTTGATGACTACTATCCATGTATGCAGATTGAATGTAATCTATTTCATGTACATAACTGGATACAATTCTTTGTATCTATGTATAATGATAAAACATTTGAGAATTATTTCATTAACGAATTGAATGACAGAGGTGAATATATCTTAAGTTAACAGAGCCGATTCTTGTGTCTTACTATTCCTGTTTTTATTTACAATCTAATAAAATATTAATGGTAAATCATTTCTCTAAAATAATTGACCTAAAGGGATAGCCTTTGTTAGCAAAGGTAACCCCGACACATAATGATTGATTATATAATAAATCCTTAGAGTTTAAAAGTTAAGTCATAACCCACTCCTATTAGGAGCACAATAATAGAAGGTTATGGTGGTGATGGATCTTATATTTGCCTATAAGATTGTAAATAAATAGATATGAATGTATTTAATAATTTGAGACAATTTAGTTGTTATTATTATAATATTTATTTGATAAAAATGAAAGAATGAGCAATTAAATGCCATAGCCAACATGACATATACTTGGGAGAGAAATGACCACTACGGCTATGGCTTGATGATACCTTATACTTTGCCTAAAATATTGTAAATATCAATTAATTTTATAATATTTAACAATCTGCCAACTAGGTTAATCTACTAAGAATAATAATTAATTGTCATAGTCTAAACGAAACAATTTCGTGAATTGACTATAACTACCTAAAAAAATTTTAAAAGTTATTTATCTACTTAATTTCCATATCTTAGTTATTGCATTTCCTTTGTTATCTATTTCATCTGCTAAAACTCCAATTGTATTTTTCAATACAGATAATGCTTCTGTATCGTTTGTATCAAAAGTAACAGATCCTAAGTTTCTTAATTTTCCGTCATCGTCCACTTTTCCAACTGTACTAAAAGTATATTTTCCCACCTTATTATCGAACGTTATTAGCATTCCATGACCTTTACCATACCAATAACCATCATCCTTTAAAGTAGTCCAAACGGTTCCCAAATCCCACACAGGGATATTTCCTTTCAGTGTTCCATTACCTGACCAAGAAATTTCAAATTCTTGTTTATCAATATCTGATATTTTCTTTCCTTCATTCTGAGTTTTAGATTCGAAAATTAATTCACCTATACTTACTGAAATTTCTTTATTGATTGTGCTTGTATTCTTCATATTAGTCAGATTAGTATCAGTCTGTGCATAAACCATAATTACTGATGTCAGCAAAAACAGTGACATAATCAATGTTCCTATAATAAATCGATATTTCATTGATCATTATTAAAAATCGCAGATTAAATATATTTTCTAGATTTTCTAAATCTTAATGAGATAATTCATTTTTAGAAGTTAAAAAGTCAAGAAATATCTTTAATCTTTTTGGATATTGTCTTTAAGATTTGGGAGCTTGATGGCTTACATAAACATTTCTAGAGGATTTTCTTGGTCGAATAGTGTATTAGGGCTTAGTTGGTCCAATTTTCGATATAAGATATGGGTTGGGCCAAAATAAAAGCATTGTTATCAACTTCGGCTCAGAGGTTTTACGGTCATTTTTCCTGTAATTCTAATGAATAAATTAAATAACTAATTCATTGAGCTCAGGTTACACCCTTGTTAACAATACTAACCTAAAATAACTAATTATAGACAGTCTAGAAAAAATTATACATGCAGTATATTAAGAAAATAATCAAATAGAATTATTAATTTTAAAAAATATTAAGTTATATTTATTTTCCTAAATCTTGTAATTTTTCTCCAATATTCCTAACGAGATCTTTTGCTCCCTCAGTTATCTTAGAGCCAACTTTACCAACATCCTCTCTAGTCTCATTGGCAGATTGAATTGCTTTTTCCATAGTTCGGTTAGCAGAATGTTCAGGATCTTCCTGCTGTTGTTGTTGCATAGTTTGATTTGCTCCTCCTTCGCCTTGTGCATTAACATTAAAAAATGTTGTTGTTGATATTCCTGCTATTACAATTAAAAAAGCAGATATAAGAATTATGGTGGATGATGTAATAACTATTGTTGAATGGATTTTTGATTCCATATTATTTTTAGTTAAAAAAACTACTATTAAAAGCCATAGTCATCATATTATGAGCCTAATCATTAACAAGAAAAAGGCTATGTTTGCACAAGTCCAACGACGAATACAATTATTGGTTGTCGGTGATCTCGATAAAGAAATATTCTATTTAATAATTTGAGATAAATTAATTATTGTCATAGCCTGAACAAACAAGTACGCACCTAGAATGGGTTATAGATACATCTAGCGATTTGCTGTTGTTATTGTTGTCCATACAATGACTATGATGTATTAATCAATTTCCATTTGATAAGGAATATTTTGTTTTTAAGAGATGGTAACGAATTATTTTATCTTATTTATTAAAGATTCAATATCAATAGAAGAAGAATTATTTTCTGTTACCTTTCTTATTTTATTAATTTCATTATCAAACCAATTTTCGACTAAGATAGGATCTTCTTTAATCTTTAACTTTATTTCAAGCAATTCTTTAATTCTGTTATTTTTGACTTCCTCTACCTTGGAGAAGGAAATAGCAAGAGCACTCTCAATAAATTGAGAAGTAAAATTCATCCTGCTTACATCCTCTTTTTATATTATTCCAAATAAAAATCTCAATAACAGAACCAAAATTATTATTCCTATAACTACGGATATTATTGTTCAAATCATTGATAAATATTATATAACAAATGATTTAAAACTTGTAAAAGACTTTTATGATTTTTTAGATAATAATAATCATAGAGTAAATTATACTTACTCTAATTTAATAAGAAATTGAAATTATGGCATCATATTAAAATTTAAAATAAGTTAGTTTACGTAATACCTTGTTTAAGTTCACTGTTCCACTTCAATTCACAATATAGGTTAATTTCGTTTATCGAAGGTTTTACTTCTATTGATTATCTCTATTGTTCCTACTATATTAATACATATTTATCGGGCTCAGAGGTGTGTGAATTGTTATTAACACAATATTTTTGGCCCAGACTATTACAATAAACATTCATGACTAGATTGGAATTTAACACCTATCTCCCCTGATATCATACCTATTTCATTTTATATTATTATTTTCTAGTGTATCAAAACTGACAAACTTCTTATTGTTTTTAAAAGCATTCCCTATTGACGATTCATCTTGTGCTGCTACTTCAACTTTTGCGTCAGTTATTATATTAGAATGAAATACATTTTTAACTGATTCATCAGTAGCCACTAATCCATATTCTACATTGTCTATCTTATTGTCATGGATTTCATTAGTAAAAGAGTTATTTGTAACATGTACTCCATATTGACAATTTGAGAGTGTATTGCCATAAACAATATTATCATATGAATCTCTGCCAATAGATATGCATTTATCTTCATCATATACTATATTATTTTTAATTATCGTATTAGATACGTTTTTACTAATTGCAATTCCTCTTAAATTTTCTCCATGACCATTATTATATACCTTATTTCCTTCGATAAGAATATTATAGCAATCTGCAGAACATATTATTCCTGCATTATAATTATCATAAACAATATTATTCAAGATTAGCATATGATGAGTACCAGTATGTGGATCTATACCATATTTTTCATTGCTATAAACAAGATTTCCTTCAATTAACATATACCCCATACCTTTTGAATAGAAACCCTTGTAGATGTGATGTATCGTATTATTCTTTAAAATACTATATTCTCCACCATTGAAACTAACTCCACCACATCCATTACAACTATACCCTAAATAAGCAAGTTCAGAATTTTGAATTATTGTAGGTCCAGTAGCATCAGGGTTTACTTTTATGTATGGTCTAATTTCTTCAATATATTTTGTCTCTATGTATTTTGGATCCTCATTAAATTTTACATAATCTTTTGTTTGTGGGTTCCATGATGTTATCTTTACATTATCAACTTTTAGACTACCATCAACTTTAATTGCATTTGGGCTATCTAGACTTGGAACAATTTTCAACCAAGTTACATCATCAGAATCAATATTTAGCGTGGCATCTTTTTCAACTGTAATTCCAGTATTCAATATCCAATTTTTTTCATTGAAATTACTGGAATTTGATTCGTGATACAATAGTTTTTGATTTTGCAGTTCATTCTCTATATCTATAAAATTAGCATATTTACAGGAAATTGATATTTCATGTTCTTTCATATTATAAGAGATACAAGAATTTTCTGCTGCTACAGCATTAGAAATTGATACTAGCATATTAATAGAAAAAATTGCGAATGTCATTGTAGATAATAATAAAATATATTTTTCAAGTTTCACTTTGTTATTACCTGTGATGCATTAGAAAATTCCTCTATTAACAATTAATAATAATTTTTATTAAATATAATACAGTAAAATTTCAGTATTTAAAATACTAATAGAGTTAATCTTATTGATAATTTTCTTCTTTTTAATATATTTCTTAATATTGTTTGTATAAAGGACAAAGTGAAGAAGTGAAAAAGAAATTCGATAAATTTATCAGAAACCAAGTAGTTCTACAATGAAATTGAACTATTAATCGACTAATAACTTTTTTATTACAATCAAAAATTACTTGATAATACTAGAGAATATGTCTGAAAGAAATGATAATGATGATGATATTGATAACACTAAATTCTTTTATGCTTTTACCCAGAATATATTGAATATAGACAAATCTATAAGATGGGTAGGAATAACGGATCAAAATGGTATTATTATAAATGAACGATATAGAGAAAGATTGGAACGATTTCTTACTGTAGAAGAAAATCATGAATTTGCAATCAATACAATAACTAGACATAAAACGAGATTGAAATTGGAACCAAAAATAGGTGAATTAACTTATACATTTAGAAGGTATACCAGAATGAGCAGATGTTTGATTCCAATCAATGAAAATTATTATTTGATTTTAAATATTGATTTTGATCAATATGATTTTGATAAAATAATAACTGAAAAAATCATTCCTTTAATTAAGGAGAAAATAGAGAAATTCA
>JANWKP010000005.1 GCA_025451315.1 Nitrososphaerales archaeon | reverse complement strand
ATTTAGTTATTTACATGAGAGATGTTTGAATAACTTAGTAATAGTAATTTATGTAATTGAAGCTACTCAAATGCATCACTCAATTGAATAAATAATAAATATAATACAATAATTATTCAAATTTTGAAAAATTTAATTATTTTAACAATTCAAAAATCAAGATACTGCTCAAAAAGCGTTTCTAAGATTTTCAAATTTTCTTTTTGTTTCATCAAATATTATTTTTCCCACATATTCGTCAATTCCTAAATCTTGAGCTATCTTGGATGGATCATTGTCAAGTATTGATTCGATAGTAAATCCAGCTTTATTCAAGACATCTTTTAGTCCACTAGGAATTGTAATATGGTCAATTCTGTAATCGTTCTTCATATCTGTACAATACATTAGCACCTTGAGGAAGAAAAAACTATTCTATATATAATCTTGGAACTATATAGAATATCTAATTTAATATATATCCATAATGACATATGGTGAAGTTATTAGTACTTTTCTAAAAATATAGCCAAACAATACTCGATTAATTGATATTATTATTATTATTCATTTAGGCTAACTGCGTATCAATTTAAATGATGAAATACTTTTATTTATTAGAATACCTAACAACAGAATGAATCTGCAAAAATCCAAAAGTTTAGTACCAATGTCATTGGATCTTAAAAATAAAATTATTGTATATATATTATTTTTTGTTGTAGGTGGATCATTATTATCAATTTTAAATAGCAATAATAATTCTTATAATGTGTATGCACAATATGAAAATATAGCAATTAATACAACTAAATTGACTGATACTCTATATATGCTTCAAGGATCAGGAGGAAATATTATAGTCTCTGTTGGACAAAATGGAGTCTTTATGGTAGATGATCAATTTGCACCTCTTACTGCAAAAATTAAAGATGCAATTTCCAAGATAACCGATAAACCAATACAATTTGTAATTAATACGCATTGGCATCCTGATCATACAGGAGGAAATGAGAATCTGGGAGAAGCAGGCGCAATTATAGTTTCACATGATAATGTAAAAAAACGGCTCAGTACAGGACAATTCTCTGATTTTTTTAAACGAGCAGTTCCACCATTGTCAGAAAAAGGCTTACCAATTATTACTTTCTCCGATAACATGACCATCTATCAAAATGGTGACCAAATAAATCTTATTCACATGGATAATGGTCACACTGATGGTGATTCTATAGTCTACTTTACAAAGAATAACGTAATTCACGTTGGAGATGACTTTAGCGACAAAGCATATCCATTCATAGATATATCAAGTGGTGGCTCTGTAGACGGATTAATCTCATCGTTAAAAACTATATCATCAATAATTAATAATGAGACTAAGGTTGTTTCTGGTCATACTGGAATATCAAATAAGACCAAAGTTGATGAATTTTTAAACATGTTAACTGATGTACGCTACCAAATCAGTCAAATGATAAATGAAGGTAAGTCTTTAGATGATATTATTACATCAAAACCAACCTCAAAATATGACACAATATATTATGACTATACTAACATAAAACCAGAAGATTTTGTAACTCATGTATATCAAAGTCTTACAAAAAATAAAATAAAATAAAATAATCCATATTTTTTATTATTAAATGTCCGCAGTAAAACCAGAAACAAAATGCTCGATATTAAAAAGGGGATGTCTATAAAATCTTACATTCTCAACTACACTATTCATAATTTTGACAATATTTGTTAGGAAGCAAAGAATTTAGAAAATAATAAATATTATTTAATAACTTACAAATCATTAAAATGATGTGCTGCTGTTCTAATTGTGACTAATTAATGTATATTAAAAAATAGATTTTATAACTTATTATTACTGATCTAGATCTGATTTAATAACAGTGGGATTCCTTCCTTTTATTAAAGCATATAAAGAATTTTCTATCTTTGAGAATATAAGGTATCCAATTAATCCCATAAGTGCACCAACTGGTACAGTAATCAAAGTCACGGTTACAATAGTATTTAAAAATGTAGGTACTACTGCATTTAAAGATCCTAAATTAGTATTTAGAAAGGTTCCGTATGTCCATATGATCATAGGATAATTAAAAAAGTAGAAAATTGATCCAATTATAGAACTTGCTATTAATTTATTATTTTTAAATTGTTTACTATTAGTTCTAATAAAGTTTGAGTTTAATAATATATCTGCTAGAAGAGATGCTGCTAAAATACTAACAAAGTACCAAGGAATAAGAGAAGAGAGTATATTTCCAGCCGGAAGAATAGTTGAAAAAGTATTTACTAATACTAATAAAGAAATTATTATAGATGTATAGCCAAAAATATTATTGAATACTTTTGAAGAACACAGAAACATAATAGAATTGATGAGGGGAAGAAAAATACTTGCTATCAAAGTTGCACTATATGTATCTAAATTAAAATTAAAAAAATCAGATTCAGAAAATGGTAGAACTAGTATAAAGACGTACCATATAGATGTAAGCCATAATGAAGAGAGACATGGGATAAGAAAAATTTTAGCTAAATATTTCCAATGAGAAATATTATTCATTACACCATATAACCCTATGAAAACTGCAACAGAGTTGATTAGCATTCCTGTAGCCAATGTCATATGAGTTGGACTTAGAAGACCATCGAGTCCAAAACTTTGATGCCATAAATAATCCAGTGGGCCTGCAATCAATGACAAAAATGAACCTATTATCAATAATTTAAAAGAAAGAGAAATAGAGTTGTATTGTCTAATTTTCTTTCTTTTTAATAGATAAGAACCAACTCCAGCAGAGATCGTTATTAACCCTATTCCAGTATAAAGCATAGCATGAGAGGGAGTAAAAAATGAATCTGGCTGATTTAAGAGATGAGAAGTTATATCCCAACTTGCTCCAGAAATTTGCATAAAAGACCCTAACGTGGAAACAATTAAAATAAATAGTGATACTTTTAAATCTGAATAGTCTAAGAATTTTAAATTCTTACTATACATATTCACAAACATACTTTGCAAATATAACTAATAAGTATAACTAATAATAGCTAATTAAGGGAAAATATGCAAATATGAGATACTTGCAAATATGAGATACTTGCAAATATGAGATACTTGAGCTTTATCCTTACAATTCTACGAATAATAAAGATCTAAACTAATAGAAGGGATAATAATCAGCTCTTATAACCAAACAAAAATATCAAAATTACCATAACCTAGTATTATCAATCTTATCTTAAAAGAAACATATAGAAATAACAAAAATACTTTAATGTTTCAGATGTCAAAAGTAATAATCAATAGGAATAATGGTACTATTGTTTTAATGCTAATTTTTTTAGCCAGTGGTACATTTTTTGGAATAGCCAATGCTCAAAATTTGGATGAAGCATCTAATAGCAGCAACAACAAGAGTTTATCCTTAAATGATCTCTTTGAATTGGTTGAAAATTCAATAGTTCAAGTAACAAAAACAATGCCTCCTGCTAACCCATACGGGCCGGATAAGGAGAATAGTACTGCATTAGGTTCTGGATTTATTTATAATGATAAAGGATACATTGTTACTAATAACCATGTTGTAGAAAATGCTGAAGTCGTTGATATAACTTTTATTAATGGAGATAGATATACAGCAAATATAACTGGAACAGATCCTTTCAGTGATTTAGCAGTTATAAAGATTAATGAAAATACAACAGGCTTACCTAAACCATTAATAGTTGGAAATTCCTCTGCGCTTCGGGTTGGTGATCAAGTAGTAGCTATAGGTAACCCATTTGGATTAGATAGTTCAATGACAACAGGAATTGTTAGTCAGATAGGTAGACTCTTATCTATAGACGAAAGAGGTTTTTCAATACCCAATGCTATTCAAACCGATGCATTAATCAATCCTGGCAATTCAGGTGGTCCACTATTAAATATGAAAGGAGAAGTTATAGGCGTTAATACCGCAGGTATTTTTCCTGGTGGAATAGGTTTGGCTGTTCCATCTAATACTGTATTAAGGATAATCCCTGTATTGATGGAAGAGAAAAATTATACTCATCCATGGCTCGGTGTAACTGGAAATACATTAACTGCAGACCTTGCCAAGAGGGAAAAAGTAGATAGGACGTTAAAAGGTGTTATTATAGACAATTTAGTTAGAAGTAGCCCTGCAGATCTAGCAGGATTGAATGGCAGTAATATCAATCAATACGGTGAAAAGAGAGGAGGAGACATTGTAACAGCAGTAGATGGTAAACAAATATTCAAGATGGAAGATTTGATATCATATTTAGAATTGAACAAAGCTGTAAATGAGAATGCGACATTATCCGTATACCGAGACGGGGAGATTATAGATAAACAAGTTACTTTAAAGAGCAGACCATTAGCTCCTACAACAAATCAAACACAGAACTAGATTTTTCTTTCCTTTTTTTTTAAATACAATCTTATTATAATTTGTATTTGATTCTCAAAAAGTTAACCTAAGTAATATGTGAATTAGTAGAGCAGGGATAAGTTACACTGTATATATTTCACAGTATGTGAATAAGTTCTCTAGTGTAACTAAGACGGTACAAAGGTTGATGAAGGAGAACCGCTTATTTACGAAAATATAGAGGAGTCAAATTACTGATAAAGGAATTTCAATAGCTATTGGAATAAGAAATCGCCATGGATTTTTAGCTGACTTATAAAATTAATTGGAGTTGATGAATAAACTGCTAACAAAGGTGCAGAAGGCTTAGAACATCATCATCTCCGTCCAGAAAGCATCAAGAAAATTGAAATTGGTCAACATCATGAAAAATAACACTAGATTACTAGATCTGATATTAAAAGAAAGACAATGAAAATAAAAGTTATTGATTCAACATTCTTGATAATTATATTTGTGATCATAATGATTGATCATTTTCTTAAAATTATTGTATATTAGCTTACATATAATTAGAAGATTTAAAACTTGCATTTTTTGTGGAGATAGGATTTCAGATTTGTCTAAATTCAAATCTGATACTTCTTTTGAGTAAACTTTTAGCCATTCTTCGATCATAGATTCATCTACTTCAATATGAAATTGTATTCCTATTGCAGTCTTTATGCGAAAAGCTTGTACATATGCATCGGATTTAGCTAAAATAATTGCAGACTTGGGAAGCTCAAACGTGTCTCCATGCCATTGAAAAACTGTATTTTTTAAAGTTGCAATTCCATTAAATATATCTCTACTTCCATTTTCAGTAATCTCAATATCGTGCCAACCTATCTCTTTTAAGTTTCCTGGGTAAACCTTTCCACCCATAGCTTCGGCAATCAATTGAGAACCAAGACATATTCCTAACGTGGGTATCTTCATGTCGACTGCTTTTTTAATTAATTTTTGTTCGTTTTTTAAAAAAACATAATTATCATAAACCGACATAGGTCCACCCAAGATTATAATGCCTGAGTAGGAGATAAGATCAGTAGGAATCAAATTACTCTGAGAATTTAATATTGTTAAATTAAATTCATCTAATTCAAATAGATTAGCAAGACTACCTAAACGTTCACATTCTATATTTTGAATAACCAAAATATTCTTAGACAAAGATAAAAATAAATTTTCGACAATTCAATATAAAGCTATTACAATATAAATTAAATTTCAAGGATTTATTAAAATCTAGGGCAACATTTGAATTAGATCGTATCTAATATTTTTTACTTGATTAAATTCATAAATAAATTCATAATAAATGAAGATATTGAAAAAGTATGGGAATTTTATACTGATATTAGGCATTTAGAAATTATTACCCCAAAAAAGTTAAATTTGAAAATAATCAATACTACAAATCAAAAAATTATTCTTGGCCAAGAAACCGTTATTTCAGCTAAAATAATGGTTATAAAGAGAACATGGCGTTCAAAAATAACTTTTTTTCAGCAATATCAATATATAGATGAAATGTTAGAAGGACCTTTTATCAAATGGAAACATATACACAAATTTAAAAGAATCAGTAATACTAAAACAGAAATTATTGATGAAGTAGAACTTGTATTACCATATGGAGTTTTTGGGAAAGTTATGTCGATATATGTTATTAAAATATTAAGACAATTATTTGAGCATAGAAAAGACGGAACTATTAAATATTTTAAACAAATGATACTTTAAACCATTTTTAAATTTCTATAATAAAAAATCTATGGATATGATTGCTCATAAGTTTTAATTTGAATGTGTAAATATTCACATATAAAATCGATTTTCTTTCAAGAATTTACTTTTTGTTTAAATTTAGATTAAATGACATCGATGAGTTATTAAATGAATGAAAAACTATATTAATAAAGACACAAAAAAATGATTATTTTGGGATTATGCTATGCTACTAATTCTAGGTAGAGAGGGCTTATTTTTCTTTGCAAATTTACTAAATGAACTTTCAAAATGTTTCATAGATATTTCTAGTTCTTCTATTATTTTGTTCTCTTTTATTTCTTGAGTTTTAGATGTATCCGTTACACTAGTATCTGTTTTTTGATCTTTGTTTTGTTCTTTTTGTTCTCTTATTATAACATGTTCTTTTACAGCTGCAATAGCTGCAGCATTAACTAAAGCTTCAATCTCTGCACCAGTGAAGCTGTCTGTTAACTCTACTAGTTTATCTATATTGACATCAGCACCTAGTGGTTTCTTTTTTAGGTGTACTTGCAAAATTTGTTTTCGAGTATAATTATCTGGTATTGGTATTTCTAAAAGGCGATCAAATCTTCCAGGTCGTAACAAAGCTTTATCGATAATATCTGGTCTATTTGTTGCACCGATAATTACTACCCCTTTAAGATCGTCTAATCCATCTATCT
Organism: Nitrososphaerales archaeon; assembly: GCA_025451315.1. GTDB lineage: Archaea > Thermoproteota > Nitrososphaeria > Nitrososphaerales > Nitrososphaeraceae > TH1177. The sequence goes on along the minus strand of JANWKP010000005.1, from coordinate 3,107 downwards.
CAGTTAGCATTTGGCTAACCAATCTTTCAGTTACATGTGAGTCTCCTCCATCAGATCCTGATCTTGTTGGAGCAATAGCGTCTATTTCGTCAAAAAATATTACGCAAGGTGCTGCCTGTCTAGCTTTTCTAAATATTTCTCTGACTCCTTTTTCAGATTCACCTACCCATTTTGATAATAGCTCTGGACCTTTTATGCTAATAAAATTTGATTCTGATGTTGATGCAACAGCCTTAGCTAATAGTGTTTTTCCTGTGCCAGGGGGTCCGTATAGTAGTATACCCTTAGGAGGCTTTATTGCTGCTTTGATAAAAAGATCTGCATGTTTAAGAGGCCATTCTATTGCTTCTTTTAATTCTTCTTTCAGATTATCTAGACCTCCAATATCTTTCCATTGTATATTTGGCTTTTGTACTAAAACCTCTCTCATGGCAGATGGGTGAACCTCTTTTAAAGCGTCATCCAAATCTTGGCTAGTTATCTTTATTTTATTCAGTTTATCTATCGGAATTTTTGATTCTTTTAAATTTATTTCAGGTATAATTCTACGTAAAGATCTCATCGCCGCTTCTTTCGCTACCATTTCCAAATCTGCACCTACAAATCCATGAGTAATCTTTGCATAGGATTTTAGGTCTAGATCTTGTTCCAATGGCATTCCTCTTGTATGAATTTGAAGAATGTCAAAACGTCCCTCTTCATCTGGGATACCGATTTCTATTTCTCTATCAAACCTACCCGGCCGCCTCAATGCCTGATCAATTGCATTTGGTCTATTCGTAGCAGCAATTACAACGACTTTACCTCTCGCCTTTAGACCATCCATCAAAGTCAAAAGCTGAGATACGATTCTTTTCTCAACATCACCGGACACTTCATCTCTTTTTGGCGCTATAGAATCAATTTCGTCTATAAATATAATACTAGGAGCCTTATCTTGAGCCTGTAGAAATATGTTTCTTAACTTTTCTTCGCTTTCTCCATAAAACTTGCTCATGATTTCTGGTCCACCGATAGAATAGAAATTAGCATTTGTTTCATTAGCAACTGCTTTAGCAAGCAAGGTCTTACCAGTACCTGGTGGCCCATGTAATAATACACCCTTTGGTGCGTCTATTCCAATTTTATCAAAAAGTTCGGGATGTCTTAGGGGAAGTTCAATAATTTCTCTTACCTTTTGTACTTCATTTTTGATTCCTCCTATATCCTCGTATGTAATTCTATCAATCTTTTTGTCCTGAACAGGAATATCCGAGGTAGTTCCAAATTTAAATTTGGTATGTGAATTTATTAATAATGCCTGATTCTGTGGTTTTGTAGATATTATTATGAAACCTATACGCTTCCCCATTATATCAAAAAGTAATACATCATCTTTGGCAACTACTCTTCCATCTAATTTCTCTAACATGTAGTTTTCCAATCCAGCTATATTAAGATCTACAATTGGAGACATTTTGATTTCCTCTGCCTTTTCAACATTGACCTTTTGTACAGTTATTTGATCATCTATTCCTACTGAAATATTTTCTCTTGTGTAGCCATCTATTCTAATTAATCCCTTACCGTAATCATTTGAGTTACTGGACCAAAGTAAAACATAACTTTTTTTAGATGTACTCTCATGAGTAAGCTCTAAAACATCACCTGTTCTAAGACCATATTCTTCAATTGTTTTAGGATCAATAAGTGCAATACCTCGTCCTACAAATTTAGAAAATGTTTCTGCTACCTTTAGTATAAATTTATTATTATTGTTACCATCCAAATTAGGATAATTAGTATTCAATTTATCAAATCACCATATTTATTATATTATTAAATATAAAATAAAAAATTAGGATTTTATTCAATCTTTATCTCTTTAGATTTGCGTTTAGGCTGTTCCTTTGGCTTTATTTTTAATTCTACTATCCCATTTGTGTATGTAGCTCTGGCTGAAGTATCATCCAATTCTACATCGAAAGGAATTTCAGTATGATATTTTTTCCCTGCATGCTCTGCACTTATAGTAACAGTTTGCTGCGAAACATTTACTTTAATATCTTCCTTAGTTAGTCCTGGCATCTCCGCCGTAATTACATATGTATTTTCTTTTTCATTGAAATTTGTATCAACAAATGGTTGTCTAATTTCGTTTTCGTTTTGCTCTTCTAGTGCTCTCCTTGTAGGCCTACTACCATTTCCAAACTCTCTAACATGAGGTATCCCATCAGATCCTATACTAATCTGATATCCATAGTAATAGGGAGAATTGCTTTCCAATTGCTGTGTGTTTACTTCCCTAACTGTACTAAACATTTTGCTTAACAGTTCTTCTGCTGTTGAAAATTCTCTACCAATATTATCAAATATTTTTCTAAAATCTATTGGTTCTTTCCACATATTTATCACTTACATTATGTAATATCTATGACATCATATAAACTTTTCTTACATCAGTAATATAACAGTTATTAAAAATTACATATTTATCAGAATGATCTATGAATTAATGAATTGAAATGTATTAAATTACAAGTAAGCAAGTAAACTAATGCATAAAACGTAAACGAATTGATATTCTATATTGAGGAGCTAAATTTTAATACTATTACAAAACATGATTAAAATTGGTCTACAATTTAAAGGAGATGGATTTATTATTTTTTATCCAATACTACCTTTACATTGTTTATTATATCAGCAAGGTATTCCAGGTGTAGATAAATTTTATCATATTTTTCTAATTGTTGAATTTGAGACTTTGAGGCAAATTTTAGTGCATTTCCCCCTACAATTATAGATATCTGAAAAGATTTACGAATTTCATATACTAATCTAATAGCAGAATTGATATTCTCTTCTAAAGTGACAGAGATTAATATTACACCTGGATTGGTGTTATCCAAGTAAGATTCAATAGAATTAGTTGGAAGAGGCGAAGTAATATTATAAACTTCATAGCCTTTTTCAAGCAATAACGATTCTATTATTTTACAACCTATACTATGAATTTCTCCTTCTGGAGTGGATAATACTATTGATCTAGTATCTCTATAATTTTTAAAATTTTTCTTTGTATTTTGTTGATTAATTAAATCAATTAAATTATTTACTGCATTACT
>JANWKP010000004.1 GCA_025451315.1 Nitrososphaerales archaeon | reverse complement strand
GACTTGCTAGTAATAGGAAGTAAGGGCCGTACTGGTTTGAAAAAAATGCTAGTAGGAAGTACTGCGTCAGAAGTGGTGAAATATGCACACTGCCCTGTCCTTGTGGTAAGATAGATTCGAGCCGGAAAAAATATTAGAAAGAGTAGAATGAATTTGCAATTTTGTGGGTTTATTTATTATTGAAACACCCTTAGTCGACACCGACAAAACTGTCCTGTGTCCAAGCTGAATGGTATCTTGTATTCATATGTGGCCTATCAGATTTGTTTTCAAGTGGTATTTTTCTTGTTACTATTGCTTGGGATTTTCAAAGGACATTGTGAATTAATACAAAACTCCCATTGGTATCTTTTTCCTTGATTATAACCACTAGCGGTGATGATAGGCCAATTACATTATTCACACTTTTTGCAAGTAATTTTTATTGAACCTTTTTGGGGTAATGGGGATGTAGCCAAGCATTTTGCTGATGAATAGGATGTACACCCTGCAAATCTTTTCTTTGATTTTATCGCCTTTTTGACAATTAAATTTCCACTCTTGCAAACAGGACAGGTGCCCAACGCAACTAGGGCAATGGATTTTCGTGATGGATTTGTTGTTTTATTCGCCTCTAAGGCTAAGGATATTTCTTGGCCAATTTTAGTTTCGTTGATATTAAAGGACTGCATTGCTTCTTTAATTTGGTTTCTTGCCTTTTCTACCACTTGTATGCTTGTGGTATTTCCTGATTCAATTTGTTCTAACTGGGTTTCCATGTCTCGTGTTAGACTTGTCGAAACAATGTTAGGTATGTATTTCTCCATCGAACTTACAATCGCTATTCCAATTTCTGTAGGTCTTAATCCTGATTTTTGGACACCTACATATTCTAACTTGCTTGTTTGAATCTTTTGATTATTGGAAATAAGCGGATTTTTTGATACCTTTAAATCATAGGTAACGGATTGATTGGTTGCAGTAGTAGCGGGTACAAGATTAGTAATATAATTTCTTTTAAACAAAGTACTAATTATTTCAGACCTGGTGGCTTTGGTACCTATTTTTTCTCTTTCCATTTTTTGCAACAATGTTGATTGATTGTATCTGGGAGGAGGCTGGGTAAACTTTTCTAAAAGTTCTATTTTTGTATTTTTTAACAAATCTTCTGCTCTTAGAAATGATAGTGAGTCTAAATTTACAAAGCCTGATAAATCGAAGTAGGGTTTATAATATTGAATCCATCCTTCAAGAACAATTTTTTTCTCCTCTGCTTTAAACGTATATTTGTCTTTTACTGTTATCGTGACAGTAGTTTGACTAGAAGAGGCATCTTTTCCAAATGAAGAAAAGAATCTCCTGATTATGAGATCTAATAGTTTTAATTCTGAATCAGTTAGTTTTTGCTTTGGTTTTTGGCCTGTCGGATAAATGGCCGGATGCGCAGGATCAGTTTCTTTTCCTTCGTTTGGTTTGAGGGTTTTATTTGCTAATAATTTTAAAGTGATCTCTGAATATGAAAGTATTGATCTAGTTTTGTTACCAAATGGGCTATCCTGATGTAAATTATTATTCAGGTTTGAAACTGCTTTGATTATTTTTTCATAATTAATTGAGGAAGGTAACTTTTGGCTTGATGTTCTTGGATATGAAATAAGGGCAGCCAAGTACAATTTCTCAGCGATTGAAAGGGTGTAACTAGGGGTAAACCTAAAAAGCCTATAGGCTTCTTTTTGAAGGTCTCCAAGATTAAAAGGAATTGGTGGTCTTATTGATGTTTTTTGATTCTTGACATCTGTTACGTTGCCGAGTTGATTTTTGCAAGAGTTGACAATGTTCTCGGCAGCTGACTTTGTGTCTATGCGCTGGGGATAATAAAAAGTTTTGATGATATGATTGTTTTTTTCAAAATCTGCTATAACATTCCAGTAGGGTTCAAATACATGATTTTCTATTTCTTTTTCTCTTTCAACAACGAATGCAAGTGTGGGACCCTGGACTCTGCCAATTGATAATTGTTGATAACCCTTCTTGATTTCTCCAGCAGAATCTTTCTTATTAATAGAATTAGTAAGTGCCCTAGAAAGATTAATTCCATAAATAAAATCTATCATATGTCGGGACGTCCCTGCATCCTTTAGCTTTTCGTTGGGAGGTAACAAATTATTAAAAGATTGTATTATTTCTTCATCTGTAAGTGATGAAAATTTGGCTCGCTTTGAAATAGAGTATTTGTGGTGACAAGCATGTTCTAGGATGTTGTATCCAATCACTTCACCTTCTTGGTCATAATCGCAGGCATGGATAAAGCCTGTAGCATTTTTAGATATTTGCGAAATTTCCCTTAATATTTTTTCAATCTTGAAATCCAGAAATTTTGAGCTTGACCTTTTACTTTTTAGTATGGACAATGGTAACCAAGTGGGATCAAGGATTGGAAATGCTTTTCTAGATCCTTTGTTACTATCTGACAGTCCGTATAAATGCCCTAATGCATGACAAATGATGTAATCTTGACCATTCAAACCCTTAATGGTAGCAAATAATGTTGAAGACGTTGACTGTGGTGGTCCTAATGATCTATTTTTTTGTTCTTGGTCTAAAATTTTGTCTGAATAATAATTTCTGTGGTCGTGATAATAAGTACTGAGCGCTTGTGCAATTCGTTTTGCAACAGAGGGTTTCTCACAAATTACAACTATGGATCTATTTGCGATGGTAAGAGCACCAACCTGTGCAAATTATTATGTTTCATTTCTTTTATAAATACCGGTTATTACTTTATTGGTAGCCAAAAAACTAAATTATTCATAAAGATAGGGGATGACACTTCTTTAGACGATCAGAATGTAGATGTCTATCTCCATTTCCAGACCTTTGTAAGACCATTTCCCTCTGGGTCCACTGTTTTCTTGTAGATGCCAAATAGATTATCAAATTGGGTATAAAGGGTGTCTGTTGAATTCGAGGACAACCCTGTAGAATTACCTGAATTCATTTGAAATGGCACGTGGAAGACCATTATACCACTATCTGAGAAACTTCCATCAGGATTGTAGTTACCTATCGATTCAGATCTGTAAGTTATGACTTGACCTGATGATGTCAATATTATCGCTTGACCTTTAGAGGAAACTGACCCATCATTATTCATCTTATCCACTATTGTACCTATAGTTTGAGTTGGTGCCCCACCAATAGTACTGTTTCCAGTATAAGTAACTTCAACGGTTGGAATGGGATCAAGACTCAGAATTCGAATGTTTGTTGATTTTGTATTTTCAACGTAGATTGACTTCTCTGTTACATCTCCTAGTTTTGCCCCACTTTTATTAGAAGTATAATTATCTAACGAATCAGATTCAATTTGAGCATCTGCAGCGTGCAACGGAAAATTTATTTCTGAGATTACATACAAGGTCAGTAAAATACTAAAAAGGGTAGCAACAAAGACCGAATTTAATAATTTTTTACCCCATGACTGTTTATTTTTCATAATCCAAAACAAGTATAAGAAAAATATAAGGATTTTGAGGTCCATCATAAAATACTTGTTTTAGAACTTTTCATATCATTGCCATAGATTTCTTAGTCTTCCGGAGCTATTATAGTTATAAGCATGCATATTCATTAATCCAGTCATTTACTATTACTACTATCTGATTTGCTAATATTTTGAGATGAGAATTTCTGTAGGTGAATTTAGGGCAGTGGTCAATACCCGACTTTCATCATTATCCTACCTTCAATTGATAAACTACATTTGAAATTCTGTTTTCACTAGATGGTTGGCCCTCAAATCCTGGCTTGAAAAAGGTTTCTTGAAATTCTATCGTATGAGTCCCATTACTCAAGGGTTTCACAAATAAAAAGTAACCGTTTGCCATAGCTCTGAATGCTCCTTCAGGGATGTCATATAGGTTATCCTTCACATAAGTTAGGTTATACAGAAACGGGGAAGGGAGAATCTTATTTTTTTCCTCAGAATTAACAACTTCAATACCATCTACTTTGGCATTAAACTTTACAGTGTCTAAACCAATATTAACACAATCTCTCAATTCTGCATCTGTTTTCAATCCTTCCCCATAACTGCAACCACCACCGTAAATTTGGACTAGGAGAGCTTTTCCATAAGGTACAACACATTCTCTGAATTCAGGGGTAGTGCTTTCCTCTAAAGGTAAGTTTCTTCCGTCTGGTAAAAACCATACATTGCTATCATTTTGATTCAGTGCACACTTGATAGGCGTATAAGCCTCTCTAGGATGAATAAGATCTAAATTCGTGGGATCTGTTTCATTAATTTTATTCGGAATCGATACATGCCATTGCCACCATTTTCCTATCCATTCTGAAAACGATAATCCATAAGGCTTTGAGTCTTTCAAAAATATTAAGTCTGAGTTACTAGTTCCATAACTTGTTTGACCCATAATCAAGACGACTATTCCAGCCAGTACAATCGTAATTATTGTAGTTTGTATCCTAAACATAATACTTCTTATTTTGTCTTGATATTATATATTTTTCAAGTTTTAATGATAATCTTGTTTATGGTCAAAAGTTTATTTCATCAATAGCGTTATAGGATAAATGTGGGAAATATTAGGATTCGCTTAATTGTAGTATTTGCCATCTTTTTACTATTTCTGTCATTCGTTGACAATATTATTATGTTTTCCTTCCTCGATTCGATAGAGGAACGTTTGTCATCTTTTAATTTTTATATTTTTGTGTCATTATTTGTGTTCAGTCTAGTTGGTCAGATTGCGATATACGTGTTAATCTCAAAAAATTTAAACAATTTTCAATTAAGGATATCGAAATATACATTAAATATTGGAGTATTGGTCGTCAGTTGTATCATTATCAATTTCATTTTTCTTTCCTTCTTATTAATTCAAATTATGAATCTCAAGCCTTTTGATGTATGGATATTCAAGGTTACAATCTACCTTAATTATTTTTTGTCTATGCTCGGTCTTGGGTTATTGATTAGGCATCTATTCTCATGGTTTCTGCATAGTCGAAGCATTCTAATGTTCATCCTATTGGCTGCATTTTCGGCATATCTGGTTAATGAAATAAGTGGGATTGTGTACATTAATTTTCAAATAGAAAAACATCCAGAAGAAATTCGTATTTCACCCGCCCGTAACCCAACTGATTCGACAAGCCTTCTTATAACTCCATTTGCTGAATTTTATAAGATATCCTCGATTGTTTCATTTGGTATTGCTTGGATCGCTACGTGTGCTTTGTTGTATCATTATTCTAGGAAAATAGGCAGATGGAGATTTTGGATATTAGTCAGTTTGCCCCTCATCTATTATATAGGCACCGTAGACCTGTTCAAAAACGCAATATTTGCATACGTCGCGATGCCAAATCCATATCTGTTCCCGATCGTAACATTGGCATTAGGGGTTGCAAGACAAATTGGTGGTCTTCTCTTTGCTTTATCTTTAATAATGATATCTATTAACTTGGATAAAAAAAGTCTAAAATACTATTTAATGATCTCCTCAGCGGGTATTATGCTACTGTTAAGTAGTAATCAAATATCACTAGTACTACTAATTCCTAATCCACCGTTCGGTTTGATCACTCTTTCACAATTGTCAATGTCATCTTTTCTATTATTAGTAGGATTGCAAGGTCTAGCATCATCCATGGCTCATGATAAACAATTATTAGAGAATGTACGAAAGCTAGTTAAAGAAAAAGCATCCTCATTTCTATACGATATTGGTTCTGCTCAATGGCAAAAAGAGATGGATGACGCATTGCCACATATTATGACGTCTACCTCCAAAATTCATGAAGATTCATACGTTCCTTCTTCTTTGACTGCAGAAGAAATTAAAAAGTACATGGATGAGGTCACAGATGAAATAAAAAGATTACGGGAGAAATAATCGTGCAAAGTGGCTGCCTAGTCAATGTTCGTAAGAAAAATTGTTTCATAATTATTTAAGTCTGAACAATACTCCACTTAAGAAGCAGTCACAGCATTATGAAAATCGTATAACCCCCCTCTCCAAAATCGTATATTGACGGCCATAGAGCTAAGTTAGGAGGAGCTCAACTACATCTTGACAAGTTTCTTCCTGCTCGAAGTTAGGCAACCGCGCATCGCCTTTGCCTGACATTTGGTAAACATCAACTTGCAACAATCATTCCAATAATCCATAAAATTTAGGACTAATGGTTGGCCATACTCGCAAGCTTGATCTTTTGAATACTCTCCATTTCCCTTTGGACAGTCTACTTGTGCTCCTCGTTGGGGAGGAATATCACTCATCTCATCATCGCCATAACAACCCCCTTCGTCAGGGCCCCATAAATGGTATAAACCTAACCAATGACCAATTTCGTGTGTTAAGGTCCTACCTTCGTCATGAGGAAATTTGGCTGTTCCTCCTTTGCCGATACAAGTATAGTCGACCACTATACCGTCCGTTGCGAAGGCATCTTCTGATGGATGTTTATCAGGAGGATATTGAGCGTATCCTCCGATTTGATCCAATTTACAAATCCATACATTCAAATACTTTGTAGTATCCCAGGCATCCGTTCCTATATTATTTTCTGATGATTTAACCGGCTGTTTCTTTAAAGGAATATTACCTGAATCCTTAAAGGGTTTAAAGGATTTTCTTTTAGTGTATTTTCTTGTAATTCCTTCGGTACGGTTCCCTTTAGGGTCCTTTTCAGCTAGAAAAAATTCTATTCTTGTGTCTGTGGATAGTTTCTTTTCTCTACGATATTGTGAAAAAAGCGAATTATCTAAATTCTTATTTCTAAAGTCTTTATTAAGAGATTCTACTTGTTTCAAAACCTGTGTCTTTTCAATGTTTTCCTCATCCTTATTGTAAACTATATGGAAAACTATTGGTATCTTGTAAATTTTCCTAAAATCCACATCAGTTATTTTTTCTTTTTTCTTTTTTGCAATTATAGATGGGACATTCAGCAACATTACATTTTTTTTATAACATGAGAACATGGCCTCATTATATGGGTCAGTACCACAAAAAAATTCTCTCCTTGGCAATTAGCACCACTGAATTAGATAATATGTGCCCTAATGTGCTCCGCCATCAAGACCGTTAGCTGTACCATAAAGGGTAAAAACTCTGCTATAGTTACCAGGAGGGGAAATCATCTCTATGTGGTATACCTGTGGTATATCATCAATCTCATTACAATTTGTAAAATTACCTTTTAACTTGGACAACGCGACTAATCTGGCATAGTACTTGGAACTTTTCTTAATTACATAGGAAACAGCCAGAGTTAATGGTGTTCCTTTGGCATCCCAAGGAAAAAGAGGATTCTCTGTAGCATTTGTTTGTTCATATTCAAATATTGGTTCAAGGTCATCCACATGTTTTTTGATATATTCTGAAAGATTGCCATTATTTGGGTCAATTTCACAAAATTTTGCTTCAATATAATACAATCCACTTTTTGCATCACTGTTGTCTGCAGTTGCAATTCTCTGTAAAACAATTATGTCGGTATTTAATGCTTGCACATACTTTGTTTTTATTATGACGAATTTATTCTCCCAAACTCTTGCCATATTTTACAATATTGATAGATATTTAAATAGTTTTTCAACTTCATACTTTTAATTTAATTATTTAACAATTATCACAAAATCAAAAGTCTTTAAAGTTATTCAAATTTCTTACAATTCGGTGAATTTCATTCAAGTTCCCCATCCTCAATCGATGCTCCGTTAACTCTTTCCGTATTGCAGATATATGTTCTGTTTTTTTGAAACTAATATTTTTTTCTTGTGCAATTTATATCAAGTCTGTAATGACATGAAGGAGCCTGAGAAACCCCCATATCTGAATAAACATGTATGAATTGAGGTATGATTCAGTTAAACTATTAAAGCCATGGTAACAAGAAGAAATTCCGGACTGTCCTTAACCCAAAGTTGCAACAATATGAAAGATTTCACCACAGCCGCTAACATTCTACTTTTTGTAATCCTAGAAATTACAAATCTTCATGAAGTACTCTCAAAGTTAATCCTTCAAAAATCACAGTAATCATTCATAAAGATGAGGTTCATAAAGCTTTGATTAATTCATTGCTCAGTCGATTTTGGCGATTGATTAACCAACAAGGGTTTTTTAGCCCAACTGAGTATCCATTCCCTCACAACATTTGCACTGTGCTCAGCCTTTCTTCTAACAAATCCGTCTATATCGTTTTTTGCGACGTCTATAAGTACTTCGATCGTTTCATACGTTCGCTTATCTGGTATAGTGTGAAATCTGCCGTCTTTATCAGCGAGTGCAGAACAAGCATTTATCTTTATCCTTCGTCTATCATCTCTTAACAAATCCTTAAGTCGGTTAAAAACAGCCTGGTGCATAGCACTGGTGTCTGCGTCTGCTGTGTCATTCTTGATAACCAAAAACTTGGCCAAATTTGATGTTGCCTTGGCTCTCACAAAGTAGTCCTTTGATCCACCTGTATTCTCCAGAAAAAAATGAGCTACCTCAATGCGTATCTCGTTATCTCTATCAGTTGCTAACTCTTTTAATCCTTCCAAAGCACCAGTGGCTAAAATGCTTTGGAATGTATCTGTTTCTTCAACGAGGTTTTTTAAAAGAGTTAATATTCGGACCTTTTCCTCTCTTCCCTTGAGCTCCTTACCACTTTTACCCAGAGCCGTTGCGGCAGATGATCTTACAAAGCTACTTTCGTCATTAGTTTTGTAAATTATATCTTCAAGGAGACTTATCGATTCCACTCTTTCAAATATCCCGATATTTCTTATGATTGCTTTTTTGGTCTCTGATCTCAGGGAATTAAATGTTGTTGTGTTCCTAAGTATGGAAACCAGATACTGATATGAATGATCAGATTTTTCATAATCATTTTTATCATAGAAAGAACCAATTGTATTGGCCGCCTCAACCGCTACTCCATAGAAATTGTCTTGAATAATCGCATCGGATAGGGCTCTAATACCATCTTCTGAATATAGATTCTTGAGTAATCTTAAAGCGTTTATTCTTTCTATAACGGTTCCTCCATTTTTCATCTGATTATATAGTAAACTTTTTAATTGAAAGTCTCTTGTTTCATTTACTATTTTAACGGAACTTATTTCTTTTAGAATCTTAAACTCTGGATCAACTGATATCGATTCGATATTTGAGTGACCGTCTATATAAACAAACGACTCTGAATCAAGGCTATCTACACTCATTAAGTGCAATAGGTGGCTTTTTTGTCCTAATATATTTACAATACCTATTTTAAGCTCCAACTGAAATTGATAATATTTAGGGAAATCTTCATTGCTATCTACGCTGTTTTTTTGTAGAATCTTGATTTTTAACTTTTGAGGGTTGTGGCTGTTTGTTTTGTCAATCGAATTATTATCTGCTAAAGTATACTCAATTTCCAATTTAGGGTGACCTTGTCTGTAAATCCATTGATCAAAAAATGATGCCATTTCTATACCTGAGACTTCTTCAAGTACTTTGAGTAGATCTAATGATTCAGCCGATCTATTCTGATATTTTTCCAAATAGACTTTAAGTGATTTTCTAAAATTATGCTCTCCTATATGATTTCGAATCATATGGAGGATAAATCCTGATTTTTCATATGAATGAGCATCAAACAAATCATCTGCATGTTTATAGACATTAGTAACAATTGGTCTGTTATAGAGTGTATTTGATTCTTCAAAATAAGTATCTGTAGCTTCTATCAAGTTGTAGTGAAATTCATCCTTTCCACGAGAATTTTCCCAATACAATGATTCACAATAAGTAGCAAAGCCTTCATTTAACCAGATATGTGGCCAATCCTTGCAGGTAACCATATCTCCAAACCATTGATGTGCAAGTTCGTGAACAACCAAAAAAATATCATTTCTATAGTCTCTAGAAGCTGTCTTATCATGCAAAACTCTTCTGGTTAAAGTAGTGCAGGTGGTATTTTCCATACCTCCAAACTCAAAATTATCAACAGCGGTCTGAGAGTATTTTTGGAAAGGATAATTAGTTACGAAATATTCTTCAAAGAATTTTAGCATTTGAGGAGTCTCAGAAAAAGTTAACATGGCATCTTCTTCTTTAATTTCCTCTGGCCAATAATAGTAGAGGGAAACGTCTTTATATTTTGATTCATAGTGTGAAAACGTAACTATGACAACTGAAACAAGGTATGAAGGGAGGCGTTTTTTTTCAACAAATTTCCAAATTACAAATTCATCTTTTGTAACTTTTGATTCTAATATTCCATTTGAAATTACCACATACCCTTGTGGTGCAGAGATTTCGATAGCCAAGGTAAATTTGACTTGAGGTGTATCTATAGACGGAAACCAGTAGCGTGATTCAGTTGCTTCACCTTGTGTCCATGCTTGGTACGAGGGAGATTGTTTACCAAGATCAGCCTTTGTAATAAAGTGAAACCCGGTTTTTGGAGGACCGAATTCTTCTTTGCCGTCAACAAGGGTGTAACCAGCAGAATATGAAATTTCAATTTCTATGATGCTTCCGGCTCTAAATTGTTCTGAAAATTCTAATACAACTTGCTTGTTATCAATACATCTAAAATTTGAAATATTAATAGACTGTGAATTTATCTCCTTAACTTTTATATCAGATATATCTAATACGATTTCTGACAAATCTTTGAAAGTCCTTATCGTTATTTGCTGTTCGCAGTCAATCAGGGTCTTGTTTACCAGATCTGGCTTTATCCTTAACCACATATGTTCAATCGTATAAGATAAGTAAGGAATATTGTGGATTTTACTTCCTGGAAACACAAATCTTTTTTTTTCTGACTCTTTTTTTTCCCTTTCAGTAGAATCATTGTTAGGTTGTATCATGCCTTATTTCTTAAACATTTATCCATATGCATGTATTCAAAAATAAGTCTATTGAAAATAGAATAGATTCAAAATTATAAAAATGTGGACGGTTAGTGTTGCGTGACCTTGTAGGTTCATTTTACAAATCTTCTCCCAAGATGACTTGTTTTCATTTAGATCATCACATACATCAACAGCCTTTAGATGAGATTCATAGCGTAGAGGTTATGTATAGTAGCATTTGATTTTTAAATGATTGTTTGGTGGATAACTGGTGCTAAACTTTTTTGACTTAGCAAATAATGGACTTCCTCTTCCAATCACAAAGGACATTCTTATTCTGTATAAGCAAGTGAGCAAGCAATATTTGAATAAAAACCTACTTGAATCTATTAGGATGCTAGTGCCTGTCAAAATCAGAAACCAATTTGATAGGGCAATAGGCGGAAATGTAGACTTGAACACACCTATGCCCTTGCTGCTTAATTGGTTTAAACACGATTTTATGAAATGGATGGATAAGAACCCAGTATGTCCATCGTGCAATTTATCAATGAATCTTAGATATGTTAAAGGCAATTCATGGATAATAAGAGGTGTAGAATATTATGAATGCCCTCAATGTTCTTCGAACCTGGAGTTTCCTCGTTATGGCGAAATAGAAAATATAGCATTTAATCGGATCGGTAGATGTAGTGAATGGTCGTTTCTATTTGGAGCAATACTTAGTTCTTTGTCGATTCAATCTAGAATCGTTCATGATTTTCTCGATCACTGTTGGAACGAAGTTCTTATTGAAGGAAAATGGATTCATGTGGATTCAACTCTTGAATATCCCATTTCAATCAATAATCCTTACTATTATGAAAAAAGTTGGAATAAAAAGTATCAATATGTGCTAGCATTTTTAGGTACTGAGATAACGGACGTTACAAAAAATTATTCTTTTAATTGGGAAACTATACTTAAACAGAGAAAAAAGCGAAAGAATAGCAATATGTTTAGGATAATAGATTATTATGAAAAAATATGATTTTTAATTTCTTATTCATTCTTCTAAGATAGCACACGGTTCAAATTCATAGGTTTAGTCTTTCTTAATGATATCTACATCATTTTTGTATTTTTGAGACTGAAAAAATATTCTGCTTTTATTCTCTCAAGCATATCCCCCTTATATTTAGTTCGTAGGATTGATTCTCAAAATACTTGACAATTTTGTGGAATTATCGTCAAAGACTGATCACCGGAGATCCTTTTCTAAGTATTTACTCAGCATTTCAAAATTACCTTATTCTTAAGTTGTAAAATATGCTGATATATGAATTAGATACCTTCATGACTTGATTCTCCATACCGTATTTCGTATTAACGGATATTTCTTAGTAATAGTTACACGAACGATCCGTTAAGGATAGATTTTGTGCGGATGGTAATGATTGTCTCAATTACAATGTATCTTCAGCTAATCTACTAAAGTAGATAATTAGAGAACGTTCTAGGAACATCATGTTTTATGAAATATGTGTTTGTTTTTTACTATTATTTTTGCTTTTTTCTATTTGCATTAAGAAATTCTTCTAGTCTTTCTAGCGTTTCGGAATGTAGGTGATGCTCTATGCCCTCGGCATCTGAGTTTGCAATATCCTCTCTCACACCTATGAAAGTAAAGAACTCTGTCAATAATTCATGCTTTCTTCTAATATTTTGGGCGACATTTGTCCCTTGTTGGGTTAATCGAACACCTCTGTATTTTTCATATTCTAAATATCCTGTGGTATCTAATCTTCTCATCATCTTGGTAACACTAGGGGCCGAGACATTCAAACATTCGGTAATATCAACACTGGTAGCATATCCT
>JANWKP010000003.1 GCA_025451315.1 Nitrososphaerales archaeon | reverse complement strand
TCTTTTCTATAAAAAGAATCTAGTAGTCTACGTGAAATCAATTAGCATAATTGGATCTATAACTTAGCTAAATATGTTATGAACAATAAGCATTTACAACATAACGAAATTTAGTTAGTCAGTATAGAACGGATTAACTGTATCTTTTACTAGCATTAATTATAAGTCTTTATCACCCTCTGCTATTAAATTTTTCATACTATCAATTCTTTTAATTGTTTCATGTTTCGATCATATACTTTAGACCTTTTATGTAATGGCAATATTACTTTTTGAGATAAGAAATCATATGATTTACATTTTTCACAATAGTAAGGACGAAACAATTTTCCTTTTTTCTTTTTTTTATAAAAACATATCAAAGATATGTAATATTCTATAGATTATAAAGTCGAGGTTTAGTTTTAAATTATAATATCTGAAACAGTAACCAATTAGGTATTTTAGAATCGAATATTATGGAAATACACAAGAACAATAGTTTTCCAATCTCATGGCTCAAGAATACGACAAATATAGAGATAGTTCTTATAGCACATACCAAACCGAAGATAAAAATATGAATGTAGAACAGGTCCATTTGAAGGCTTCTTCGTAAGTTCAGTGGAATTTTGTAACATATTAAATTTGATAAAGATAATGATAGAAAATATAATAAAACAGGAACCCAAGTTCCACCTGGAATTACTTTTATAAATAATACAAATCTCTATATAATACAAGGAGAACTTCAAACTGCAACTAGTACTACCGTTCCAGTTACTAGTTCTGCATCCTGTGACGAAGGAGATATTGTGATTGAAGGGGGATATTCTTCTAATAATCTTGCCGATTCAAATTTAATAAGGTTTGGACCAAGTGTTGTTGTTGGTAAGTCTGGTGGTAATTTTTATGCTGTTTATAGCGTAACTATGCTTGGAGGAGGAAAAGAATTTGCTTCATTTACATATTACTTTGACAATTTCCCATTCAGACCTTAAACCTCCATTATTTTTTTATTTTTTAAATCGATAACAGACACTTATTGTGATAATTAAAATATAAATTAATTTTCAGAACATAGAAAGAGAATTTGTAAAACTGATAAATATTGTTTCTTTCTATGATCTTTGTCATGCATTCTATCTTGTCCTGCAACAGACAAAATAGGATGGTTGTCATAGTCTGGATTTACTCTTGTGTGTCCACACCAAATCTTAGCCTTCAATAATGTTCAGGCTATGACAATTTATTATTATTACTAGTCGATTAACTAGGTTCACCGAGTTTTAAATATTTCTGTAACATAAGAAATAATACTGCATTATCCGTTAACACACAATGGCATTAGAATAGTCATAGTCAAGAACCAATGCAGGAGTTGTATTGATCATCTATTAAGGCTATGACTATTCTAGAATAATTACATAAATTGTATCAAATAATTAAATATTATAATGAATTAAGTTTTACACATGTTTTACACATGTTTTACACATGTTTTACACATACTCTGGAGACAACTACCCGTAGACATGTGCCTACTACTCTATTATTGTAATTGCTCCGAATCAAGAGTAGTAGGCTTTGGTGATACAAAAAATAATAAATAAGAATTGTTTCAAATTATTAAATAGCATAATAACGATAAGAAAATAATCTAAACAATCAAGCACCCACTAGAGTATATCATATCAAATTCTATAACCATATCATTCTTCTAGATTATTTGACTCCTCAATAGAAGAGAAGAGGCTACGGTTTTGTAATAAAAAAATAATTAAATTTTCTCCAACTATTAAATAGGATAATCTCGATAAAGTTACGACTGTAGGCAAGTCATAAAACCTCATCATTCAAGCCATAGTCTTCTATTATTATTGCTTGCAGCGTAAGAGTAGCGGGTTATGGCTCTAACTTTTGAATAAGAAATAGATACTAAATAAAAACAGGAATCGTATCTTCTTTTCGTTGATTGACTATTTTTTTTTCATTTTATATAGTATAATCAAATAGAAAATCCTTTTTCCTTTACAAGGCAATTGGTAATTCCAGTACGCCATCTATAGAATTCAGAAGGACCAAGAGATGCTTCACCTAGTAATACAAATTGTGAATCTCCAAGTCTATCTAATAATAGATCAAGATCTTTAGATTTAAGTCTATGAAAATTTTCTACATCTTTTTCTATTAGAATGTTGTTCCACATAAATTTTGTAAACTAAACTATAAAACTACGTATATTCTTTATTTATTAAAGCTAATATATTATTAATTAACTAAGAAAATTATAACTATTATCATTAAGATTTAAAGTAAAAAGATAATCAATATTTGTTAGTCAATTAAACTCCAGATTTTATGCATACTTTTTATCATAAAATCCATTTGTTACAATGAAGAATAACAAGACTTTATTTGTTTAGAGTCTTCATTATTTATTGCAATATAATTCTCCCTTTCATTCTTTAGAAATTTAATAATTAATGAACATGATTTAGGATTCAATGTAATATTTTCAAATACTGTCATCAATTGACATATATTACTTTTTCATTTGATATTCTTTTTAGATTGATTAATTAATTAATTAATTAATTAATTAATTAATTAATTCTTTTGATTTTAATATTCTATATTTAAGTTAATTACACTGTCTATTATCCAATATTTTGACACCTGGACTAGAAACAACTACTCTTCATGCTAGTACCAAAACTAATTCTAAAGGAATAGCTTTATTAAATTCATTTTAAAATTTTTCTCAATGAAAATTAAAAAATATCTTGTAATTCTAGTTTTAGGAACTGTTTTTGCAATGTCAGTAAATTTTGTTGATGGTGATTCAGATTTTATCCTTGAATTACAAAATGTAAATAAAGAACCTATAGTATCAAAGTTAGAAATAGATGGTGAAAACTTTCAACAAATATGTCCAATTAATAACTGTAAAATAGAGTCTACTAATAGTTCATTTAATCCTCCTAAACCAGACAATATAACCATTAATCACACTATTGATTTTAATTTAAAATATAATAGTACAGATGCAAATGTAGTTCCAATGAAAAAAGAACGTACTGAAAAATTTAGCGAAAGTATGAATTCATGTATAATTTATGACATTATCGAGGATAAAGGACGAAAAATTTTTTTTGTGAGAATGGAACAAATAGTATGAGTAGATATTCTGATTCTAAATATTGGTATTATGATTCTATTGGAATTTATGATGCAATAAAAAATACTTATACTGTAAAGGGTGATTTAATAGATAAATCTACATATTAAAAGTTATTTTTAAGAGTTTTTCAACCATCTGTTACTAATTATTTATATCAGCTATTTTTGCCATTTTATCATATAGTATAAAAGAAAAACCAGAAGGTCTTTGCTGACAACATCATTGGATGGTTCAATAATTAACATTTATTTTTGCTATATTCTCATAAAACTTTTTCATAACAAAGAATTGAATGAATTACTTATGTATTAAGAATCTATTGTGTAAGTATCATAATCAGTATCTGAAAGAAATGACTATATTGTAATAACAATCATTAACAATACGGAAACCAAAACTTCTATTCTAAATTGATATGTCAAAATATTAAAGAAAGAGTGGAACTATAATTTTGAGCATTAAACATCTTTAATTTTTCTAATAAACATCACAAACTATTATGTTTTTTAAGTTAGGATGATAGTATGTATAAGAATTTGAAAATATTTTTATAGCCTTCATTACAGGAAAATATTGTTTTCTAATCTAATCTGATACCATAAACCTCTTTTACTAATATTCAATTTAACAAGAGAACATCCATATTGAAACAAATAAAATTGTTATGCAAGAACTGCTGTCTATTTTAATATAGTTACTCCTTGTAACAAGATATTAATACTCATATTACAGATACCGAAATTAAATTAAATGACTATCTCAAGTTAGTATAAATTAATAATAATAGGAGAAATGCAATATTTATAGTCCATGATTCTTTTTTACATTCTTTACAAATTCTTCTAACTTTTTCAAAGTTTGTGGATGCAGGTGATGTTCTATACCCTCCGCATCTTTATTTGCAATATCTTCATCTACTCCAATTATTTTTAAAAATTCAGCTAACAAACTATGTCTCTGATGAATATTCATGGCCACATCAATCCCCTGCTGGGTTAGACAAATTCCCCTATACTTTTCATATTTGAGATATCCAGTTTCATCCAGTCGCTTTACCATTTTAGTTACACTTGGAGAACTTACGTTAAGGTATTGAGAAATATCTATTGTTGTAGCATAACCTTTTTGCTCTACTAATTCATAAATGACTTCAAGGTAGTCTTCCATTCTATCTGTTCGATCTTCGTTTTCTTTCTTGCCGGTATGAGCATCACGAATCGATTCAAGACGATTGATGCCTGCATCAGAATCACCTTTCAACTTTCTTAGCAATTTTATTTACCGCCCTTATGTATATTTTAGTTCCTAACAATTAGTTAAGATGGTATCAGCAATGATGTTGCATACATTATTGCCATTCCTACCGTAAATCCTGCAATCATAGGTGTACTTAACATAGCCTTTCTTGGTTCACTAGTATTTGATGACATCCAAGAAGTGATGGAATATACTACTTGAAATATTGCACCAGCACCTATCGACAAAAATATTATTGCAGCAATAGGAGAATAAAGAAACCCTCCAATCCATGCTCCTATTATTGTTGGAATACCAGCTATCAAACCCATTACTACCAGCTTTCGTATTGTGACCTTGCCACCGCTTTTGGCCATTGGTGCTACTATTGCCAATCCTTCAGTAGTGTTATGTAATGTAAATCCAACTATTAGAAAAGTACTTAGAGCTACTTCTCCTAATAGAACAGCAGCACCTATTGCCAAACCTTCTCCAAAGTTATGTAATCCAATTCCTATTGCAATCATCATTGCTATAGCGAAAGGTTTTGCTAATTGTTGTTGCTGTTGCTGTTGTTGTTTTTGAGGAATCTTCGTTGTAGAAGGGGAAGAAGAATATGTTACCAAGTTAGATTTAGATATATTGTCATCAGATTTCATTTTGGCTCGTTCGACAAGTTTTTCAGAGGTGTATAACAATACCAAGAAGGTAATTATTGTGATCATAGCAATCAACACTTGACCATTAAAAGCTCCTGCAATATTTTGTTCTACAATTCCATTGCTTTCTACTAGTGCATCTATTCCCAAGAATACAAGCAATCCCGCAGTAAGACTAAGGAAGAATTTGTACTTGTTCATGCTAAGTCTTTTTATGAACGGAAACCAGAGAAGACCTATAAGAACGGGTATAACTCCTACATATATACCAATAATTGCAAAGTATGATGCTTGTTCAACATTTGGAGTTGGTGCTAAAGCAGCCGCCTCAACACTCTTGCTAAACCGTGTACCATCAGAAATAGTTATTCCAACTTCATATGGTACGCCTGCAATCCAAGAAAAAGGTACTATAACCTTTGCTTCTGCCAGTCTTGACAATGTTTTACTTGGTTCTATTCCAGCTGGGATCATTCTATCATTAATGTCAGCTTGCGCAACGTCTACTCCTTCTGGACCAGTATTACGGATAAATGCTACGATTTTATCATTTTGGAATTCTATCTTTTCTATTGTGATTTCAGGCAAAGGTATTCCTATGTTTAATATCGACATACCAGGACCAAGAAGAAATACAAGCATTCCAGACAGTACTATTAATGGAATTAATGCGATAATGATCATTTTTTTTCGACTTGTCTTCCTGTTATTTCTATTCTCATCAAACTCCATTTCTATTAATTACCTCCTTGTGAAGATTCTCCATAACTAACAATTGTAGATTGAGAATCTTTTGTTTTAGTTTGCGTAGTAAAAGTATTGTTACTTATCTCAGGCGGATAGACAGCTCTTTCACCTTTAGTGAATGCCTTCACATCTGACTCAGATTGGTCTTCTTTAACCAAGAACAAGCCAGTCCATCCTTTCTCTGCAAATTCTGTCTTGTGAGCGTGGAACATATAAGGACCGGGATATTTGTAGGAGAATTCTAGTATTCCTCTTTCACCCTGACTAAATGTTACTGTATCTGTATACTCATTAGGGGTCAAGCTGGTTCCAGTTCTATAGAAATGAAATAGATTTGCATGCAAATGAAAATTGTTTATTTGATCAAATTCTAATATATTAACCAAATATACTCGTATCAATTTGTTCTTTTCAATTTGAATAGGATGATGCATGTAATAATTTGGAATTCCATTTACCGTATAAAAATTATTTTCACCATCAAAATCATTATCGTATCCATTCATCACCATAACCATTTCATCTGCTGGGGGTCTTGGTGTTTTTGGATCAACAATATAAACACCATAAAGACCCTTCGATATGTGTTCTTCTAAAGGCTGCATATGACAATGATAAAGAAACAGACCAAATGGTTCAGCTGTAAATTCATAAGTGAAGCTTCCACCTGGAGCAATAATTTCAAATACTCCATCCATTTGAGATTGATGGATACCATGGAAATGCATAGTATGAGGTTTTGATCCATTATTTATGAACTTGATTTTAACTAGATCACCTTCGGTTGCTCTAATTGTTGGACCTGGAATTGTTCCATTAAACGTCCATGCATCCATAAATACACCTGGTGATACTTCAAGATTCTTGTCTTGAGCTATTATAGTAAAATCCCGTAAAGTTGTTCCGTTGTCTGTTGTTGATATTCTACCATAGTTGAACTCTCTTAGATATTTCATTGGATCTATAGTCAGATCAGTTCTTTCATCTGCATTGATTGAATCTAAAACATCTCCTGTAGTTCTAATTGTATTGTATCCAGTGCCATGTCCTCCGGTAACTACTGTTTCTCTTGTTGTTGTTTTTTCGCCCTCCTTTGAGAAGGCATTATTATTCTGAGCAATGACTGAAATTCCACTAAGAAAAGAAATAACAAAAGATATAGTTAGAAAACTGGTTAAAAGTAACGATACTAAAATTATTTTCGATCTTGACATATAAATAGTAATTGTTAGTCTAGATAATAAATGTTAGCCTACTCTAATATTATTAATAAACTCAAATACTTTATTCTATGATGTTAAAACTATTTTTTATCACCTTTTAACTATAACAAATACTATAATCATTAATTATTATTAAAAATTCTTGCCAGTTAGTGAATGTATTTTATAACTGAACTAAATCATGAAATTTTATAATTTTTTTAAAAAAATTAAAGAAAATGTTTTTTACAGTTTTGAATTGAGTCGTTTCATGTGGTTTTAATCCATCCTATAATATTCCAAATATTATTGCCTAAAATTATCAAGAACATGTTAATAGTTAACATGCTAATTATTCTAAATCCATTTAGTTTATCCGTAGGGACAGTAGTTTATTGTATCAGGTTCTTCTACTGTCTATGAGTTAGCAGGTATTTGATGGCAGGCACAAAAATCAATATTCTTTTATTCTACCTTCTCTTGTCATAAGCTACCATAATATCTACTTGTGAAAACCATCATAGTGGGTGTAAAGTAGGCAAATCTATAACACCCACTTTTCAACACCTATTTACAACATCAGATGAATCAGTAGAACTATATTTTACAATATTTAGTTATCTTTCTTGAAATGCTAATTAATAATCTAATTCTAATACTAAAATTTTAGCGTAACTATATGACTACTGTAGTCGAGCGCCGGCAGTAGGCCTCGAACTTTCATCCATCAACTGTGGGTTCTATTTTCGAGTATTAAATATTCAATTAATTAAAAAATTTTAACCTTCACCAATTTATTTCTGTATTCTACTTTTGGTCATATTAACATCAATAATTTATATTCGTCTTCTTTTTGTTGGTGAGAAAAAGTAAATAAACTTTAAAAGTTCATGTAACTAAATTGAATTGTATGTAACTAATCTTTTCAATATCTGGGATTTATCTTACAGATACTATATTACAATAACAATTGTATAGAACATCCTATTTGCTCAAAACACTTATCATTTCGATATAAATTTTTCTGTTCTTACATATTGGACATTCACTAATTTTAAAGTCATTTTTTACAATAGTTGCAAACCACCAGCATGAATCACATAAGATAAACCTACAATTATTTTTATTATAATAATCTTTGTTTAAGGTAATAGTTTTATATGTAAACATATACCATTATTATCAATTTAGAATATAAGTTTCTGTTAACTTTGTTAATTGATCTAAATTTTATGTTTGGTTAAAGTTCATCTACTAATACCATAGACTTAATGGCATGAAGTTTGAGATATTTACATTAAAGTTAAAATATTATTATTTTGATATTTGATATATTATAAATGATACACGGGTTTATAAATATTGCAAAGAGATAGAGTTTATCTTATAATTGATATATTAACTAAATTAATTGAATATGGAGAAGTTAATCAATCGTCTCTATTATTGTATTGTAGACTAAATTTAACTAAGCATAAAGAAATACTTGATGAATTAGAGAAAAATAGTTTTATTGTAAAAAAGGATTCCTATTTAGGAAAAAAAATGATGATTTCATATTCAATTACTTCACAAGGAATAGAATTTTATAAGAAAATTTTAGAGCCATATGAGAAATTCTTTCCACGAAAATAATTTTGTTATATAAATAAATCTTATGATCATAAATTTGGTAAAATAATGGATAAAATAATATTATTTTCTTTCATTATTTATTTATTAATATCATCTTTATCGATATCAAATTTAAATTTATTAGTAATATATTGTTCTACCGCATCTTTTTCTTTTTTATATAATTCATATTTTTTATGCCATGAACTTATTTGCTTATATTGAAGGATTCCAGTAACAAAAATAATAGAAGATATTATTATCACAGATGTCAATAATACAACTAATCCAAATCCAAATTCTCTTTCTGCTTCTAGAATTTTAAAAAAGGATTGATGAGTAAAGAGATATAGTACTAGTGAAATAGCAATTGGAGTAAGAATAATTGAGGAAATTGAAACCCCTATAAAAAACCTTCTAATTTTGGTTATCTGTTCAATAAAACTATCTATAAGAGTGAGTATGTTGTTTCTTGCAGCATTGATAATTGTATTATCATTGTTAATATTCATTATTTATATGCCTCTGCATGACTTTTGACTATTATTTTACCAGTCATCTCCGGATGAATACTGCAATAATAATCAAAAGTTCCGGTCTTATTTGCTGTAAATGTAACTGTTTGGCTTTGAAAATAT
>JANWKP010000002.1 GCA_025451315.1 Nitrososphaerales archaeon | reverse complement strand
GGGTATCTAAAAAACTAAGTTTTGGTAGTGGGATCTTTTATTCTCATTTTCCCAATTTTGGAACTCTACCTGTTATGTTTATTATAAAAACCATTATTTTAGGATAAATAAGAACGGGCCCGGAGGGCTTCATACCGATATCGGTCCTCAAAGGTGGGTCCAGAGTTGTCCCAACCCTAATTGCCATCCTTTGTATGATGTCTTAGCAATTTGATAATTCACTTCTCTTACTAATTTCTATATTTCTTCAACAAATTAGTAACTATTTCATTGATTTTTAAAAAGTTGGATACTATTTTGATCGTCTTTTTGTTGTAAGCCAGACTTTTTAAACAAACCCATCATTATGTTTACTTATTCCCCACTTTCCGTGCTTAGAACCCCTTCATTCTGTCTTAATTATTCGTGAATAAGGAACCCTTTAGGATTTTATTTTGGCATGTATGATAGTAGAATGTACCTAATCAAAACAATTATTACATGGCTTTAAACGGGTTAAAAAAATACGATGGGAAGGCAAGATATGTTTATATATCTTGGTTATATTATACTATATAATGGTAACACTATTCTAAGAAAACTTGGACAGGATATGAAACCTGCATTAAACCATACATATAGGTTAATCAGTAATTTTCTACGTTGCTTAATTATTTTTAATTCTCCAAGTAATCTTGGAGTTAAAGTGATACTGACCAGATTTAATGTCTTAGGACAGGATTGATCCTTTAATAGTTTATGAATCAATTATTGCAACCTAGTTTACGTCCTCTTAGTTATATTGTTTTAGTGGGGGTGCGAAAACAAAATTAATCCATTAAAGTAGGAAGTTTCATTATAACAATACTGTCTTTAACCTTATCTTCGAACAGTTAGGTAGTATAATATGTGAGAATTATTAACAATTAATTATTTCTTGGATATTGTTCATTTGTTTTCCTTCGGTATCACCTAGTAAATCAAATGCTGTCTGAGCATTATCACGATCACTGTATGCTAGGATATCGATTATCTCCTTTGATAATTCAATAGAGTTGGTTACGTCTAACAGATTGTTGACGAGGTCTGTGAGGATGTCATTGATGGCCCAAGGTTCTTCATTGAGTGATATTTGTTAACTGATGATGATACTATAATATCATTTCAGTTTGAAGTAGATTTTAGAAAGGTTGAAAATAATATGAATACGGGTCTACTTAGGTGGGACTAGTAACAAATTTGACTATATTTTTGGGTTGGCTTTGATATACCTTACCAGAACTTATTTTCACTTCTGATTAATTAATCAATTAATTCGATTGAGTATATTGACAGAAATGACAGATCCATATGAAGAATTACAGAATAACATGGAATTGGAATTTTTCCACGACGAACCAAATGAGATTGGGACTCGAATCCATACTGTATAATCGTGGATTCATCTATTATACTTTTTATGTAAATAGGAGGATCGGACTTGAACCCTTTAGCGCCTCTTGTGGGGTCGTTATTGGATTATATTTTCATTTTCATATTATAAAATTTATTAATGGATTATAGTGAAGGGAAAGGGATTTTAACCCGCGATCCTCGCCTTGAGGGGACGACATGTTTGACCGTTTTTGGTAAGATCACGATTAAGGTTGGGGGATAGATGAATCAACGGGAGTTTCTTGTCCATTAGTTTGGATAGTTTTTTTTGATGACGGACTTTAACTTGTACTCATAGGGCTATGAAAATGTTATTTGGTACTGAAGAAACAAGATTTAGGGCTTGAGAATTGACATACGTTAGGAAGTTGGAAAAAGGTATAAACATTTTAACCTTCACAATAGAATCTGCATTTAGTATTAAATAAAACCAAAAAAAATTGAAATATTATTTGTAATAATTTCGTCAACTTGATAATAGCTGATGAATTAAATCTAACTTATTAATAAATCAATAAAAAAAAGAGAGTTTGTTTTTGATGGAAATATTAATCCACCACAGAGTCTTCAGAATTAAAGTCAACAAAGCCCAGAAAATCAACATTCCCGTATTTATCATCAACCATGTGCAATACGTTTTGTAAATTACCCCTTATGGCATCCACATTCGGTGCTATCTCGCCTTCTTCAAGCGAGTCATCAACATTTCCTTTCCCTTGTTCATCCAAGTTTGATTAAGCCAAACTTAGTGTTGCAAGAGCAATGCCAACATCCGTGCAGTTTAGTCTCACCTTGTCATTATTCATATGCTTGTCACCGCCAGCATATGCTGAACTAAGTGCGCCGCTAGAGGCGGTTCCTATTATCATCACCAAAAACAAGCTTGCTGACAATAGTTTAAGATTGTTTTTCATTGTAGTGTTGCCCAAGTTATTTTATATAAAGAGAAGGTAACATGCATATAACGAATTATATTTATAATTGTAATTACGTACTAGATCGCTTATTGTTTATTTAGCCACTTTTATCTCCAAATCCTACAATTATATTTGCTCTTCGAGGCAATTTCTATTTTGAACTTTTATTCTCATTTTCTCAATATTCATATTCACAGGTATCGCTGCAATTGTGATGGGCTTCAATTGGATGATTCTCTATTTCTAGAAGTGTCTTTAAGGATTTCATAAATTTGTTCAAATATCTCATTGACCTCATTTGAATCTAATTCAGTGTTCATTGTAGAAGTCTCATACTGTTTTTCATTTAGTATTTTATTAATGATATGATTCTTATTTTCGCTTTTCTCGTATAATTCTCCCAACGATAAATCATAGAGGAATCTTTCTTCTAGTTTGCTATGTACTTCCCTTCGTAAAATAGAATCTTTAGAAATAACAATTGCCGATGATAATATACCTAAAAATATTAAATAAGAAGAATAACCTGTAAACAAAATTGAAATCAGCCCATAAGGAGGGTACGCGTGTTGTTCAATATTTGCTTGGTCAGAAATAAAGTATAAGAAAAATCCAGCTCCGATCAACAGTAAATATCTTTTTAGCTGTATATTGTCTATGTTTTTGGCAAGAGTATAAAATGTTATAAAAAACAGTATTGAGGCAATAGTGGCATTGAAATTAATAAAGGTATAGAATATCACTGGATCAATGTAAATTCCAATATCTGATTGGTTAAAATAAACTCCAATAGGAGTGGGGACAAATACCAACAAAGAAAGTGTTGTTAAAAGTAAGAATTTTTTATGTCCAATCTGATTCTTATAATTTTGTACAAGAAAAACAGTTGCCAGCCATACTAGAGTAAAAGATGCTATCGCAAAGATCCAGTACGAATCTTGAAAAAAGGATAAAATGGGATTTACGGAATAATCGGGAAATTCTACAATTGTTTGAGAAGTAATATATTCGTTGTAATTGTAATGAACAATAAATATCCCTAGTTCAAAAATCATCTTTGTAATTCCAAGAAGCAAAAATCCAAAAGCAAAGATCAAGACTTCTTTATTCTTAACTTTGATATACCAATTGAAGAGTTTTTTAAATAAAAAGAAAAACATAATACTGGCTGTAGTAAATCCCACTCCGACACTAATTTTTAGAATACCGAAATAATAGTTATTAGCAACATGTATTGAGAGCAGGGTGCAGATAAGTAGAAAAATTAAAAAAAAGTGTAAACCTAAAATTACCTTATAAATTGCCCTATAGGATATATTGTCATTTTGAATATATGCATTCAATCGATATAGCAGAAACGATTGAGATATTATGAACAAACCGGACAGTATACTAAAAAAAACCTTACCAGAATGCGAAGAAAGAAAATAAGAAAGAAATGAATACTTTTCATCATATTGAAAGTCAGATATATTACCAATTACCGTATCAACTAATATTATTGTTCCAACACTAAAAAGTAAAATTAAGAGTATAAAGGAAGAATACTTTTGCTTTGTTAAAGTTAACATAATCTATAAATATTTTTCATACCATTTCAACAAATTTTATTGTTAATGAACAAATAAATTGTGAATTATAATCACTTTTGATGCCTTGAAGATGGCTGGACGCAATCATCTTCTGATAGATTACAGAATAATGGATTCGTAGTTAGCGTTTTATCCAACCTGTAACACAAGTAATTACTCTCACTCATCGAAGATTCAGCTGGCAAACAATCAGTTTCCGCTGCTGCTGTATCCTTATCTGTATTTGTAACGTTAAACAAAAAGTATCTTTCGGTGTTGTTATATACATAGCTAATGTTGAGCACATTAGGGTGCAAATTAAGCTCATCAAATGTTAGATTCAAGTATCCAGGAATAAGAATTTCAGTTATTGCTGGTGCAGTTTGATTACCAAAAACATTTTGAGATATACCTATATTCATAAGCAATAATACAGGTATGACTATAGCTAAGTTAACTTGTGGATTTTGCATATGATTCAAAATGCATTCAAATATTAAAATATATTGATGAAATAACGAGATCCCATAGTTTTTATCTCTTTTTGATTGTGAAGTAGTATGGTTGTATGAAATCCTCTCCTCTCCCTCCTTCCAGAACATATGAGGTACCATACCATATCGGGCCTTCGGAATTTAATGTAATGTAGTCACCCCATGAAAGTACATTTGTTTTAGTCACATTCTCTGGTCTATAGTGTACCAATGGAATATGATCACTTTGTTTTATAATCTCTATGTCCCACGGCAAGTTTATTGAAATGTTCTTTGTAGTTCCAAAAATAATCGAGGGTTTAAGAACTGCCTCTCCATAAAAGGAAAGCATGCCCACTTCATTATTAGAATTGACGCTTACCGCAGGGTAGAGAAATACTGTCCCGTTATTATATACATAGGGTCTTCCATCATATTTAATACCATTGGGACTAATTTCAAATGTAGCACCATTAATGTAAGGAAATTTTATATTTTGTCCGGTTTTTGATGTAGAATTAAAGTCTGCATTCCAGAAAAATCCTAGCTTATTTCCTATTTTCCAACCCGTTAGGACCCTACTGTCTGATCTTATACACCAATTCTGTTCAAAAGTTTGAGAATTTGGATCGCACTTTGACTTATTTTTTTCCAGTGGCACCCAAGGATCTATTCCGATGTCTTGATACTTAATAGCCGTAAAATTAGAATTTTCATCCCATTGATATATTCTTGTTTTATTGTTAGAGATATGATGAATCCAGTAAATTTTATCATCAACATTATATATTGGAGCAAAATTTGGCTTCCATAAACTATAATAATAATCATACGAAGCCTTACAATCTGCAAAATTAGAGGTATTACTTATTTGTGAAGGATCGCATTTGGCTAAATCATCTAAAGATACTCGAAGTACAAGACCGCTTGGGTGCTTATGTACAACGGTAGTGAATAAATACAAATATTTATCACCAACTACCAAATGAGGAAAGTCAAACCATCTTTTTGGTAAATAATTAGCAACATCAGAGGGTTCAAAATAGTACATTAACCAGTAAATTCCATCTTTAGAGACCGCAATTCTACCAGTATTTACTTTATTTTCTTCTTCCCCTTGGGCATACCATATGAATATCTGATGCTTTTCATCATATACAATGCGGTTATCACAGCATATATCAATTAGGGGATCACTACGCATATCAAGCAAACTCCAATTATCCCCATTGTCAATAGATCTCATCATATAGTGATTACTTAAAAACAATAGCAAATTTTCCTTTTTTGCAACAGTAGGTTCGGCGACCAGGCTTTTAATAATTCCAGAATTGCCCATCAAACTATTTTTAAGTTGAATTTTTTTTAATGTAACATCGTAATAGTCTGTGTCATTTGTTAGACTTGTTTCATTGGATGGAACACCGACTTCTCTCGATAATTTTTCTGTAGTATTTAAAGATAATATCGAATTAGCTGATTTAGAAGCAGTTGTATTATAAATCAGGAAACAATCATTACATTTAGAAAATGAAACATTATTGTATTTAATAACTTTATTGAGATTTAATACCTTGCCATTAGGAATTATAGAATCAATAAAGGGAATAGAAAAGTTATCATTCTCGATATAAATAGGCTGCGATATGAATGATTTGTCGACGGCTTCTTCAAAGTCAGTCTTATTATCAATCACACTACTCACATTCTCCAATTTAATTACTTGTTGGGGAATTAACTTTGAAGAATTTGGTAAAATGCCATGAGATATTTCTAGCTCGAGTGGATTAAGCTGAGCATAACCATATTGAACATAAATTGTTATAGACATCGCGATAATGACAATTAATGCAAATATTGTAACAAACATGCACAATTATTACGACGTTGAATATAAAAACTTTCAATTGAGAATATATAATCCATCTATATGGAACATAAATTACCAAATATGCTTCTCATTCTGGACATCCTTAAAGAAGACGATGACATGAAATCCTTGAAAAGATCTCTATAAATGTAGCGTGGGTCATACACCAATAATTACTACCTCATCATTGTGATATAATGATTCGGCATTTCACCTCAACTTAAATCCTTTCGCGCACATTGACAAATGTTTCAGCCAAGCTTAACTTGAGATAGCACAAATATATCCTGTGTTTACGTTAACTGTGTCGCTCCCTGATGAAAATTGGTGTTCAAATTTGCTCAGAAATGTCAGATGGGGAT
This sequence comes from Nitrososphaerales archaeon, assembly GCA_025451315.1. GTDB lineage: Archaea > Thermoproteota > Nitrososphaeria > Nitrososphaerales > Nitrososphaeraceae > TH1177. The sequence goes on along the minus strand of JANWKP010000002.1, from coordinate 9,188 downwards.
AAAGGTCGAGTAGAATGTCCACACTGCCATTCGTATGACATAAAGAAGGATGGTCAGTACCGTTCCTACCAAAAGTACTTTTGCAAGCAATGTAAAAGCTGGTTCAATGACAAAATAGGTACTGTGTTTCATTACTCTCATACTCCTTTGAAGAAATGGTTCCTAGCATTGTATCTGTACTTTGTACTATGGCCTGGATGTCCCACAAAACAGATATCACTTGAGGTAGCCGTACCATATCCAAGATGCTACAGATTTAACAGAACAGTCATGGAAAAGTTAACATCGTCATCATCAATACTCTCTGCTGCTACAACCAAACTTGAAGATGAGGTCGAGAGTGATGAGTTCTATATCAAAGCAGGCTTGAAGGGCAGAACATATCACGAGGAGATTACAAAATCAGGAAGAAAACCCAGAAAAAGAGGGTTAAAACCATGGAGAGGTAGAGGTACTTTTGACAAGGATCATCCAATGATTACTTGCATTCATCAAAGGAATGGAATGACATGTTTTGACGTTCCCGTCAAAAAGTCACTTATTGAAATTGTCTGTAATAGAGTACGGTTTGGTTCCACAGTATTTACAGATGAGTACAGTGCTATAACCAATTGGAAGAACACGGATTTACACACAAAAGTGTCAATCATTCAGAGAAGGAATATGCAAACGGTACTATCCATGTTAATAACTGCGAATGTAGAAGTAATCTTTACCAGATATGGATGAGAAAGTTCTTGGGTGTAAACAAGCATAATCTACAGACGTATTGAAAAACATTCCAGTTCATTCATAACAACAGAACCAAGACAAGAGAGGAAAGATTCGCTGAAATTCTTCATGATGAGCAGCTGAAACATTCAGAAATATGAGCGAATTAAATTTACATATAAAAAGATAGGTTCTGGTCCGATTTATCGCATTGACACGTTTGAACTCGAATTAATAGCCCTACTTATAGTTGAAATTTTCATTTTGTCTTCCATTCCACTATCCCAGAGCAACTATTGCGTTTAGGTGCAAGGGAGTTTGAGTCAGATAGGTAATGGGGTTCAATAACGGTAAAAGTGAATGCAGAATTTATTAATCTTAAAAAATTTTATCCAGAGGGCAAGAATCAAGGGTTTATGTAGATAGCAGTTCTATAGAAGTAGTTCTAATTTACATACAATGTTTTTACCTAAAACTATTTTGTTTTATTACCTTTGTTGAAATGTGAAATAAAAATAATTATCTAGTAGAAGATAAAAGCCATAGCATTAGTTTCCCTACATATTGATATGGTCATATAATAAGTTACTATCAGTCACCTATCTGAGAATCATATTTATCGTCTTGATGCAAGATCAGTTTATTCACCCCATGACTTGCAATATAATTTTGCGTACCCTGAATCTTGTATCCATCTCTATCAGCACTATCTATTGCCATGTGCTAAGAGTTAGATGCCCTCCGATAAATGGAATGGCTAAGACTGGTCTAATCAAAGAGGCCCTAACATGGGAATGCCCATTTCCATATGCCATGTATCATCATGAGCGTATCCAAAATCTTTAGGCACTAGCCTCGTTTACATACCTGGAAAGTCCTTTTGCAGCATCGGTTTATACCCCATGGATGTTATTGCTGCGGTTGAGCTGACAACAAAAACTAAGACCATTCCGTTTACTATTTTTATGCCTGAACTGCAATGCCGATCATATCATTTTCTGGTCTTGATTTGACCTGCAAATTCTTTGTTACCAGGGTGATATTTTGTAAGAGCATTAAAATCATTTTTATAAATTATAAAATTTTTTATGAGGTCATCAATAGCACAGGAAAGTATTCATCTAAACAGGGTGTTTGAAAAGCCATTATTTTGAATACCATTATAAAATACCTATTTTTATCTACTTAACCTTCAGACCATTGTTTTAGTTTTTAAACTTTGATGCACAAAACCTGATAACTAATATTCATAAAAATTTTAAAAAATAAGGTGGATTAAGGATTGCAACATATGAAAAGATACATTCCGCTTCGAAAGGATTCTTCAGCAGAATCATATGCTTTTCTGTTAATCTCCTTACAGGTCTGCATATAATCTGACCAATTTGCAAAGAGCGTCAGAATATGTGAAGCAGGGCTGGATTCTTTACTCATACATATAATATCAAACTCGATATATATTAATATTGCTATTGAATCCCAATAATACACAAATAGGTCATAATGGCATAGAAATTACATTATCAAATAATGGGTTTAATAAGATTGCATATATATGTCATTGATATATTATCTACAATTTCTTTAATTGCTCAAAAGAGAACTTAAGAAAATTTTAGTAGATTCAGAATTTTTTATGTACAATCGATAACGGAACGAAGAGTCTATCTACTAAGATTAAGATTCCATTACCTGACAAAGTGATTGGATGTTCTGAATAGATCTACAGTGATGATCGGAAGAACGGTAAACGGTTGGGAATGCTTTACCATGAAAAAAAACTAAATATCTAAACTGAATGTTTAACCTCCATAAACTGGATGAAAAGAATTTGGAGGATTTGTAAAGTTTTAAGGTGTGGGGATTTTTTCTTCGCTATCACACCCATTCAAAAATTCTTGATCTCCAAATCGGTCGTATCTGCAAATCGATAATCCCCTATCAAAGTCAAAGAATATTTCTCAAAATATGACTCATTTTGATCTTTTAAAACACCTATCGCAACCATCTCACCCAATTTTATTGATTCAATATAATCGGTTCTGTAATGTACTCCTCCCATGTTTCTTCCTACTGCTACGTTAGCAGCTAACTTGTTCAACTCTCCTCCTAAGGTAAGATCGTTTTCTCCTGGGCCATGATAATAATCAAGTTTAGTTCCGTGTTGGACTGCATGTACGGGGTTCTTAATTGGATACTTCTCATTAAACCACGCTTTTAATACAGTAATACATGCACCAGCAACAGTTGCATGACCTGCAGGAAATGATGGATGAGTAGGTGAACCCTCTGGAAATGCTTGAGACAATAGATAATAATTATCATCAGGAGCAGGATCATCATCATGTCGGTCATACTTTTTATTTTGTTCTTTGTTGTGTTTTGCGATCTTGTCCATCACATCAGAGTCCAGGATTTTGCTATTAACAGGATAATTTTTTTGTCCTGTTTTGCAAAGATGTATAAGACCACCAAAAGCCTCTGGACGCAGGCGTCGATGTACAAACCATTTCTGAAACCATGCAGCCTTTAATGCTCTAGATGCTACTTCTGTCAAAAGACTCTGTATGTGTGGACCACCAAATGTTCCAAAGCCTTGTTGATTCATGCTATTTATGTAGGGGTTTCCTGGATCAAGAAGTGTCTCTCCATCTACTTTTGAATCTTTACTGGGTAATCTTTGTAGATAAATCAGAGCATCAAGGTATGCCTGATAAAGCTTATCAAAATGGACCCAGCTAGCTAGTCCTCTCATATTATGGATAAATCGCGGTGTTGTATCGTAAAGATTAGTCAAGTCCCGATCGTCATTTCTTTCTATTAAAGAAGCATTTCTATCGTCACCATTTTGAACTATTAACCATGAGTCAAAATGAGTCATATAGTCTTTATTTTCGATTCCTACGACTATACGTTGATCATAACTTCCTGCACCAAATTTTATATAACCATCTGTTTCTTTTCTGTCAAGTACTTCGTCTTTATTTCCCTTTAATAGGAGTTGTGATACAAACGGTCCTATATCGTCACCCTTAAAGTTTCCCCTAAAAATATTTTGCCTTGTTAGTTTTTTCGGGTTATCAAACGGTCTAATAAAATCTGAGAACTGTTGGAGTGAGTTAATTGCATCTTCAATTTGATCATCATCTCCAAATTCTTTAAATTCTATGTCTCTGCATAACGCCATCCAATATAATTCCAAAATATCTGCAGCACCTGCATCAGAATCTATTCTAGGAGGAGCATTGATAGATAAACCGTGACAATCCATACCTTCAATATCATATGCTAAACCAGATATAGGATTTGTAAGCTTATGATATGGTCTACCTGCCTGAACTGGACCTTTATCGATACTAGAAAAATCATCAGTAAATGTACTTGGTGTAGTATTAATAGCGTTATTACAAGCATTTTGAAGTTTTGTATAAACGGCAGGTGTTACCTCTCCCATATCGTCATGAGGCAGGGATTTAGAATAGTTTGCTATAAAAAGTCCTCCATAGTCTCCTTCTTCACCATTAGTAGGATGCGTTACGCCTTGGGAGTCAGCAAATCGATTATCAGCAGCTTTTTTACGATATTCGCGGACATCTACATCTCTTGGCATCTAAATCCCTCCTGAAATGTATTTTATTTTATTTTGTTTACACAATATTACATCGCTTTGATATACAACAATCAGTCCTTTTTGATTGTTTTTTGGTATTTGATATTTTATCATTGGATACATTAGAAATGTATGTTATTTAATCTTATTGGCATAATTTAACAAAATCCTTAATAGAGTTTTGAAGGATTGAAATAAATTCGAATAATTGAACGTTCGTTAATTTTAATTGCAAATATGATAAGAATCTAAATCATTTTTGAGATGCAAAATCAATTTAATAATAAAAATCCAGATATTAGATATTAACCCAATTAAAACCTAATTCTTAAATAACCTCAGTGTATTATGATCTTGCATGACTAGTGCAATATTTGCCAAAATACCCAATAGCCGTCAATTACAGTTGATCATAATCAGTATTTCTGCCCACCTTAAAAAGAACATATCTGTTATATTTTATTTAACTGCCTTTTTCACTTTGGCTGGAGGAATACTTCACTTGTTGATGATGGGACCAGAGCTGAAGCCAGTGAATTTTCCTACGGATATGCTACCGTATACTGATGGTTTATTTCTTATATCTGGAATATTACAAATTTTTTGGTGTATTCCAATGATAATGCGTTGGGGATATAAATGGTATCTTGTTGGATTAATAGGAACGATTGGATTGTCTATACTACTTTTAATAACCAGGATTCCAAATGGCATAACGGGTTTACCATTAGAGGATAAAAATCCAATGGCTTTACTTACTGAAGTATCTCAATTCCTGTTTATTGGATCAACCCTTATGGTGATGAGGTATTCTAAATATCAAAGTACCATTTACTATCATTCTGAACCAGATCTAGGGTATGGCCCAAAAAGTGGTGATTTGTATAAGAAAGGAAATGAGGAAAATCTAGTCCACAAGGAGAGTATATATAGAAGATATAGCAATTCTGAAGATACTAGTTATCTACTAAAAAAGCTCGAATATAGAATTAATATTAATTCTAGAGATTCTAGACTGTGGATAGCCAGAGGTACAGCCTTAAGACAACTGGGAGATAATTACGAAGCAATACAATCATTTAATGAAGCTATTAAATTGGATCCCACTGATGTGGCAGCTTGGTATCAGAAAGGGCTTACATTGAATTTGTTAGGGAGAAGAAATGAAGCCCAGCAAATTTATGAGATAGCGAAATCGATCAAACAAAGTTGTCACAATCAAATTACATAATCAATTTCTTTGTCAAATTTGTTTAATACCAATAGTGAAAACCCTCCTTTTACTCTTTATTTTCTTCCATCTTATCTACCCCTATTCTTCCTTAATAGTTATTTGCAGAGGGAAAACAAAAAATATATGCATCAAATGTCTATATTTTATTCAGATCTTATTTAATGCTTAATCCTTTATTTGCTGACAAATCTGATGTAAAAAAAAGGAAAATAGAATTCATAAATGATCATCACATCCCTAGGTTTTTATGTATTCAATTGCAATTGTTAATGAAACTATTAGATGGTATTAAATACTAATTTACTTTTATCATTATCTGTGGCATTATATTCGGTCTTTTCACAATTGAAAAAACTAGTAGAGTTATTGATACCTCTCCATATACTAAGGAAGTTCCCACCTTTTGTCTTTTAATATTGTCATGGTATTGAGAGAAGCATCAGGAATCTATGTGTTTTTTCTTATTCTTTACTTCCAACAAATATTTATTATGGACCATCGGAAAGCAATTTTGAACTTCTATTAACGACTAGACTAATAATGATAATAATGATAATGGTAGCAACAATGACAATGATCCAAACTGACTTGATGACGATAATTTAATGAATGTTTATAATACCACGAAATCAAAATATTCAACATTGATAGTCCATTTTCTTGAAAGCCAGACGTTTTAAACAAACCCATTAGTATGTTTACTTATCCCAGTTTCCGTGCTTAATACTCCCTCTATTCTTTCTTAATTACTCATGAAAAATAAACCCCAAGAGGGGAATTTTTGGTATATATGCTTTAGAATTGTACTCAAACAAAACAATTATTACATGGCTTAAAAGGGGTTAAAAAAATACGATGGGAAGATGAGTAATGCTTATATAATTGTTTTTTATATGTACCACTTAATAGTAACACTAATCTAATAAAATTTAGATGAGACATGAAACCTACATTAAATCATACATATGGATGTAATAGGTGATTTTCTATGTGGACTATAGTTGTTCTCTGATTAATAGTATCACTATTTGATGTGTATTTATCAATTCCAAGTGCTTTAAAAAATACATTAAATTAATAGATTTGACTTAACGCCGTCATTTCAAGATATTTAGTATTCATCAATTTCTCCAGATTGTATGCTATATACACCAATTGTATTATTTCAGTTGCGGTGCGAAAACGAAAAAAAGAATTAAGTTAAGCGGATGACCATAATATGATTCTATTAAGATAACAGAATAGCAATTTGACATACTCTTTCATGCAGGACCTGAAACCAATTTCAATTTTCAGCATGTTCTGTCGCTTCTAAACTTGTAAGATGGTATGGTGGTTCTTCATTAGTACTTTGTATTGGTTCTTTTACTCTTACATTTACTTCTTCCTCTTCCTCTTCCTAGACCTTCAATCCTGTCTGTTATTCATTTCAGTGAACCATTGTAACAATTGTATTTATGTGAGTTGTTGTTGTGAGTGCGGAAAAGTTTTTGTTTACAGTAGTGGCACCATTTAAAATGACCTCTGGACCGTCAGATTGATTTCCCTTACAAATAGAAATTCACTTATATTAAATATTCTTAGATATGTTATATTACTATTACCTAAAGGCAGGATAATAATAAAGCCATTGCTAATAGAAAATATATATTATCAATCTCTTAACAAAATACCAGGGAGAATGAATTTCTTTTCCAAAATTAGGCAAGACTAAAATGAATAGAAAGTTTAACAATAATAATTATTTTTTAGCTACGGTTGCAACAATAAGTTTCCTGTTACTTTTTTCAACAATAACAAATCCACTATTTGGATATGACTTGAACGATGTTAAATCATCAATAGCATATGAAGAGGCGATAGATGAATATGATTTACCAACAAACACCAAAAACTTTAGCATGGAACTTGACAACAGATTAGTTGCAAACTATTACCTTGCACCTAATCAAACCTATGTCTTTGATGGTGTGTCAGATGCAATCACAGAACAAAATGACAACGATAATGGCGGAGATGGTAATAAGAAGATCAAATATTACGTAGATGTTACAGTCACAACAACCTACTCCTATCCACAAGCACAAGATCAATCTCAAGACCCACGAAATGATCCCAAGTATGACTCAATTGACTGGCAGGATGATGACCCAAGTAAGAATTTGTCGGTTGGGGAAATGGACAAAATGCTAGAAGAAAAGGAACAAAATAATAGCAATAACGATGATACCGATTCAGGCCAAGACAATAGTAGTAACGAGAATGATAATGATGGAGGTAGCAGTGATGGAGATGATAGTAGTAGTAACGAGGATTCCGGCGATGACGGTGGCGATTCAGAAGGTAGCGACTCTAGTGATGATAGTGACGGTGGCGGAGACAGTGGCGATTCCGGCGACAGTGGCAGTGAAGGAGGGAGCAATAATTGAGCTATAAACAAGAGTTTTTCCATTTTTTAACAGCACTTGTCAATTTTTCAATGTGTTTTGGTTTCACTAATCTTATAATCGACAATTTCGGTGCGCGAAAAGAAGTCCAAATTTGATTTGAATGAAAAATGATATCAAAATATTTATCCATAGAATCCTCTCGTAATGGCTCCGAGCTGTGTGAAACAAATATGACCTATATTCTAACTTATGTGAAACGACAATTGCAATCAGGTATTTCAACCAATAAAGAAATCCTATATATTTGAAAATTGAGACCTATCTCTGAGAGATATGGTAGACAAGGTAGAGGTAACAGTAACAGATTTAGAAAAAAAGCATAAAGGTAAAGCAGGATATGAGAATATGTTTTCTCTAGCTAGACATGTGTACATGGATAATGGAGAAGTAGATACAATTGGTTTTGCAATTGATAAAGAGAATATCAAGATCTTAAGAGCCAAAATCGATGCGGTGTTGATAGATGATGATAAGTCAATAAAAAGAAAAAACCAAGGGAATTAAAATACCCTAATCTATTTTTGCCAAATTAAATAATTATCATTGACAACATTATTGACATTAAATAGATATACTTTACCTTGTTCGTTAAGATGTATAAACTTAAAACATGTCTAAAAACCCTTAACCCTTCAGTTGTTATCTAAACTTTACAAACCTCAAATAGAAAACTATTCCATAAAAATATTTATAATTATGACATAAATGTAATTTTAGTGGTATTACCTACACTAACCGTTTTAATTAGTTTCTCTATACTAGGATTTGGAATTGTATTCCCAAAGTGGGGACCCTGTTTTTTCCCAAAATGTCCAATTGGTGATATCATCGCGGGGAAGAATATCTGGTGCGAATGCAATAGTTGAGTAATACAATTTTATATCTTCCTACTAATTATTATTATAAACAAAATAAATTTTTATAGATAAATAAATAGAAAAATAAAATTTTAGGAATCAAATTAGACAAAGCTTTATTGACATCCCATTGAAAAAGGATTGTCAATACATGGATCTGGAGGTACCTTATGGCTGTCGTCTCCAGACCCAACACTTTCAGGAAGACCTTTCCAGTTACTAATTGGCTGTGGATAGCCAGAATCCATTGTGGCTCCTTGACCTGCATTAAATGTGAGGCGAACATATTGGTCCCCTTTTAATAGATATAGCTTTTTGTTCGCTTC
>JANWKP010000001.1 GCA_025451315.1 Nitrososphaerales archaeon | reverse complement strand
CAGCATATTCATGATACAATTTTTGTTGGTTCAAATAATCTTCAAGAGAAAAGCCTTCATAAACAAAGGCATCCTTACTAACAAGTACTTGAGGTAATCTATTACATGGTAATGATGAACATTCAGAATCAGGACCGTAAAGAAAAGAGTCTTGTCTAACCCAATCGTTAGGATATTCAAACTTTACTCCTATTTCAGAATCTTCAAAAATTAGAGAATCAGCATTAGGTTGAGGAGTAGAATAAGCTATAGTATTAGTATTAGATAATATTAGCAAAATAGTTGTCATGAGAATAATTTTTGTTATTATTATATTAGATGTAACATAGTGAAATCTCATTATAACTAAAGAGGTATAATTTTTATAAATATATTTGATATTGATGGTATTTGAAATAACTATTAGATTATAATATTTGATAGCATAATGAAAGACTAAATATTTGATTATGGAAATAAGCTTCCCTAATACAATTTAACACCATTTTATAGATATCAAATTATTAAATATCATATAAGTTGATTATACAAATTATCTAACAATGACCTAACTTTCTCAAACCTCGATAAATCAGGCTTGTAATAATGCCTTACAAATACTGATTTGGGTATACGTCCCTGCAACAAGTCTATAATTTCTTGTTCTATTCCATTGTTTCGCATAAAGGTAGCAAATATCTTTCTGCAATAGTTCATGTTCATTTGTAGTTTCCTTCTCTTCAAATAACATCTTAAAGCATTGTAACTATATTCAATGGAGTCTTTTGCCAAGTTTATTATATCATAATTAACAAAGCTAATGAATACCTGTTTAGTTCTTCTAATAAAAATATTAGGATGTCTGAAATGTTCTAAAATCATTGTTTCTTTATTAAGGTAATTATCCTGATTATTCTTGACTAAACTCAGACTTTTACATGCCTTGTCTGCTCTTAATCCAGTCAAAGTACAATAAAATAGAATGTTCGCATAGTATCGGGGGATTTGTGAACAAGTATCTTTTACCCACCTAATCATTGAATCATAATTAGTTTCATTATTAACAATAGTTTGAAATACTTCTAAACTATTATTACCATTAGACCATTTCAACTGATATTTTTCCTTAATATCCTTCCATCTATCATAACAACCTAAAAACTTGGAAAGTGATGCTAACGATTTCATAACTTGTAGTCTTTTCTGGTCTGATAAGGAAAGAATATCTTGTGCATTATCTTCTAATAATATATGATAATATTTTTTAGCATATGATAATCTACATACGATACTTTTTTCTCTAAGGGTTGCTTTTAGATATTCTTTGAACCTATCCCAAAATTCTTCATTAAGCTTTCGATTAAAGTGAGTATTCCTAGCCTGATTATTATTGTAACAATATTCATAGCCTTGAAGGGAATTTCTTTCATTTATGCCTTGGTTGCTCTGCGAGACTTGGTAAGGAGAAGGTGAGATATGATATATTAATTTTAATCCATTTTGGATGTCTGATCTGAGTTATATATACTGCTATCTAGGATAGATAAATAATCAATATTTGAATTAATGTTATAAATCTGACTATTATATTCACTTATTATTTTAGCAGAACTAGTTCCGATTATAATGTTATTTGCAATAACTTTATTAGAAGTACCATCTATTATAGTAATTGTATTTCCTATATTTACATATAATAAATCATTCATAGTATCATAATACAAATTATATGCAGATTCACCTATGTGTAAACCTCCTCCTACTTCAATTGTGTTTACAATAGAATTGTCAGTGGAATTAATTACATAAAGGGTATTATTAAGAAAGCTACTGACATATACAAGATTGTTATATGAATTAATAGCTAACGATTCTATAAAATTTTCCACTGGGATATTGTATATAATAGTGTTATCTGTAGAATTTACAACATAAATCATTTTGTTATTAAAAGAAGTAACATATAAAAGATTGTTAGTCGGATTAAATGCTAATTCGTTTGGCTTGTCACCTACATTAATTGTATCAATAATGGAATTATCACTAGAATTTATAACTGATATAGTGTTATTATTCGTGTTAGCAACATATAGAAGATTGTTGTTCAGATTAAGTGCTACATTGTTGTCCAGATTAAACGGTAAGTCCGCATTAATTGTATCAATAATAGAAAAGTCAGTGGAATTGATTACAGAAATAGTGTTATCTTCTTTACTAATAATATATAAGATTTTGTTGTTATTATTAAATAATAGTTTATTAGGATTATTGAGTTTAATTTTTTCTAATGATGAGCCATCAATTGTATTTCTGATAGAGACTGTGTCTCCTATCTCATGTAAAGTTAATGTATAAACATGATTATTTAGAGGATTAGATAAAATATCTATTACTCTAGTATAGGTAATCCAAGTTTTCATAATAGAATTATTAGTTGTATTTATCACAGATACAGTGTTGTTACCAGAGTTAGCAACATAGAGTAAATCGTTGTTTGGGTTAATATCTAACTCTGTTGGAGATTTACCTACTCTTATTGTATCTATCACTGAATTTGTTGTAGAATTTATTACTGATACAGTGTCATTTTTAAAATTAGCAACATAGAGTAAATCGTTGTTTGGGTTAATATCTAACTCTATTGGAGATTTACCTACTCTTATTGTATCTATCACTGAATTTGTTGTAGAGTTTATTACTGATACAGTGTCATTTTCAGGGTTAACAACGTACAGGTGATTGTTGTTCCTATTGATATTTAGATCTGAAACCTTATTTGTTTTGATTGTATCTATAACGGTATTGTCTGTAGAATTTATTACGGATACAGTGTTGTCACCAGAGTTAGTAACATAGAGTAGATTGTTGTTTGGATTAATGGCTAATTCTTCTGGAGAATTACCAACTGTGATTTTCTCTATAATAGAGTTTGTTGTAGAGTTTATTACGGATACAGTGTTGTCACCAGAGTTAGTAACATAGAGTAGATTGTTGTTTGGATTAATGGCTAATTCTGTTGGAGAATTACCAACTGTGATTTTCTCTATAATAGAGTTTGTTGTAGAGTTTATCACAGATACAGTATTGTTTTTAAAGTTAGCAACATATATGACGCCACTATTATTATTTATTTCAATATCCGTAATAGATTTTACACCTGATAAGATAGAATTTATAATGCCGCCTGTGGGACTATGTGAATAAATATTATATTCAAAAGATATAGATCTATCATAATCAGCTGTATACATTAAATCTGTAATATTGTTAAATACTAGATCCAGAATCCTACTATCGAGTTTTAAATAATGTATGTTGTTATCAATAGGATTAATTATACTAATGTAAAAAGGTGAATCAGCTAAATAAAGTCTGTCATTAAATACTTCAATAGCAAAAGTTTCACTATTTAATAAAATATCAAATGTTTTATTCAGATTTGTTAAATCAATAAGAGAAAGAAAACTGCCTCCTCCATCCTCGCTTAAGACATACAATATATTGTTTGTAGTATCAATCTCTAATTTCATAGGTTCAAAGTGTAGCTTGAGTGTATCTACAATTGTATTATTGGTAGAGTTAACGACGGAGATAGTCTTGTTATAAAAATTAGATACATAGAGAAGGTTATTTGAATTAATGGATAAATCAGTTATTCCCACGTCAACTGGTATAGTGTCTATAACAGAGTTTGTGGTAGAATTGACGACAGAGATATTATCTCCCTCAAAAGTAGCAACATAGAGTAGATTGTTGTTTGGATTAATGACTAATTCTGTTGGAGAATCAGCTATTGTGATTGTTTTTATAATAGAGTTATCAGTGGAGTTCATGATAGAAATCGTGTTGTTACCAGAATTAGCAACATAGAGTAGATTGTTGTTTGGGTTAATAACTACTATTTCTGTGATTAATAATTCTTCTGGAGAATTATCAATTGTAATTGTATCTATAACAGAGTTTGTTGTAGTATTGATCACAGAAATAGTCTTATCATCAAAATTAGCAACATAGAGTAATTTGTTGTTTGGGTTAATGTCTAACTCTGTTGGAGATTTACCTACTCTAATTGTATCTATAACAGAATTTGTTGTAGAGTTGATGACTGAAACAATACCTTCTTCTTCTTCGAGCGGACCTGGTACTGTAGAACTCGAATAAATATAGCCATTATTGCCATTTAGAATAGAATAAAGTTCTACTGAATTATCAATCATGATAGTATTTTCTAACACTGCTGATTCCGATTCGGATACTAAGATACTAATAAATGAAATAAAAAAACTTAAATAAAAAAAATACCTGATCTTCAATAATTTTAAATAATCTAAGTTATTTAAAAAGAATTTGATTTTATTTGTTTTATTAATGTACTATGAGCAATTATTTGTACAAAATTTGAATTATTTAGAATTACCTTAATTTTTTAGAATTTAAATCTTTCACAGTCTTTTGAAAAGATAAGCTATAGTAGGATCTTTTATATTAACATCAATAACAGTAAAAATAATGAATAAGAGACTGGTATTACTTAGCAGGTCTGAACTGAATTACATTAGTGAAAATAAGAAATTCTCAAAGTAATTTGAATATAAAATAAAAAGCCAGTTAAAAAAGAAGATTTCTTTATTCCTAGAAAATGAATTTTCTTTATTATTGGAATCTGGTATTATTAATGCTCACAACCTTCTAATCTATATAAATAATATTAGTAATACGTTACCAGACCTTGGTAAGGAAAAGGTCGCGGGATCAAATCCCGCTCAAGGCTTTGATTCCTCGCTTCGAGTCCCCTCAAATAAAATTGCAGAAAAATTAGAAACTATTTCTTCTTCGGCCCACATTATTAGCAAAGGTAATAGGTCCCGATCAGCATATAGTATACCACGCTTTGAAATGAGAGATCTTTACAATCGAAAAAATAGGTTGAACTATTGGCTGGTAAGAATTCAAACAGATCTCGAAAGAAATGATAAACTAATATACATTTATACCCAATTTAATAATAATGGGACGTAAGATATTAAAGATATTTTTATAAGTTTCCAATTGTTTTAAAATGATGCTTATAAACTTATTTAAATTGTTTAACAATGGTAACACTATAGAATTAACTAATTTGCGGAAATTTTTGTCTTTTAAATATATTACTAAAAAATAGAAGCAGAACCTAATATGGCGATCATGTCTATTATTTGTAAATTAGTAATTCTCCTAACGACTATTTCTGAAAATAATTTAACGATCGATCTCAAAAGATCTTCTGCTATTTTAAGTAATTTGAATATTAAACCAATAAAAAATTTTCTATTATTCCATCACTTGTTTTCGTATCATAAAATAACCGTTCCTGTCCAATATTTTTAAGAGTATTTCTAAATCTATTACCATTTAATTTATCATAACAATAAAGATGTTCTCCAAAGCATTTTAAATAAAATTGAGGAATAGTAAGACACAAAATCTATTACCAATTACCAGATTAAAAAAAATAAATAATGAATGAATTAATAAATAAAATAAAAAAAAAGTCGTTAAGCACATATTTCAATGCACATTTCTGCAGTAGATGAGCAAGGAGATTTACATTCAGTTTCCATCTCTCCTACTTGTTGACTATACGTAGTCATTTTACCATTATTATAATCATCAACAAAGTTTTCTCCTCCAAAAACATTATCCATTTCAAATAATACAGGGACTAGAAGTGCATACAATATTGTAGTCATCATAAAGGATTGAATTGCAATAACTGAATTTTTCATATATTTTCCTTCAATATATATCGGCATATTGGAATAAAAATATTTTAATAAATATTAAGACAATTATTTCGGTAAATATCTTCTCTACAAACAAGGATATGGAAATTTGTAAAGATATTTCATTAATCTATTACTCTAGCGATATCTTATTAATATTAGTAACAAAAAATTCAGCAAATTCTTTTTACAATAGATTTAACTACTAAAAATTAGAAATTGGAAATCACAATAAACATTAACTACTCTAATTCACTAATACTATGTTAGCAAGTCTATCTAAGCACTTCAATTATATTTCAACCATCTAAAAAAGTAGCATGTACAAGATAATTATCTTATCTAGTTGATCCACAAAGTTTGATTATAAGGTTCGTATCTCAATCCCTGCACTTCGAATGTGATGGAACTTTAAACAAGAAAAGCTTATAGAATTATTATTGATTGAATAAATTAAATAGGTTAGTCAAAGAATTCTGAAATGTCAGTCTGTCTTGGCTTCGAATTTTGTTGTTGTTTATATGTTCTGTAATTTTGTTTATTTTTATTTATAATCGTGTCATTAAAAGGTAATTTGTAATCTAAGATAGGAAATGACCTTATTCGGTTCTTCAAATTCCTCATATCTGCAAATAACTTGGCAGTCATTGGACCAAAACCAGCATAGTGATTATTAGCGGCGATTATTACTGTATGTATATCGTCTACCTTTCTATCAACATCTTCCAAGATCTTGGACCAAATTTCCATTTCTTTTGTTCTGTCTTTATTTATTTTACCAAAGTTTCGTTCATCAATACTTCTATCACCTATCAATCTCAAATATATAAAATCTGTAGTCACAACTGGAGGTGTAATTAAAATATCTTGTTGACTCCATACAAGACTATAGTTTTTTTCTTTAAGAACATTGTAAAAAAGTTCATTGAACCAACTATGATGTCTAACTTCTATCGCATATCTAAAAGATGGATCTAAATGGTAACTTAGATTCTTAATCCGATCTAATCCTTCACCAATTTGTAAGGAAGGCGGTAATTGAATTAAAAATACAAGTATTTTGTCATATAATGGTTCCATTCCATCATAAAATTGTTCTATCTCCTTTTTTACATCTTTTAGACGTTTATCATGAGTTATAACTTTTGGAAACTTTACAGCAAATCTGAAATTTTCTGGTGTTCTTTTATTCCAGTTGATAACCATGAAGCGAGAAGGTATTTTGTAAAAGGTAGAATCTATTTCAACAAAATCAAAAATTTTAGAATAATATGAAAGCCAGTATCTATTATCTAGTTCTTGAAGATAAAATGATCCTTTCCATCCTTCATAACTCCATCCAGAACATCCTAGATAATATTCCAATTCTAAATTATTATTATATAGGTAAGAAAAAACTTTTATGATTAAAGATCAATAACAGCGATAATAATTTTGTCCTTTTTGTAGGATATTTCTCTCTTTATCATTTAATGATAAACCATTCATTTCTTTAAACTGTAATGCATTAATTACGGCTTTTCCTCCATAATGGTTATTAAAATATATTCGAAGTTTTTTAGTTTGATTTTCTAACTCTCTAACTTTATCTATCCAGGGTTCTAATTCTTGCTTTGAATAAAGATAGTTATACCAATAATGCCCACTAGAAGTATTCCTTCCATGAAATCTTACAAAGGAGTGATCTAAAGACGAAACTACAGAAGTAGACAGAAATGAAAGATTTTCTTTTTCAGGAGAATCAGTTATTACATTAGCAATATTGTAATGTTTGAGTAATTCTAATGGTCCTTCTGTATTCCAAGATGGATGTCTAAATTCTATTGCATATTGATAATCATCATTTACTTTATTTGTAGTAGTAATAGTATTGTTATCAACTTGATTTCCACTTTCTGGTTTTCTTGGTATCTTGTCTAAAAATTTTTCTAAAGTTATGAAATACTCAATGCTAAAACTGGGAGGTAATTGAATCAAAATTGCTCCTAACTTGCCATAATTATATAGTGGCGAAATTTTATCAAGAAACTCTTTAAAATCCGAAATAACATCTTTACCAAGTTCTAATTTTTTTCTATGGGTAATTCTT